>JBCQUC010000020.1:0-35837 GCA_047174275.1 Rikenellaceae bacterium | reverse complement strand
AAGAAAATACGAAAAATATCGCAATAATTATTTTGCGCTACTTATACTGAAATTTAATAGTGAAAAATATAGCTTCAAGAGTGCTTTTAAAAATATGGCAATAATTGTTTTACACTACTTATTTGTAACATTCATGAAGAATGAATCTGTGAAGTTGGCATATTCGGATGTTACACTCTCGGGAACGGTTGCGGTATACAATACGGTCAATCCTGCGGTCTCAAACTACGGAAAGCAGACCCCTCCAGATAATATTGGGGTCGAAGCCTTCGAGTTTTGGTGTCCTAAGCGATGGCCAGAGCACCACAATATTGCACTTGGATTCTCACCTGCACTGAAGAGCTTCGAGGGGGCAAACCTCTACAATTGTGAGTATCGACCAGTGAGTAGTTCGAACTGTTGGATTGCAGCGTTGGATAATGCAGCCCCTTGCGTAGAGCTGATTTGGGAGAGCGAGCAGGTGATATCATCCGCTACCCTGCTCTTCGATGCCGATTCGAACCAAGCATTGGAGAATAACCAGATGGGACATCTCTACAATACTATACCTCAGTGCGTTAAAGAGTATACGATTTGTGATGCGGAGGGCAATGTGCTATCTGAAGTGAAAGATAACCACTTGGCACTAAGCAGAGTAACATTCGACCAACCTATCACAACAAAGAGCCTCTCGATTCGATTCAAGCAGAATAGCCCGACAACCCCTGTCTCGCTACATGGTATCATCTTGAATTAGGTGACATATATTATAATATGTCTGATAAAACTTTCCGAGCAATCCCATTTGAGATACGTTCCGCAAGGAACGTCATCCTGAACTTGTTTCAGGATCTCTGCAAACAATCTGAAACACTGATAGTTAGAGACCCTGAAACAAGTTCAGGATGACGACTCTTTCAGAGCCGAAACGAGGTACCAATACAAATTGTACACTTTTATCGAACACTAATAATTGTTTATCACAAAGAGGCGGAATCCGAAAATTCTGCCTCTTTGTGATAATTTTTGTGTCATTTTATTTAAGTTTTACCTTATATACAACAGCCTCCTCGAATGCAGTGCCCCTTTGAGGTGCTACGATAGTTAGACCCTCAGAGTTGCGACTCCACGCTATGCTCTCCTTTGAGCCAAGCATCGATACCTTCTGAATCATACGACCTGCGGC
This sequence comes from Rikenellaceae bacterium, assembly GCA_047174275.1. Lineage (GTDB taxonomy): Bacteria > Bacteroidota > Bacteroidia > Bacteroidales > Rikenellaceae > Alistipes. The sequence continues at coordinate 34,672 of JBCQUC010000020.1, read as the reverse complement.
ACTACCATTAGCCAAACTCTTTATCGTATACTTCTCGCCCGACTTTGGAGCTGCAAGCTGGATAATATAGAGGTAGTCCCCATTTGTTGTGAATCTGAAATCTGTATCGGTAAACTTCACACCACGCGCCACAACACCACCAAAGGTATTCTCCTTTAACTTTGTTGTACCCTCGCCATAGACTACAAATGGACGCGTATCATATATCGCCTCGCCATTGGTTTTGAGCCATCTACCAACCTGTAGCATACCCTCACGTTGCTCGCGCGGAATAACACCATCGGCTGTTGGGGTGATACCCAATATCAAACAACCATTCTTACTTACGATATCTACCAACTCATCCACAATATCATTTGGAGTTTTGTTGACTAGGTCGGCTTTCCAGCTCCAACCATACCACGCATATGAGGCATCTGTCAACCAAGGGTAGTCGGTCTTCTCGTCCATACGCCCCTGCTCCAGATCAATCACAGCTGAGTCGACTGGAAGATCGAGGTTTTTGTATGTCAGAACAACCTCTTGCTTCCTCTCCTTAGCTCGATCGTAGTAGTAGTTAACCATCTCTGCACGATCCTTCTCAGGGAGCAAGAATAGTCGGCTATCGAACCACAAAAGATCTGGTTCGTACTTATCAATAACCTCATAGATCTTCTCTTTCCAGATATTTACAAAGCTACGTGATGGTGCATACTCTTTTTTAACCTCGCCATAGAATTGACCACTCGCCGCATGTTTGCTCTGCGATGAGAAGCTATTAAATGTAGCTTCGGGAGTCCACTCGCCATAGAATCCCAAAAACTCAGGATCTGAGGTGTCGATACGTCCGCTCCAGAGGTTGTACCATCCCCACTCCCAACTATGGTGGAATGTGGTGACGAACTTAAGCCCCTCGCCCTTGATCGCCTTCTCTAGCTCTCCAACAAGATCTCGTTTTGGTCCATAGTTTACGGTGTTGAATCTATTTACGCTACTATCCCAGTTCGAGAAGTTATCGCAATGTTCTGCCGTAGGGCCTGCGAATTTAAATCCAGACTCTTTGAATAGTTTAGCCCACTCTTTGGCATCGAAACGCTCTGCGGTGAAGAATGGTATAAAGTCATGGTAGTGAACATCCTCGCCATATGTTTTGAGGTGGGTAGGTCGGATATCCTTTCCAAATCCCGACTCTATCTCGTCGTACATATGTCTCGAATACCACTCCCCTTTGCCCATATAGGAGTAGATACCCCAGTGGAAATAGACTCCAAATTTGGCATCCATAAACCACTCTGGAGTTTGGTGTTGTTTGGCTCTCTCCCACAACTCCTTCTCCTGCCATGTGATTCCGCTCTCATCCCATATTTGAGCCTGAGTCGGAATAACCGCTGCTGCGCACAGCAGTGTTGATAAAATTAGTCTCTTCATTTTTGTGGTGTTAGATTATTAGAATCTGTTTAAGTTTATAATTTGTATTGGCACCTCGTTTCGACTCTGAAAGAGTCGTCATCCTGAACTTGTTTCAGGATCCCTAACCATCATATTTTCAGATCATTTGCTGAGATCCTGAAACAAGTTCAGGATGACGAAATTTTCAATTTCGTATCTCAAGTGGGACTATCACTAAAAGGTAAGTCCATAATTTTACAAACACATATAATCTGATATATTACAGCACATTACAAAGTTTTATCGGACACTAATAGTTATATTATATCGCCTTGAATATCGCCTCAATATTTGCCGGTGGAATATCTGGTAGCACCGCCTCGTGACTTGGTGATATTATGAGCCCTGTTGGGAAGAGTGACTTTAGACGCTTCACATCGGCTGTCACCTGGTCTGGCTCTCCACACACCAAAAGGTGCTGAGCATCAACGCCTCCGAAGAATGCGCCTCGACCTGCAAAGTCAACACTCAACTTCTCCGCATTCATATCTGTTGCCAACGCCTGAATTGGGTGAACCACATCGACTCCCAAATCAAATAGGTCGCCAATAACTGGATATACCGATCCGCAAGAGTGGTGGATAACCTTCAATCCATAGCTCTTAGCCTGCTCAACCAACTTCTTTGTACCTGGGAATACAAACTTACGAAGATCATCTGGAGAGATCAAAAGCGAACATTGGCTTCCAAAATCATTTCCGATCAACACTCCATCCAACTCCCCCTTTGTAGCCTCATAGAAGATCTTATTGGTCTCCAAATAGAACTCAATGATTCTATCAATCACCGCTTGGAACATATCTGGATTGGTATACATCATAATCATTGCGGTCTCCATTCCAAAGGCTGCACAGGCATCTTGGAAGTGTGCCGACCACATAATTCCCATACGGAAGTAGTCCGACGAGACTGCCTTTGCGCGACGCATAGACTCCTCAACATCGATATGATCGTGTGGATTAGGCCAAGGGAATGTCTCGATCAATGCAGGGTCTGTGATATCCTCGAAGAACCCTGGAGCTGTAAGTGTACGCTCCTCTTGGCTCAACTCATCGAGGTTCTTTGCGAAGCTCAATGCGCAACCGATATCGTTTGTCGGAGGGTTATTGTATGGTACTTCGATCGGGTATACATCATCATTTAATAGAGCTTTGAGCTCTGCTACGGATGATACTTTGAAGTAGCTAAAAAGTGAATCCAACGCCTCAGGCACAGGCAACCCTAGCCAACTTGCAGGGTGGTCAACCTCTCTTCTCTCGATCGTTGCTAGAAATCTCTCTTTGTGTGTCATAGTTTTATGGTTGTTTAGTTGATAATTTTTTAGTTTAGTTAATTTGATAATTGTTATAATTTGTTACTCTTTTAGCAGTCCCATTTGAGATACGAAATTGAAAATTTCGTCATCCTGAACTTGATTTATTAGCGTCCGATAAAGTTTGCGATTTATGTTGGCACCTCGTTTCGACTCACCAGAGTCGTCATCCTGAACTTGATTCAGGATCTCTGCATCATTAATTAAACCGATTAGTTATATTGTCGTTTGCAGAGATCCTGAAACAAGTTCAGGATGACGTTCCTTGCGGAACGTATCTCAAGTGTGACTGTCAGCAAAATATTAAAGGGGAGTTCTATTTTTAGTTTAGTTAATCTTCAACACAAATGCGTGCTCACATGGTCTCTCCTTAGGGAATGTCACCTCTAGCCCCTTGTCGGTCTGTTTGAATGTTAGCTTCTCCTTGCTTCCCAACATCGACACCTTTGTAACAGGCTCTTTGAGGTGGTTAGCCTTTGTTGAAAGGCTTCGGATAACCAATCGTCCATCAGCAGGCCAATCGAGAGTGGTTGCATATAGCTGACCCTTCTTGCTTATCGTAAAACGGATATCCTCCGCTGTAGCATCCTTATTTTGGTGCTCGCTCAAGTGTCCCTCCTTGATCTTCTGAGGACCTTCGCCATAGATCACCCATGGACGTGTATCGTAGATCGCCTCGCCATTGAGTTTCAACCAAGCTCCCATCTCGCGCAAACGAGTCTCAACACCATAAGGGATCACACCATTTGCTGTTGGTGTAACGTTAAGAAGCACCGCACCATTCTTCGACACTACATCGATCAAGAAGTCCAACAATCTGTTTGTTGTCTTGTAGTCAGGGTTCGAGACATTACACCATGCACCCCAATCTACAGAGTCATCTGTCAACCATGTAAATGGCATCTTGTCGCTCATTCGAGAACGCTCCAAATCGAGAACTGCCGACCCCTCTGCCATATCCTCGAATTTGTAGGTGCAGACAACATCTTTGCCCCTCTTAAGACCAATATTGTAGTAGTTTGCAAGGAACTGCTTACGATAATCCTCGCCGATGATATTCATCTTATTGTCGAACCAGATGATATCTGGATCATATTTTGTCATCAACTCATCGAGACGAGCCAACCACTCTTTGTCGAACTCCTTACCAGCCATAACAGGTGAGTTCATTCCATGGTCTGCCATTCGAAACTTATCCTCTGTGAGCTGAGGTCCATATAGCCCTGAGTATTTAGGGTCTCCCGCATCGGTCGATTTGTCCCATGTCGGATACCACGAATATAACCAGTGGCGGTGATATGTAACGATATACTTCATACCCTGCTTTTTGACCGCCTTCTGCATCTCTGCTACGATATCGCGGTTGGGGCCCATATCCATAGCGTCCCACTCCGTAAGGTCAGAGTCCCACATTGCAAATCCATCTGCATGTTCCGCCACAGGGCCTGCAAACTGCGCTCCTGCATCTTTGAATAGCTTAGCCCACTCGTTAGCATCGAACTTCTCAGCCTTGAACATCGGGATGAAATCTTTGTAGCCGAACTTATCCAGCTCACCATACATTTGGCGGTGATATTTGTTGATTGCGTGTCCATCTCTGTACATCCAGATCGAGTACCACTCTGTGTCGTGTGCTGGGACAGAGTATGGTCCCCAGTGGAAGTAGATTCCGAATTTACAATCCTTATACCACTCTGGCACTTCGTAGGTCTGTAGAGACTCCCAGTCGGCATCGTACTGTTTTGTCGGCTTTGCACTCACTAAAGATGTGCAGAGAAGCGTTGCTACAGCAGATAATAAAATAGTTTTCTTCATTTATTTAGGTTTTTAAGATTATTGCTCTTTTATTTTCGATGTGCTAAGATAATAAAAATAATTGACTATTCAATTAAGCCATAAGAAAATAGAGAGAATTTAAGGCTTTAATAAAATGCGCCACTAAATAATTTGGTGTGTAAATAATAAAATTATACCTTTGTAAGAACCGAGTTAACACAAGACTTATTAATTAAACCTAAAATATCACAATCTTTATGTATTCAAACCCAATTCTAGGCACAGCCATTCACGCAATCGGCGGTGCATCGGCAGCTTGCTGCTATCTACCATTCGAAAAGGTTAAAAAATGGTCTTACGAGTCATTCTGGATCGTACAAGCGATGTTCGCATGGCTGATCGTCCCAATCATTGTCGGCTTCATCACCGTTCCTGATCTATGGCACATATACCAAACAGCTCCTCTGCAAGCTATCATTATGCCGATCGTATTGGGTGCTCTATATGGATTTGGAGGTATGGCTTTCGGATTCTGTATTCGCGAGATCGGCTACTCCCTAACATACACATTTAGTATCGGAATCTCGGCTATTGTGGGTACAATCGTTCCACTTCTGCTTACCAACAGCTTGGTTGCGAAGTTTACACAGACTGGAGGCGGAGTATTCTTCCTTGGAATGTTTATCTCCTTTATTGGTCTCTTGATTTGTGCATTGGCAGGTTATTGCAAGGAGCGAGATTTGGCTGCTGCTGGTGGAGAGGGCACAACCCATTTCAATATGAAGAAAGGTCTGATGTTGACAGTCTTTGCAGGTATATTGTCTGGAATATTTGGAGTGGCTCTATTCTACGCTCAACCAGTAGCTCATATGGCAGAGGCGGCAGGTGCTGGGCACTATCAAGCAAATGCAGCTCAGATACTTCCATCTTTGGGGTGTTTGATAACAAATCTTATCTGGTTTACCATCAGAAGTCTCAAACAGGGCACACTAAGCGAGCTAGTACCTTCGAAGGAGCAGGATGGCAAAACATATCGAACAAACTTCCTACTATCGGCAACCGCAGGATCTATGTGGTATCTACAGTTCCTATTCCTTGGAATGGCAAATGTCTATATGGGCGAGTTTGAGTTTGCAGGTTGGGGATTACATATGTTTATGTTGATCTTCTTCAGCTTTATCATCGGACTTATCATGAAGGAGTGGAAGGGGACAAGCAAGACGACATTCTCGCTACTTATCTTCGCACTATTTATCTTGATGATCTCATTCGTGGTTATGACCTATGGTTCGATGCTTGGCGAGGGGTTGATCTAATAGTCAACAATTGGTATGCACCAAAAAAACACCTCAGGGATGTAACAATCTTTGGGGTGTTTTTATTTGATGCTGAAAAACTATCGTCAAAACCCACAAAAGAAAAACGCTAGCCACCTCAATATTAGGCAATTAGCGTTCCTGAAAGTGATCCCGACAGGGTTCGAACCTGTGACCCACAGATTAGAAATCTGTTGCTCTATCCAACTGAGCTACGGGACCATCACATATCTACAATCTTTGCTGATTCTCTTAAAAACAGAAGCTGCTCGGACTTTATGCGTGGCAAAGATAATCAAAAAAAATTAATTATCAACTATATTTTTTGTAAAAATAACACCGTCTAGATTTGAATCTTAAATCCTTCTGCATTACCTTTGTCGTTTGACTAATTTATATTTTAAAATACACACGCTCGTGTCAAATCTACTCGAAGGGTTAAATCCCGCTCAAAAAGCTGCTGTTACTGGGTTCGAAAACCCTTCACTCATCATCGCTGGCGCGGGATCGGGTAAAACACGTGTGCTCACAGCTCGAATTGCCTATATGCTCGAAAAAGGTGTCGCCCCTCACTCAATCCTCGCCCTTACATTTACAAACAAGGCGGCGGCTCAGATGAAGGAGAGACTCGCCGAGATGATAGATCCATATATGGCACGGTCGATCGCAATGGGTACTTTCCACTCGATATTCTCACGCATCATACGCGAAAATGCCGAGGCTTTGGGATACCCAACATCATATACTATCTACCAACCATCCGATGCCAAAAGCCTGATTAAAAGCATCGTAAAGGAGCTAAATCTAGCGGAGGAGAGGTACAAGCCAAATGTGATTCTATCTAGAATATCGTTTGCGAAAAACTCGCTCGTTACCCCATCAGCCTATATGGCAAATCCAGATCTAGCGGCTGAGGATCGTGAGCGTCATATACCTCAATTTGCAGCGATCTACTCCACATATTGTGCCCGTTGCAAGGCATCGGGAGCTCTCGACTTTGACGATCTGCTACTCCAGACGAATATCCTTTTCCGCGACTTTCCACAGATTTTGGCGAAGTATCAGGAGAGGTTTCAGTATATCCTTGTCGATGAGTACCAAGATACCAACTATGCCCAATATATAATCATAAGGCGACTCGCTCAATACCACGGTCGAGTATGCGTTGTGGGGGATGATGCACAGAGTATCTATTCGTTTCGAGGGGCGAAGATTGAGAATATCCTCAACTTCAAAAAGCACTTCCCAACGGCTCAAACATATAAATTGGAGCAGAACTACCGCTCGACACAGACGATTGTAGATGCGGCAAATTCACTCATAGCACACAACAAAACCAAGCTCGACAAACGCTGTTTTTCGGCTAGCGAGAGGGGTGAGAACATCCGCATTGTAAGGGCATTCACCGACCGAGATGAGGCGACGATGGTTGCCGATTCGATGATCGAGAGGATGCAGAATGAGAGTGTATCGTGGGGCGAGATGGCGGTGTTGTATCGCACCAACAGCCAATCGCAGGCTATGGAGCAGGCACTTCGCCAAAAGAATATTCCATATCAGATCCACCGCGGAAGCTCGTTCTACGACCACAAGGAGATCAAAGATATATTGGCATATATCCGTTTGGTGATAAACCCACAAGATGACGAGGCGTTTAGGAGAATAATCAACTACCCTACTCGCGGTATTGGAGGCACAACACTCGACAAGATTGAGAACTATGCAAAGGAGCAAAATAGTTCTATGTGGAACGCTATAGATTCACTTGTCGAAGAGCCTACGACAGACCCTATACAAAAGACGATTATTCGCAAGGTGAAGGAGTTTGTGGCTCTTATTCGCGACATATCGCTACAGAGGGCTACGATGGGTCTCTATGATTTTGGATTGATGTTGGCATCTCGTTCAGGGATTCTACCAGCATACCGACTACAGAACAGTGTCGAGGCTAACAGCGCAATAGATAATATCGAGGAGCTACTCAACACAATGCAGCTCTTCAACGAACAGGTAGAGGCGGAGATCCGCAACGGTGAGCGACGAGAGGATGAGCCAGCAACAATCGAGGAGTGGTTGCAGAGTGTAATGCTTCTGACCGACCAAGATTCGGGCGAAGAGCAGGGCGAAAAGGTGACACTGATGACTGTCCACTCATCGAAGGGTTTGGAGTATGGATATATATTTATCATTGGTGTTGAGCACAATCTCTTCCCATCGCAACGTGCATTGGAGTCGGGCGAGATCGAGGAGGAGAGGCGACTATTCTACGTTGCGATCACAAGGGCAAAGAAGGCGGCGTGGATATCATTCTGCGATATGCGTTTCAAGTGGGGAAGTATGGAGTTTTCGCAACCTAGTTCGTTTATAGCGGAGATCGACCCTAAATATCTGGATATCGCCGAGGGGACAGATCTAAAGGAGCTCTCCTCTAGGCGACGGTCGCCAGCGATCAACGATGGAGATTATATAACACCAAAGGGAGAGAGACCAAATAGGGAGCGGAGTTCTCGCGGATATATCTCGACAACACACCCTCAAAAAGGGGATAACAGAGAGGCGATTAATGATCTACGCAGGCAATATGACATTCGCCATCAACAAAAGGCAAAACGAGAGTCGTTGAATACACCTCCAGGGGGTTACACTGCACCGACATACAGAAGCTCGACGCAACCCGTCGCTCAGCCACAGCGCAGCACCAGCGGCATGAGATCACTCGGAGTACGCAAAAACCCAGTCGAGACAAACGCTCCCAGCGCAAAATATAGCGTTGGGGATCGTCTACAACACGAGAAATTTGGCAACGGACGCGTTATAGAGATTGGAGCATGGAGCGATGGAGATATGTTGAAGGTCGATTTCGAGAGTGTTGGAGTAAAGAGTATTATTGCTAAATTAGCACCAATAAAGAGGCTATGACAATAAAAGAGCGATACGACGGAATAATTGGGTGGTTCTCGGAGAATATGCCCGTAGCGGAGAGCGAGTTGAACTATAACAACCCGTATGAACTTCTTGTCGCAGTATCGCTCTCGGCACAGTGCACCGACAAGAGGGTAAATCTAACGACACCTGCACTCTTCGAGGCGTATCCATCGGCATGGGAGATGTCTCAAGCGGAGGTGGAGCAGATATACGGATATATACGAAGCATATCATACCCGAACAACAAGGCTCGAAATCTATCGAAGATGTCGAAGATGTTGTGTGAAGAGTTTGGGGGTGAAGTGCCTCAAGATCTTGACGCTCTGCAACGCTTGCCAGGTGTAGGGCGCAAGACTGCAAATGTATTGGGGGCTGTGCTTTGGGGGCGCGAAGTTATGCCTGTAGATACACATGTCTTTAGACTTGCATCGCGTATAGGGTTGGTTCGAGCCGCAAAGACAGTCCTACAGACCGAGCTACAACTGGAGAAGAATATACCATCACATCTGCTACCGATAGCCCACCATTGGTTGATTCTACATGGGCGATATATCTGCACAGCACGTAATCCAAAGTGCGGAGAGTGTGGCATTACGAAGTGGTGTAAGGAGTGGAGTAAAAAACATTAGTATTCCGTAAAAATTATGCAAACTTTTATAATACGATATTACAGCTAGTACGTTTTTCCGTCATCCTGAACTTGATTTATTAGTGTCCGATAAAATATTTTTTAATCTTTGTAATCATCACAATTATAGCGACTTATAAAGGTTTTATAAAATGGGGGCTTACTTTTATTAGCAGTCCCACTTGAGATACGAAATTGAAAATTTCGTCATCCTGAACTTGTTTCAGGATCTCTACAAAGAATCTGAAACACTGATAGTTAGGGATCCTGAAACAAGTTCAGGATGACGACTCTTTTAGAGTCGAAACGAGGTGCCAATACAAATTATAAACTTTTATCGGACACTAATAAACTTGATTCAGGATGACGAAATTTTCAATTTCGTATCTCAAGTAGGACTGCTAGGAAAGAATTTACAGGAGACCAATCAAAGAAAAAAATAGAAAAAAAAGGAGGTTACAAAATGAGAGATGTAAGAGATTTTATCACACAAAACTTTGTGATATTTGCAATGCTAGCAGCCACAATGTTCACAAGTTGCACATCTGACACCGACACCGATACCGATGTGGAGGATAGCGACGAAATAACAGCTGTAGAGTGGATCGATCAGTGCCTTGAGGGGTACTATCTCTACAACGAAGAGTACAAGAGTCTGGAGCGAGATCTCACACTCAGCTATAGTGCGTTTTTGAACAATACGCTGCTAAGTATGACAACAAATGTGCTCGACAAGAAGTATTATGAGACGATCAATCTGATCCCATATTACGACTATATGATATATTCGTATGTAACCTGCCAAGCAGCGACAAAGAGTCGAGCGACAACAACAGATCGCGAAGATATCAGCTACGGAGTTGTCTCGACTGAGCTTGTTAGGTACAATGGCGAGTTGGCAATAGCTATACTTGGAGTCTACAAAGACTCTCCAGCTTCGGAGGCGGGACTCAAACGTGGAACTGTGATTACAGAGATCGAGGGTGAGAGCATCAGCTGGAATAGCTTCTACTATGGAATAGGGTACGACCTGCTCTACCCTAGCGATGGCGACCAAATGACAATCACAACCAACACAACAGAGGCGCAGACAATAAGTGCAACCACAATAGAGACCAACCCAATTCTACACCACGAGATTATAGATTCAAAGATTGGGTATATAGTCTACTCTCAATTCGACTACTACTTCAACAGCGATCTAAAGGAGGCACTCGAAGAGTTTGCCACCGCTGGAGTGACCGATCTAATAGTCGATTTGAGGTTGAATCCTGGTGGATATGTCGCCTCGGCAAGGCTCTTCGGATCGATTATCGGAGGCAATTACTGCACAGATCAGGTATTCTCATACTACATTATGAATGAGGATCTCACCACAAATTCAGCATCGACAGAGAGCCTCATTGGATTTACATATGATAGTTCACAGAGGGCATTCTACTCAAAATTTGAGTCGACAGATGTTAAACTCACAACACTCTCACCACGCATATATTGCCTTGTGAGCGAGGATACCGCTTCGGCAAGTGAGCTGCTTATCAACTCTTTGAGAGGTATCGACTTCGAAGTGATATTGATTGGTTCTAAGACCGAGGGAAAGAATGTCGGTATGATAAACTTCAACACAACGATTGATGATTATGAGTACGACCTATACCCTATCTCATTCGAGAATCGCAATGCCAAGATGGAGGGTGACTACTTCGAGGGTATGGAGGTAGATTATGAGGTTAGCGACCTGCTCGACTACAAGGGCTTCAACGACTATGGCGTTGATGATCCGCTAGTCACCAAGGCGATGGAGTTGATAACAGGTATTGAGACGAGCGCATCTACAACTCGCGCGGAGTCAACACTCAGCCTCACAAAATTAGGCAATGCCAAGAACCATCATAAAGTGGGTGGCGCGGTAATCTCACCAAAAAATTAGCTCAGCTTAAGAGCACTTAAGCTCGCTGAAGAGAGTTCCCGAAGTTACCTTTTCTCGTCATCCTGAACTTGTTTCAGAACCCCTAACTATCAGTGTTTCAGATCATTTATAGGGATCCTGAAACAAGTTCAGGATGACGTTCCTTTCGGAACGTATCTCAAGTGGGACTGCTAGAAAAGTTTTATCAAACTATAATCAACTTAATTCTGAATCGAAAAATTAAGTTGATTTCGATAATGTGAAGTAATTTATTCTCACAAAACGTAGGAGAAGTTCACCAAATTTTGCTACCTTTGCCTTGTTGTATATATATGGTAGATTAAAGGGCAAAAATGTTAGGAAAACTTGCGAAACAGAGTGCGACATATGGTGTTAGCACGATATTAGGTCGATTGCTGAGCTATCTACTTACACCATACTACACCCGACTCTTCTCACCCGAAGAGTATGGAATCATTACAGACCTCTACGCATTGATACCATTTGCACTCGTACTTCTTACGATGGGAATGGAGTCGAGCTACTTCCGATTTAGCGCAAAGGCTGAGAGTGAGGGGGGCAGCAAAGAGGATGTCACAAAGCGAAAAAATAGACTCTTTGCAACAACTTGGGGTATTACGATTCTGCTTTCGGGGCTCTTCTGTGCAGCGGTCATTGCATGTCAAACTCCGTTGAGCGAGGTGATGGGAGCTGCATATATGGCTCAACCTGAACTTGTTACACTCGTAGCTCTTATTGTTTTATTCGATGTTGTGGCGTGTGTTCCTTTCTCTCGGCTTCGTGAACAGGGGCAGGCAAACCGCTATGTGATGCTCAAATTGATGAATATCGTTTTGCAGGTTGGGTTTGCTATCGTATTTGGCGTTGCAGGGCTATTTTCAACTAAGATGGGGGTCGGCTGGGTGCTTATTGCCAATCTGATTGCGAGTGTAGTGACCCTTCTATTCACGGTAAAGGCTACCAAATGGATCGTCCCAAGGATCGACCCGAAGCTACTTATGACAATCCTGATCTACTCGTTCCCTCTACTATTGAGCGGTATTGCAGCTACGGCCACAGATTTTCTGGATCGACAGATGATAAAATATATAATCCCCGATGGGGCGATGGCGCAGTTGGGGTTGTATGGTGCGGTGACTAAAATCGCCGTTGTAATGACACTCTTTACGCAGATGTATCGATTGGCTGCCGAACCATTCTTCTTGGCAAACTTCAAAAAGGAGGAGTTTGTGGAGTCGAATGCCGCAGCGATGAAGTTCTATATAATCGCCACAACAGCGATATTTTTGGGAATTACACTCTTCAAAGATCTATTTGCCTATATCGTCGGAGGAGATTTCCGCGAAGGTATCTATATCTTGCCTGTGATCCTAGCGTCGAACCTCTTGATGGGTGTTTGGCTCAATCTATCGTTCTGGTACAAGAGAGAGGAGAGCACTAAATATGCACTCTATATTACGTTGTTGGGTTTGGCGGCAAGTATAGCCTCGAATCTGATTTTGATACCAATATCGGGCTACTTCGGAGCTGCATGGTCTCGACTCATTAGCGAGGCGGTTATGGTGCTCTTTAGCTACTATCTACTCTGCAAACACTTCCCAATACCATACGATTTAGGGCGAATTGCGCAATATATTGTGTTGGGAGGTGCGTTATATGGAGGCAGTCTATTGATTGGCGGGCAGACAGAGAATTTTTGGATCATAAACGGAGTGGCGGTACTATTTTTAATGGTATACTGCCTCTTTGCGGCGCGTCGTGAGAATATCGACGTAAAGGGTCTATTATCAAGAGTTAAAAGGGCTAAATAGAGATGAGATTTTCAGATATCATAGGTCACGAGGCTCTTTCGGAGCGACTTCGCCAGAGCATAAATGGCGGACGTATTCCACATGCGCAACTATTCACGGGGGCGGCTGGATATGGCACACTACCTTTGGCGTTGGCATATATCCAATACCTCAACTGCGAGAATAGAGGCGAGAGCGACTCTTGTGGAGTTTGTCCATCCTGCCACCAGATGAGAGAACTTGCACACCCCGATCTACACATTGTAATGCCAGTCAATAAACAGGGCAAAAAGAGTGGCGAGACGGTTCTAAGCGATGATTTTATCGCTCTATGGCGCACAGAGATGGCTCGCTGCGGAGGGTATCTTTCGCCCGAAGAGTGGTACGATGCTATGGATCTAGGGAAGACGCTCAAAGGTGTGATCTCGGCTCGTGAGGCGGATGAGGTGATTAAACGACTATCGTTTAAGAGCTTCACTTCGGGGTATAAGGCGATGATAATCTGGCTTCCAGAGATGATGAACGAACAGGCGGCAAATAAGCTGCTGAAGATCCTCGAAGAGCCATGGGACAAGACTCTGTTTATATTGGTTTCGCAGCGACCAGAGCTACTTCTACAGACGATACTTTCGCGCACTCAACAACTAGCAGTGCCACAGATCGAGATCCCTGTTTTAAGAGAGTATGCAGCGCAAAATGGGGTGAGTGACCCCGCTCAGCAGCAGAGCTTCGCACACCTTGCAGCTGGAGATCTATTGGAGCTACGGAGGCTCATAAGTGGAGATGGAGGGGCTCAACGCGAGGAGTTTTTCGAACTATTCACGAGGCTCATGCGACTCAGCTACAACGACAAACATTTGGAGCTGATCGGGTGGGCAGAGGATGTTGCACAGCTCACACGTGCCGATCAATTGGGGATGCTACGCTACTCATTGATGTTGCTGCGCGAGACCTATATTCGACATGCAGGTCTCAAAAATATCTGTTACACTTGGGGCGACGAGGCGAACTTCTGTACAAAATTTGCTCCGTTTATCGGAAATGAGAATATTGAGTTTTTGATTGGGCAGATCGAGGAGGCTATAGCACAGATCTCGCAGAATGCCAACCCAACGATTCTCTTCACTCACTTCGCACTTGTGGTGAGCAAGGAGATAAAAAAGAGATAAGCATGGAGAGAGTGATACTACTTTTGGGTGGAAATATCGGGGATGTGGAGCTAAGGATGAAGAGGGCTGTTGAGATGATCGAAGAGAGAGTGGGAGTGGTCACAAAACGCTCCGCAATGGTAAAGAGCGAGCCTTGGGGATTCAAGGAGGTGGTTGCCCCATTTACGAACCAAGCGATTGAGGTTGAGACTCTGCTCACCCCCGAAGAGCTACTCGATGTGACTCAAAAGATCGAGAGAGAGAGTGGCAGAGACCGCGAAGAGGAGAGAGAAGAGAAAGTGCGTAGAGGTGAGAAATACGCCTCTCGAAAGATAGATATAGATATAATTTTTTATGGTGATATCACCTACAAGAGCGAGCGATTAGAGCTACCACACCCTCTAATGCAGGAGCGTGATTTTGTGCTCAGCCCAATTGTTCAGATCGCTCCAGAGTGGATTCACCCAACGCTAAAGAGAGGCTGCAAAGAGCTACTCGAAGAGTTAAAAAACAGAGATATATGCAGAAAATAATAGTATACATAGCTATTTTAACAACCTTAGTGGGGTGTTTCAAAGATATAAGCTACAACACCACAATTGTTCTCAAGCCATCGCAGCAGATCGAGAGTGGAGGGAGTGCAATTGATCTTCCTGGAGTTGTCGCCTTTGCCTTTGCCGCCGACACCACATACTTCGAGGTGACCAGCTACGATGATGCTCTAGCGGGGATAATGAGCGACAAAGAGAGTGGAGAGCAGATCACCGCATTCGCCTCGTCTGCACCCTACAACAACGATGTATATGGCTTTGAATATGCGGTATCTTTGTTAATCGACCAGAATATCGAGACAATTGCGATAGTTGCTGTCGACACTGAGAATGGGGATTATGGATATACGACATACGAATTGAGTGTGAATCTACCGATAACATATATAGCGGTGAACTTTGCGCCATGGAAAGAGGGTAAATTTGAGTATGGTGATTGGTGCTTTGTGGTTGATGAGCCATATACTGGCCCAGAGTTCCCAGAGGTAGGTCTATAGTAACATATAAATTTGATTGATTGATTGATTGATTGGTTGGTTAGTTGGCACCATGTTATCGAATCCAACGGATTCGTCATCCTGAACTTGATTCAGGATCTCCCGAATTTAGTGAAACTAAATCTCGGGCACAAAGAGAGTAAAGAAAGATAAGAGAGATGAACAATTTATCTATGCAAGAAGTCACACTTGAGATACGTTCCGCAAGGAACGTCATCCTGAACTTGTTTCAGGATCTCAGCAAACGACAATGCGACAGATTATTTATAATGCAGAGATCCTGAAACAAGTTCAGGATGACGAAATTTTCAATTTCGTATCTCACGTATGATTTTTGGTAAACTTTATCAAACCCCAAACAACGTAGAATAGTAGAGAGATTAAGATGAAAAATAGAGATAAGAGATCTGGTATGGGGTGGGCAACACTCATTGTAATTGCATTCTTTGCGAGTGCATTCCTGACTCGTTGTGCGAGCCTCGGAAGCCCAAGTGGTGGCCCAAAAGATTCACTTCCGCCAGTGATAATCAACATCACCCCAAATAACTACTCGACAAATATAGATACGCTCCTTAAACAGATCTATATTGAGTTCGATGAGTTTGTGCAACTCAAAGATCAACAGACAAACTTCTTCACCTCACCTGCGATGAAGAAGACCCCTCAACTCCAGATCAAAGGTCGCGGAGTTGTGATAACGATAAGCGATACACTCAAGACAAACACAACATATGCGCTTAACTTCGGTAGCACAATTGTCGACTACAACGAGAGCAACCCTCTTCACTCTATGCGATATGTATTCTCGACTGGAGAGACAATAGACTCGATGATTCTATCGGGATACACCGAGGATAGCTACAAAGCCGATTCGGTGAGCGGAACATTGATTATGCTCTTCCCCGTAGATTCGGTTCATATGACCGAGCAGTACGACTCGACGCTATTTAAATCAACTCCAGCAGTGATTGCAAAGGCGGAGAATAATGGAATATTCTTGGCGCAAAATCTAAAGCCAATTCCATATTACATCTATGCGGTAGAGGATACAAACTCCAACTTCACATATGAGCCTGGCACAGATCAGGTTGGATTTATCACTGGGGCTCGCAACCCTATGGAGCTCGAAGATTTTGCGGTGTGGATCGATACCGCTCGAAAATATGTTGTAGCAGAGCCTCAACTTCACTTCAGAATGTTCCTCGATGAGGCGTTCAAACGACAGTTACTCTCGGAGAGTGCTCGACCTAGCCAACACCAAGCGACACTGAAATTTGGAGCACCATATCCAATAATCGACTCACTCATATTCGACTCAATTCCAGCTGATCGAGTGATGTTGGAGTATACGACAGATGACCATAGCGAGGTCGCTTTGTGGTTCGACGTGGAACCAGAGGTGCTCCCAGATACAATTCGCGGACGCATTGTCTACTTCAAACACGACTCGCTCAACAATCTGACTCCAACAGGCGAAGATCTAAAACTCGCATGGAAATATATCGAGAGCAAGGCTGAGGCTCAAGAGAGGGAGAGGAACGAGAGAGCACAAGCCAAAGCCGAAGAGCGTGGCGAGCAGTGGGTAGCTCCACCCGTTGAGAACCCATTCTCGGTGAAGTATAGCTCAGCGCAGGAGATCAACCCCGAGAGCGATATAATATTCGATTTCGAACTTCCGCTTTCACGTTTTGACACAACAGCGGTCACCTTTACTCGCCTAACAGCCGATGAACAATCCTATCTTGAGAGGCTCAGAGAGAGTAGCGAAAAGGGGGATAGTGTGGCAAAGGCTCAACTTGCGAGGAGTTATCAGGGCAAAAAGCACCCATTCCGTTTTGAGCGAGACACTCAAAATATTCGACGTTGGTATCTCAGAAGTGAGCTTGGAGAGGGGTCTGACAGATACTTTGTAAATATCCCAACGGGGACATTTACCGATGTTGCAGGCTTCTCGAACGACTCTATAGCGTATGATTTCGCACTCTTCAAAAAGGAGGATTATGCAACAATCATAATCGAGGTGTTGGAGGATAGCGAGTACCAATCGGCGGAGTATATCATAGAGTTGTTAGATAGCAGCGATAAGGTTATCGAGACTAAAAAGGGGGTGAAACCAGGGAACGTGACCTTCAACTATGTCAAAGCAGGAGGCGATGTCTCGTTTAGGATGGTTCAAGATCTCAACAAAAATGGTAAGTGGGATAGCGGAAATCTGATTCAACGCAGACAGTCAGAGCTCTCGAAGGTTGTAACTTGGCAGGATAAGAAAGAGGTGGCAACAAAGGCGAATTGGGAGGTGGAGTTGGTGATTGATCCAGCAAGACTATTCGCTCCAGAGAGTCAACAAGATCTAGCGAAACGACTCGAAGATCAAGAGCGAGCTCGCTTGAATGCAAAATATGCAGATAAGATGGGCAGCAACAACGCTAATAACCACCAACACGAACATTAGATAGAGATGAGAAAGATAGCACTCACAATAGTTACAATCATAGTCGCAACAATGAACCTCGAAGCCCAAAATACACTTGGTGTAACGGGAGGATTTGGATCGGGTGGCGAGAGTATATATCCAGTCGTAGAGGGACGAACACTCTATGGACTCAGCAACTTTGGTATTACATGGCGTAACTACAGCAAGACAGATATCGTGGGGTGTTTTGGTATAGATCTGGAGTATATGCAGCGAGGATTCTCATTCTCGCCATACGCATCCTCAGTGCCCGAGGGCGAGACCCTATACTACTACACTCGCAGAATAAACTCTATTATGCTCCCTATCGTGTGGCAGCCACATGTCTATATGTTTGATCGTCGAGTCAGGGTCTTTTTGGAGGCGGCAGCAACATTCAACTACGATCTAAACTCCACCTACTCCAACGACTATCAACGCAATATCGATGAGTCCGCAGGGCTAGAGTCAGATGATTGGGAGGGGGTATATGAGTATATGACATCGCGCGACAACCGATTTGGATATGGATTGGCAGGTGGCGGAGGAATATCGCTACTGGGCGGAAAGTACGAGATTATGGCGCGTATACGTTACTACTATGGATTTTCGGATGTGGTACGTAACAGAAATAAATACTATAGCAACAACATGGATGGATCGGAGAATCCATTTATACTAACACCAACGCGTTCGCCCCTCAACAACCTCTTTATCAACTTTGGAATAAGCTACCACTTCGGGCCAGAAGGATTCCTATCATGGGACGAGGTGAAGGTTAAGACTCCAAGTATGGGCAAAGGGTTCGACTACAAAGGTGAGGTAAAGGATAACAATAAAAACAGAAGATAATATGGAGAGCACAAGACAACAAAAGATTTCGAAACAGATACAGAAGGATCTAGCGGAGATCCTACAACGAGACTGCGCAGAGCTATTTCGCGGATTGCTTCTTACGGTGACAGCTGTAAGGGTATCGCCCGACTTCGGATATGCAAAGATCTACGTTAGCATATTCCCATTCGATCGCAACGAGGAGGTACTCGATAAATTAGCACGAAATAACTGGGCAATACGCAAAGCACTTGGCGCACGTGTAAAGAACCAGTTGAAGGTCGTTCCCGAGATCGAGTTCTTCTTGGATGACTCGTTGGAGTATATCGAGAATATAGATCGCGCAATGAAGGGGTAACAACCAACTCTAAAGAATGGGGGCTCAACTTCTAATCGCTCGACGATATCTACTATCGCCAAAGTCTCACTCAGTGGTCAATATAATCGCTGGGGTGAGCCTTGTGTCGCTGTTGCTACCTGTCGCTGCGGTGATTGTGCTCCTCTCGATATTCAATGGATTTAGCTCGATGATCTACAATATGGATAGTGCTATCGAGGGGGATCTTACGGTGCAACTTATTGAAGGTAGGATCTTTGAGCAGAGCGATATCAATAGAGAGGCGATCGAGGCAATCGAGGGCATCGAGGCGATAAGTTTCTCAACGGAGCAGACTCTACTCATCGAGCACAAAGATCGAGGTACGGTATTGACACTTAAGGGTGTCGATCAAAACTACACGGAGTCTATCCCCATTGATGAGTATGTAGATGTTGGGAAGTTTCAGGTTGAGTTGGGGGATCTGGAGCGAATAGTGGTTGGAAATGCTACAGCTTCGAGACTCGGAATACGCTCACTGTCGGATATTACAATAGATATATTTGCGCTCAAAACTGGGCAGCTTCAGAGTATGATTCCGATCGGATCATACAACACCGCTCAAGCGAAGTTATCGGGTGTTGTGATGATCGATGTTGAGACTGAAGAGCGATACGCCTACGCATCGCAGAGGCTCGTAAATAGACTCCTCAACCACGAAGATGGAGCGTCGAAGCTCTCGATCAAGGTCTCGAATGGGGCTGATATAGAGAGTATCAAGAGGAAGATCGGCGGTATCGTAGGCGATAGATTTAAGGTGGAGAGCCGTCAAGAGCTCAACCCTGCCATATACCAGATAATTCGCTACGAGAAGTTAGGTGTGCTACTTATCTGCTCGTTGGTTATTGTTTTAGCGGCATTTTCGCTGCTTGGTGCTTTGACGATGCTTATCATCGAGAAGAGGGGCGACGTAAAGACCCTTCGATCAATGGGGACAACACACAGCGATATTCGTCGAATTTTTCTGCTCGAAGGTGGAATTATATCAACGGTTGCTATTCTGGCTGGAGTTGTGTTGGGTATAGCGGTGACACTTATCCAACAATACTTTGGAGTTGTGGAGCTGCCATCGAGTTCGATGGTGTTGCAATACTACCCTGTCGATCTACAGATAGGCGATGTGGTGAGTGTTGTGTTGATATCTGGAGGCATATCGCTAGCATTGAGCTACTTAACAGTTAATGGAGTTTACAAAAAAGAGTTATGAGAATAGGAAAATCATATGTATTACGACTTTTTGGAGTGGTGGCGATACTACTCTCCACACTATCGTGTACCAAACAAAAATCCTTGACCGACAAGGAGCTTGCGATGGTGTTTCGGGATGCATTTCTGTCGAATGCCTACACCACAAATCATGGAATAAAGCTCGATTCACTGCGCCTCTACGAACCGATTTTCCAGAAATATGGCTATACAACAGCCGATGTTCAACATACAATTGGTAGCTTCTCAACACGAAAGAGTGCAAGGCTGAGCGATGTTGTGGAGGATGCAATCGCTATGTTGGAGGGTGTCGGCAAGGAGTTAGATTATCAGGTGTCGATACTCGACACAATCGACCAGATTGCAATTAGACGCACCGTAAAGAGTATATATCAGGACTCATTGATCGAGATGCGATCTCTACGTGACTCATCAAAGTTTATCCTAACATTCGACAATTTAGAGCCTGGAAGCTACGATCTAAAGTTCAACTACCTAATAGATAGCCTCGACAAAACCGCAGGAAACTATCAAACCATAAGTTGGGGTGAGGATCAGCAAGACACTCTAAAAAAGAGAAAACAGACTAGACGAAAAAGTGCTATTCTACAGCGTAATAAAGTATCCACATATAGCAACATAATAGCGGTCGACACCACCGCAAATAGAGTGGTGATCCATCTGCTCTCACTTCCCGAAGATAGAGGTAATGGTACTCCATATGCAACAATCAAGAATCTAACTATCAATACCAGACCGACAAAGGCAAAGGCAAGAGACTCAATATTTCAGGAGCTATTCACTGTAAGAATCTTCGACGATGAACTACTATTCCCAAAAGAGAGGGCGGAAGATAGCCTCTAATCTGCTACTACACCGAGGCGAACTGCTACACAATCCTGTGGTGGAGCTTACCCCCGATGGAGAGATTCTATCGATCGAATTTGTTGAGAGTTCTATGTTGGATTACTCCCCTGAGACCGAGTTCTATAGTGGGATTATGATGGCTGGATTTATCAACGTGCACTCCCATCTGGAGCTCGCATACTTAAGGGGGCAGATCGAGCCATATTCGGGGTTTGCAGGGTTTGCATCGAAGATTGGGCAGATCCGAAATAACTTCTCGACTAAGGAGCGAGAGATGGCGATTGTACGTGCCAATAGCGAGATGAGACGAGGTGGTGTTGCCGCTGTGGGAGATATCACAAATGGAGACAGTTCGTTTCGAACCAAGGAGAGAAGCGAGATAGAGTATCGAAACTTTGCAGAGGTTTTTGGACTTAATACCATTGACACCAAGGCTGTCGATAATCTGCTAAAATATCCTTTAACATCCCTCACCCCCCACTCCACATACTCCCTCAACGACAAACTATTTCGCGAAATCGCTGAGAGTGGTACTACCCCACTCTCGATTCACTTTATGGAGTCTCCATCCGAGATGGAGCTATATGAGGGTCGAGGATCGCTCCATGATTGGTACTCAAAGGTGGGATTCACGTGTGACTTTTTGGGTTATGGATCACCCGCTCGTCGAGTTGTGGAGTCTGTGCCCAAAGATCGAAGTGTGATACTTGTTCACAACTGCTGCGTTACTCAGAGCGATATAGATACTATTATGTCTCACTTCACGGCAGATGTGTTTTGGGCGGTATGCCCCCGATCCAACAGATATATATCGAAGCTCGAACCGCCAATTGATCTGCTTCGCCGAAACAACCTTAACATCTGTATTGGCACAGATTCGTTGGCATCAAACTGGTCGCTCTCGATCTTGGAGGAGCTTTGCGAAATGCCAAACGCTCCACTTCTGGAGCGTCTTGACTGGGCAACTAGGATTGGTGCGCAAGCTCTACAGCTCTCTCAATTTGGAGAGATTGAGGTTGGTCGTCACCCTCGAATCAATATCCTCTCGGGAGTTGACTATCAAACAATGGAACTCACCGATAGGAGCAAGATCACCCGCATTATATAAAACTTTCCGATTTATGTTGGCACCTCGTTTCGACTCACCAGAGTCGTCATCCTGAACTTGATTTATTAGTGTCCGATAAAAGTTTGCGATTAATGTTGGCACCTCGTTTCGACTCTGAAAGAGTCGTCATCCTGAACTTGTTTCAGGATCCCTAACTATCAGTGTCTCAGATTCTTTGTAGAGATCCTGAAACAAGTTCAGGATGACGAAATTTTCAATTTCGTATCTCACATGGGACTGCTAATAAAAATAAGCCCCCATTTTACAAAACCTTTATAAGTCGCTATAATTGTGATGATTACAAAGATTAAAAAATATTTTATCGGACACTAATAAACTTGATTCAGGATCCCTAACTATCAATGTTTGAGATTCTTTGTAGAGATCCTGAAACAAGTTCAGGATGACGAAATTTTCAATTTCGTATCTCAAGTGGGACTGCTAGGCAACTTTTATCGGACACTAAAAATTTTATTTCGAAGCAATATACTCCGCGACAATCCTAGCCGACATCGCAACCAACTCGGCACATGGGCGTTTTTTATAGTACTCAGTGGTGCGAGCCTCGGGGGTGGGATCTTGTTTTTGGACGGTTAATCCCAACAACTCTCGACAAACAATCGATCTATTCTCCGCACGAAAAGCCTCCGCAAACTGCTGCACCAATGCGTAGTTAGCCGACTTTGCCACACGATCATTTGGATCAAAGGCAGGGGAGAGAAATCCAGCGATGATAGACATTCCACTAACCGCTCCACACACCTCGCGAAGTCGTCCCATACCGCCTCCAAAAGAGGCAGAGATGGTAGCAATCATCCTCTCATCGACCTCAAAAAGATCGGCAAATGCCATAGCCACAGATTGCGAACAGTTATATCCCGAGGTGAAATTTGTGCGAGCCCGTTCCACTCGCTCCTCTATATTTATATGCATATTTTTAAATTCTAAGCCCCAAACATAAACATTTATATAATAAATACCAACTTAAGGCGATTATTTTAGTAAAAAGTTTGGTTTTATGGTATTATCCACAAAATTTTCACTACTTTTGACCTCTGTATGAAAATCGAACGTTACGATAATCTACGAGGTCTGGTAAAGAATAACTTCTCCGAAAGTAGCCAGTCGCTTGTTGATAAAGCGTTGGAGTTTGCCTCAGAGCGACTGTCGGGTCTCTCGCGTTATGATGGCACTCCGATGCTTAGCCATGGTGTGGGGGTAGCTCAAATCGTAATCAAAGAGATGGGACTCGGTATAAACTCCACCCTCGCAACAATTCTTCACGACACAATAAGACTTGCATATAACGCCACAGATCCTACGGAGCTGAATGACTTGAGCGATCAAATTCGCGAAATGTTTGGCGAAGAGGCTCTCGGAATAGCTGTCGGGCTAAGCAATATTTCACAAATCAAACTCAAAACAGAGTCGGAGCAGGCGGATAAATTCCGTGAGCTTATAATCTCCTACTCGACCGATCCACGCGTAATTCTGATAAAGTTGGCGGATCGGTTGGAGGTTATGCGCATACTCGAAATATTCCCCGAAAAGAAGTGGCACAAAAAGAGCTGGGAGAGCCTTAATCTCTATGCACAGATCGCCCATAAACTGGGTCTATACGCCATAAAATCGGAGCTGGAGGATCTAGCAATCAAACACCTAGAGCCAGCAGCCTACAACGAGATAGTGACAAAACTTGCCGAGGGAGAGGCGGAGAGACTTGCATTTATCGAGAAGTTTGTAATCCCGATCAAGGAGCGACTCGATGCCAGTGGTCTCAAATACCACCTGAAGAGTCGCACGAAGTCGATCTACTCGATCTGGAATAAGATACACAACCACAACATCCCATTTGAGGGTATATATGATATCTTCGCAATTCGTATAATTATTGATTGCGAGAAGGAGCTAGAGAAGCAGCAGTGCTGGATGGCATACTCGTTGGTGAGTGACTGCTATATCCCCAACACCGAACGACTAAAGGATTGGATCACAATTCCAAAATCAAACGGATATGAGTCGCTACACACAACTGTTTCAGCGGGCAAAGGTCGATGGGTCGAGATCCAGATCAGAAGTGAGAGGATGGATGCCATTGCAGAGCGAGGAATCGCAGCACACTGGAGGTATAAGGGGGTGAATCAGGCGGCACAGGGTGCTGAGGAGTGGTTGGGAAGACTTCGAGAGCTTCTGGATGCAACATCAGAGTCTATAGCCGACAGGTTCGACGCAAAGCCCATAAACGACGAGATATTTGTCTTTACGCCAAATGGAGATATCAGGAAACTACCCGAAGGGGCGACGCTTCTCGATTTTGCATTTGATATCCACTCCAATATTGGTCAAACATGTGTCGGAGGTAGAATCAATGGTCATTCGGGATCTATACGCGAGGTTCTCAAAAATGGAGATATTGTCGAAGTATTGACCCAAAAGAACCAGAAGCCAAAGCCCGATTGGATCAACTTTGTGGCGACAAGCAAGGCTCGCAACAAGATCAAGAGTTGCCTACGCGACGAGAAGGCACAAAGCGCAAAGATCGGACGCGAAGAGTTGGAGCGCAAGATCAAGAATTGGAAGATCTCACTCTCGATGGAGGAGGCTATAGCCTACCTTAGCAAGGAGCTAAAGGTTCGAACGGGGACTCAGGTCTACGAGATGATCGCTCTACAGAAGATCGACATTGCGGTGGTCAAGGAGATGTTGCTTCGATTGGTTTCGGGAGAGGCGGATGAACAGCGACGAGCCGCAGCGGCAGAGATCGAACGGGCAAAGATGGAGAGGGCGAACAACAAAATCGCCGCAACAGCTGCTCAATCGGACGACGCTCTGACAATAGATGATTCGATCGGAAAGTTAGATTACAAATTAGCGCGTTGTTGCAACCCAATTAAGGGGGACGACATCTTCGGATTTGTCACAGTTTCGTCGGGAGTTACGATCCACAGAATGGATTGCCCAAATGCTACGAAGCTACGCGAAGATTATCCATATCGAATTATGGAGGCTCGCTGGAAGAGCAGCACTTCGGGGGCGTTCCGCGTAACGATAGCGATTGTGGAGAGAGACCAAAACGGAGTGACAAACCAGATAACAGAGGTGATTAGCAAGGAGCTAAAGTTGAGCATACGAAGTATAGCGATCACCTCGCGACCCGATGGCACGGCGGCAGGGACAATCACAGTCGAGGTGCCAAGCACAGGGGTTGTCGACACACTAATCCACTCTATATTGAGGGTGAAGGGGGTAATAAAAGCATATAGAACCAATAAATAGGTGATAAGACCAAATATATAGAATGAGTCAAATAATAACCGTTAAATTTGCGAAACCAGAACACGCAAAGTATGCAGATCGAATCTGTACATTGATCTACGAATCGGCACTACAGCGTGGTACTGGAATTGCGAAACGTTCGCCTGAGTATATCGCAGAGAAGATAGATGGAGGCAAAGCCGTTGTGGCATTTGATGGCGATAAACTGATCGGCTTCAGCTATATTGAGAGCTGGGGGCATGATGAGTATGTCGCTACATCGGGGCTGATTGTTGATCCTGAGTATCGACATTTGGGGTTGGCTGGTAAGATCAAGGATAAGACCTTTGAACTTGCGCGCAAGAAGTTCCCCGATTCGAAGATATTTAGTATCACAACATCGCTGCCAGTGATGAAGCTAAATTCGAAGTTGGGATATGTACCTGTTACATTCTCCGAGCTCACCGACGACGAGGAGTATTGGAAGGGGTGCGAAGGGTGCAGGAACTTCGATGTTCTACTCCGCAATAATCGAAGAATGTGCCTTTGCACTGGAATGTTGTTCGACCCAAAGCGAAAGAACAAAAAGAGGAGCGGAGATAGCGATGAGATTGAGCCATATATGATGCTACTAAAAAATAAGATACAGAAGATATTTAAGTTAAAATAATAATTAAAAAATATAAGACAATGGGAAAGAAGAGAGTACTATTAGCATTTAGCGGTGGATTGGATACATCGTTTTGCGTAAAATATTTGAGTGAGGATTGTGGATACGAGGTTCACACAGCTGTCGCTAATACAGGAGGTTTCGACACAGAGGAGTTGGCTCGTATCGAGGAGCGAGCTTTGGCTCTAGGAGCTACATCTCACGCATCGTTGGATGTCACTCACGACTACTACGAGAAGAGTATCAAGTATATGGTATTCGGAAATGTACTTCGTAACGGAACATACCCAATATCAGTCTCTTCGGAGCGTATATTCCAAGCGATCGCAATCATCGAGTATGCAAAGCAGATCGGTGCTGAGGCGGTAGCTCACGGCTCAACTGGTGCAGGAAACGATCAGGTTCGTTTTGATTTGACATTCGAGATCCTAGCTCCAACAATCGAGATCATCACCCCAACACGTGATATGATCCTTACTCGCGAGTATGAGATCAACTACCTTAAGGAGCATGGCTATGTAGCTGACTTCGTGAAGATGGAGTACTCTATCAACAAGGGACTTTGGGGAACAAGTATCGGAGGTAAGGAGACATTGAAGTCGGAGCAGACACTTCCTGAGAGCGCGTATCCATCGCAAGTTACAGCCGAGGGCGAGGAGTCGCTCAAGATCACATTCGAGAAGGGTGAGATCGCAGCGGTCAATGGCGAGACTTTCGAGACAAAGGTCGATGCAATTGTTAAGTTGGAGGAGATCTGTTCGAAGTATGGTATTGGTCGAGATATGCACATCGGAGATACAATCATCGGAATCAAGGGTCGTGTAGGATTTGAGGCGGCAGCTCCAATTGTAATCATCGCAGCACACAAGATGTTGGAGAAGCATACACTCACTAAGTGGCAGCAGTATTGGAAGGATCAGATGTCGACATGGTACGGAATGTTCCTTCACGAGGCTCAATACCTAGAGCCTGTAATGCGCGATATCGAGAAGTTCTTGGAGAGCTCTCAGGAGAATGTATCTGGAACAGTGGAGGTTATGCTTCGCCCACTAGGCTACACTTTGGTTGGTGTTGATTCGACATTTGATCTAATGAAGACCGATTTCGGTGAGTATGGTGAGGTTAACAAGGCGTGGTCGGCTGACGACGTTAAGGGATTCACTAAGATCCTTGGCAACCAGATGAAGATCTTCTATAACGTTCAGAAGCGTAACGAGTAATGATAAAGGTAGGAATTATCGGAGGAGCTGGCTACACAGCTGGCGAGCTCCTCAGAATACTTGTCAACCACCCAGAGGTTGAGATCAAATATGTGCACTCTTCGAGCAATGCGGGCAATAAGTTGTCGGATGTTCATGGAGGGTTGATTGGTGAGACTGAGTTGGAGTTTGCATCGGAGTACGATTTCGACTCTATTGATGCTCTATATTTGTGCTCGGCACATGGTCAGAGCCGTAAGTTTTTGTCGGAGAATGTCGTTCCTGAGCGTGTAAAGATCATAGATTTGGCACAGGATTTCCGCGATGAGAGCGATGGATTTGTCTATGGACTTCCTGAGATCAATCGCGAAAGGGTGAAAGTTGCAAACAAAGTTGCAAACCCAGGCTGTTTCGCTACAGCTATTGAGATCGCAGCATTGCCATTGGCAGCGGCTGGAGAGCTAAGAGATGAGCTTCATGTTCAAGCACTTACGGGGTCAACAGGGGCAGGAGTAAAGCCAGCGACAACGACTCACTTTTCGTGGAGAACAGATAATATCTCGGTATACAAATCATTTGAGCACCAACACCTTTTGGAGATTGGTCGCACACTGAAATGGTTGCAACCATCATTCGACAAGATGATAAATTTTGTCCCTATGAGAGGTGATTTCGCACGTGGAATCTTTGTGAGCATGTATATCAAGACCGACCTCACACAAGAGGTGGCAGAGAAGATCTACAAGGATTTCTATGCCGATGCTACCTTCACATTTGTGGTTGACAAATACCCCGATTTGAAGCAGGTTGTAAATACAACAAAGGGTATCATTGCGGTTAAGAAACATGGTGACAAACTACACATTGTAAGTGTTATCGACAACCTTTTGAAGGGTGCTTCGGGACAGGCGGTACAGAACATGAACTTGATGTTTGGGCTCGACGAGAAGTGCGGATTGGGGCTTAAACCATCTGGTTTTTAATAATTATTTAGTGTCAGGAATTATTTAAGTAGGGTAAAATAATTATTGGTGTGTTTTTAAGAGTGCTATTGGAGATGAGATTTTTTGCTATTGAATTGAAAATATAGTGGTTCTACATTGAGATTCAATAGTGAAAAATATCGCTCCAAGAGTACTTTTAAAAATATGGCGATAATTGTTTTACACTACTTAGTCTCCAATTAAAATATAAAACTTAGGCAGTTTCTTAGAGAGTCTCTAAATTTAAACAGTCTCTAATATTTAGTAAATGTATTGGCACCATGTTATCGAATCCAACGGATTCGTCATCCTGAACTTGATTCAGGATCTCCCGATTTTTTCGTTAGAAAAAACTCGGGGACGAAGAGAATACGTTGAGATTTAGAAATTTACGAAGCTAAAAAAAGTTGTGCCCGAGTTTTCGTTCCGAAAATCGGGAGATCCTGAATCAAGTTCAGGATGACGAAATTTTCAATTTCGTATCTCACGTGGGACTGCTAGAAAATTTTAAATGACTCTATATTTAAATGATTCTAAATATATTTTAACAATATATAACAATGAATTTATTTGACGTATACCCTCTATACAACCTCGAACCAGTTCGAGGCGAGGGTAACTATGTATATGACAAAGAGGGTACAAAATACCTCGATCTATATGGTGGTCACGCAGTGATCTCGATAGGTCATGCACACCCTCACTACGTTAGCAAGATCTCGGATCAGCTAACAAAATTGGGGTTCTACTCGAACTCTGTTCAAAACTCGCTTCAAGTGGAGTTGGCGGAGAAGTTGGGGGTTCTTTCGGGGTATAACGACTATTCGCTATTCCTATGTAATTCGGGTGCTGAGGCGAATGAGAATGCCATTAAATTGGCATCGTTCACAGCCGACAAGGCGAAGGTTTTGGCATTTGGAAAGGCGTTCCACGGACGTACATCTGGAGCTGTAGCCCTCACAGATAACCCAAAGATCAACTCTCCATTCAACCGCACAGATAATGTTACATTCGTTCCGTTGAACGATATCGAGGCGGTGAAAAAGGAGCTTTCGAGTGGCGAGTATTGTGCTGTTATCATCGAGGGCATCCAAGGTGTTTCGGGTATTCACATCCCAAATCCAGAGTTCTTGCAGCAACTTCGTGCGCTATGTACAGAGTACAAAGTCTCTCTAATTTTGGATGAGATTCAATCGGGATATGGACGCTCTGGACGATTCTTCGCTCACCAATGGGCTGGTATCAAGGCTGATATCATCACAACTGCCAAGGGTATGGCTAATGGCTTCCCAATCGGTGGTGTTTTGATCTCGCCAGAGTACAAACCATGGCACGGAGAGTTGGGAACGACATTTGGCGGTAACCACTTGGCGTGTGCTGCGGCGATCGCGGTGCTTGATGTATTCGCCGCTGAGAAGTTGGTGGAGAATGCCGAAGCGATTGGTTCGTATCTAATTGAGGAGCTTAAGAAGATCGAGACACTAAAGGAGGTTCGTGGATGTGGATTGATGATCGGAATCGAGATCGAGGGTTCGGCATCGGAGCTACGCAAGAGGCTACTCTTTGACCACAAGATATTTACAGGTGGAGCAGGAGTCTCGACAGTGCGTCTACTTCCTGCACTTACCATTACACGCAAAGAGGCAGATATATTCCTCGAAACATTTAAAACGCTAGCCTAAAAACTAATTAGTCTCTAGTAAAACTTTTTCAGCAGTCTCACGTGAGATACGAAATTGAAAATTTCGTCATCCTGAACTTGTTTCAGGATCCCTAACAGTAAAGGGTTCAGGCTATTTGCAGAGATCCTGAAACAAGTTCAGGATGACGTTCCTTGCGGAACATATCTCAAGTGGGACTATCTGCAAAAGCGAGCCATTTAAAACGACACTTTAAAAATGTTTTACCAGATCTAAATAAACAATAATCACCATGAAAAAATTCACCTGCGTAGCCGATATCGGCAATATACAAGATGCTATTCACGAAGCTCTTTCAGTCAAGAAACATCGCTTTGCATACACTGAGCTTGGACGAAATAAGACCCTACTCATGATATTCTTCAACTCTAGTCTTCGCACCCGTTTGAGCACTCAAAAGGCGGCGATGAACCTTGGTATGAATGTCATGGTGTTGGATGTAAACCAAGGGGCTTGGAAGTTGGAGACGGAGCGCGGTGCGATTATGAATGGTGACAAACCAGAACATCTGTTGGAGGCGATCCCTGTAATGGGTTCATATTGCGATATTATCGGTGTTCGTTCATTTGCTCAATTCGAGTCAAAGGAGGCTGATTATGAGGAGGTTGTAATTGAGCAATTCATCAAATATTCGGGTCGTCCAGTATTCTCGATGGAGGCGGCAACTCGCCACCCATTGCAGAGTTTTGCAGATCTTATCACAATCGAGGAGCATAAAACAAAGGCTCGTCCAAAGGTCGTTTTGACTTGGGCTCCACACCCCCGTTCACTGCCTCAAGCGGTATCAAACTCATTCGCGGAGTGGATGGTAGCAGCTGATTATGAGGTTGTTATCACACATCCCAAAGGATACGAGCTCGACGAGAAGTTCACAAAGGGTGCAACAATCGAATATGACCAGAAAAAGGCATTCGAGGGTGCAGATTTTATCTATGCGAAGAACTGGTCGGCATATACAGATCCGAACTACGGAGAGGTTTTGTCGGAGGATCGTAGCTGGACAGTCGACACGGAGAAGATGGCACTTACGAACAATGCCTTCTTCATGCACTGTCTGCCAGTTCGAAGAAATATGATCGTAACAGATGATGTTATCGAGTCTGAGAGGTCACTTGTGATCCCAGAGGCGGCAAATCGCGAGATCTCGGCTCAGGTTGTAATTAAGAGAATTTTGGAGGGATTGGAGTAATGATAAAAGTTGTAAAGATTGGCGGTAACGTCATTGATAATGCTGAGGCATTTGCAGCCTTCATGGAGCGTTTTGCGAAGTTGGA
This sequence comes from Rikenellaceae bacterium, assembly GCA_047174275.1. Taxonomy (GTDB): domain Bacteria; phylum Bacteroidota; class Bacteroidia; order Bacteroidales; family Rikenellaceae; genus Alistipes. The sequence continues at coordinate 3,447 of JBCQUC010000020.1, read as the reverse complement.
GGGGAAGAAGATTTTGGTGCATGGAGGTGGTAAGATCGCCACTCGATTTGCCAAAGAGATGGGAGTCGAGACGAAGATGATCGAGGGTCGCAGAGTCACAGACAAGGCGATGTTGGATATCGTTGTGATGACCTACGCTGGACTTATCAACAAGCAGGTGGTTGCGACACTTCAAAAAAATGGGTGTAATGCAATTGGTCTGTCGGGAGCTGACGGAAATGCGATCAGAGCTACGAAGCGTCCTGCCAACCCAATAGACTTTGGTTTTGTTGGCGATATCGACCCTGCAAATGTAAATAGCTCACTTTTAGAGGTGTTGCTTAAGAGTGGAATCACCCCTGTATTCTCGGCAATTATGCACGATTGCGAGGGTAATTTGCTCAACTGCAATGCCGATACGGTAGCCTCTTCGGTGGCTCTTGGGGCTTCGAGGATCGAGGAGACGGAGTTGATCTACTGCTTCGAGAAGCGCGGAGTGTTGCGAGATATCAACGATGAGAATAGCGTTATAGAGTTGGTTACACCAGAGAACTACCCTACTCTCAAGGCGGATAAGATCATCGCAGATGGAATGATCCCAAAGATCGACAATGCACTAAAGGCTGTAAATCAAGGAGTTAAAACGGTCTGCATCAAACACTCCGACGAACTTTTGGAGCAGTCAGGAACTTCAATTACAAAATGTTAGTATCTGATAAAAATCCGATAAACCTTTGTAATACGCTGTAATATAACAGATTGTATGTATTTGTAAAATTAGGGGCTTACCTTTACCGATAGTCCCATGTGAGATACGAAATTGAAAATTTCGTCATCCTGAACTTGTTTCAGGATCTCAGCAAACGACAATACAACCTCTATAATACGCTAGTTTATTAATGATGTAGGGATCCTGAAACAAGTTCAGGATGACGAAATTTTCAATTTCGTATCTCAAGTGGGACTGCTAGAAAAGTTTTATCGGACACTAAATAATTACAAAATAATAATCTATTTAAATGGCAATAGAGCTACTCAAAAAACTGATCTCGACACCCTCACATTCACGCGAGGAGAGCGAGACTGCAACCATCATTGAGGAGTGGTTGCAAGTTCGTGGTATCGAGACTAAACGTTTGGGTAACAACATATTAGCGCGTAGTGTTGGGTTCTCTTCAGATAAACCGACACTACTTTTGAACTCACACCACGACACTGTGCGCCCTGTCGCTAGCTACACTCGTGACCCGTATTCACCTGATATAGAGGGTGATATACTATATGGACTCGGAAGCAACGACGCTGGGGCTTCGGTTGTTGGACTTATGAGCACATTTGTAGAGATGTATCGTAAGGAGCTGCCTTTCAACCTCTTACTCGCTATAGTTGCCGAAGAGGAGGTTATGGGAGAGGGTGGCATACGGTCACTCTACGAGGAGTTGGGTGAGATAGATTTCGCAATTGTTGGAGAGCCTACGGGACTCGATGCAGCGATTGGAGAGCGCGGTTTGGTGGTTTTGGATTGTGTGGCTGAGGGTCGAAGTGGACATGCGGCGCGCAACGAGGGTGAGAATGCACTCTATAAAGCTATACGAGATATCTCGAAATTGCAAGGCTACAGATTTGAAAAAGAGTCCGAACTGCTAGGGGCTATCAAGCTGACAACCACAATGATAGAGTGTGGAACTCAACACAATGTAATCCCCGACAAGTGCAAATTTGTGGTCGATTGCAGAACAACCGATGCCTACACAAATCAAGAGATGGTCGATATACTTGCAGGTGAGATGGAGTCGAAGATCAAACCTCGATCGACGAGGATCTCCGCCTCGGCACTTGCAACTAATCATCCACTTCTCGAAGCGGCTGTGGCACTCGGTGCAAAACCATATGTCTCCCCCACTTCGTCCGACATGGCACTTATGCCGTGGAGTTGCCTGAAAATTGGAATCGGAGAGTCCTCAAGATCTCACACCGCAGATGAATTTGTCCGCATAAGCGAGGTCGAGAGAGGTGTAGAATTTTACAAAAATTATATAGAAAAATTAGCTCAAATATATGAAACTGTGGAGTAAAGGGTATGAGCCCGACCAGATGATAGAGACCTATACAGTGGGTCGAGATCGTGAATTAGATATGCGCTTGGCTCGCTACGATGTCGAGGGTTCGATTGCCCATATTACAATGTTGGAGAGCATCGGACTCCTTGAAAAAGAGGAGCTCACAATCCTTGTAAAGGAGTTGAACAACATCAAAAAGGAGATCATCGAGGGTAACTTCGAGATCGAAGAGGGGATCGAGGATATCCACTCTCAGGTTGAGCTGCTTCTTACTCGTCGTTTGGGCGAGGTTGGAAAGAAGATCCACTCTGGACGTTCGCGCAACGATCAGGTTTTAGTCGATCTAAAGTTATACCTACGCGAGGAGATTCGCGAGATTGCAGGCGAGGTGAAGATGGTTTTCGACCGTCTACAGAGCCTTAGCGAGGAGCATAAATCGACATTTATGCCAGGGTATACACACCTTCAAGTCGCTATGCCATCGTCTTTTGGATTGTGGTTTGGAGCGTATGCCGAGTCGTTGGTAGATGATATGCGACTACTCTCTGCCGCTTTCGACACAGTGAACCAGAACCCTCTTGGATCGGCTGCTGGATATGGATCGTCGTTCCCATTGAATCGTACAATGACCACAGAGTTGCTTGGATTTGCAACGATGCACTATAATGTAGTGGCTGCACAGATGAGTCGCGGAAAGAGCGAGAGATCAACTGCCTACGCCATTGCCTCGATCGCCTCAACATTGGCGAAGTTTGCAATGGATGTATGTCTATTCAATAGTCAAAACTTCTCGTTTGTGAGCTTCCCCGATGAGTATACAACTGGATCGAGCATTATGCCACACAAGAAGAATCCAGATGTATTTGAGCTTATGCGTGGTCGTTGCAACCGTCTACAGTCGTTGCCAAATGAGATCTCGTTACTTACGACAAATCTACCACTCGGCTATCACCGTGATCTTCAGCTGCTAAAGGATGTTCTATTCCCCGCTACAGAGGAGCTACGTCGCTCACTTGTGATGTGTGATTTTATGTTGCAACATATTCAGATCAAGGGTGAGATTCTTGATGATCCACGTTATAACTATCTATTTACAGTGGAGGATGTCAACCGTTTAGTGATGGATGGAGTGCCATTCCGCGAGGCTTACAAAACTGTAGGTTTGCAGGTTCAAGCAGGAGAGTACACCCCAACAAAGGAGGTAAACCACACACACGAAGGGAGCATTGGCAATCTCTGCACGGAGCAGATCAGAGCTAAGATGGATGCTGTGATTTCGCAGATTTTATAGTATTCAATACTCCGTTAAACTTTCAGGAGTATCAAGCGGCTTTCGAGCCATATAGAATAAGTTCTTTGAAAACAATGTGATTTTTCTTCAAGTTAGGGTTTATGCCGAACTTGCGAA
>JBCQUC010000019.1:0-36225 GCA_047174275.1 Rikenellaceae bacterium | reverse complement strand
AAGCAGCACAAACCCCGAGGGGGCAAACCCTACGGGAGCTCCAGGTAAGGGTCGCCATAACTATGGGCACAAACGCAAACCAAAAAGTTCAAAACCTAAAACAAATGTAAATTAAACCTAAAAATAAAATTATGAAACCAGAAAAAATCTTTCTATCCCTGCTTCTGAGTATGGGAGTTGTCGCAGCAACTGCGCAGGAGTATCCTTTTCAAGACTCATCGCTCTCGCCTATAGAGCGTGCAACAGATCTTGTCTCTCATTTGACACTAGAGGAGAAGGCGGCACAGATGGTGAATATGGCAGATGCTATACCTCGCCTTGGTGTGCCTAGCTACAGATGGTGGGGCGAATGTGGACATGGAGTAGCTCGTGCAGGAAATGCAACGATGTTCCCTCAGAATATCGGTCTAGCGGCAACATTCGACGACGATCTGATCCAAGAGATGACAAGCGCAATTGGCGATGAGGCTCGTATGATCTTCAAAAACTCACAAGAGTATGGCAACGAGGGCAAATACACAACCCTCTCATTCTATTCTCCTAGTATCAATATCTATCGCGATCCACGTTGGGGACGCGGTCAAGAGACATTTGGAGAGGATCCATACTTGACATCGAGAATGGGCGTATCATACATCAAAGGTCTGCAAGGCGATGACCCTCGATACCTAAAGGCTGCTGCGTGTGCAAAACACTTCGCAGCACATAGTGGCCCAGAAGAGATCAAATTTGGATTTGGGGCAGCTGTTGAGTGGGAGGATCTATATGAGACATACCTTCCAGCATTTAAAGCTGCTGTTCAGGATGCCAACGTTGAGAGTGTAATGGGTGCATATAGCATGATGAATGGCGAGCCAGGTGCATCGAGCAGATTCTTGCTTACGGAGACTTTGCGTGACTCTTGGGGTTTTACAGGGTATACAACATCCGATTGTGGAGCAATCTCGAAGTTGGTAACTGGCGGAAAATCCGAAGATACCAACAGCGAGGGTAACCACAGCATCGCAAAGACATTCCCAGAGGCTTGCGCTATAGCCCTTGAGAATGGTCTTAATTTGGAGTGTGGTGGTATGTTTAGAAAAAACCTTCCTCTTGCAGTTAAGCAGGGACACCTATCCGAAGAGCTACTTGACCAACGCCTCATTGAGCTTATGGCATCTCGCTTTAGACTTGGACTCTTTGACGACCAGAGCAAGATCGCATATAACGACGTTCCATCGGATATAATAAACTCTAAGAAGCATATTGATCTAGCTTACGAGACAGCCGTTAAGTCGCTCGTATTGTTGGAGAACAAGAACAACACCCTACCACTTGGCAAGGATGTAAATTATGTCTATGTGACTGGTCCATTAGGACACAGCTGCGACGCTCTTATTGGAAACTACTATGGTGCAAGCGACAAGATGACAACATTCTACGAGGGTATCACAGGTCGCATGCCACTTGGTATGTCGACTCAATATCGCCCAGGCGTTTTGCTCGACCACAAAGGTTACAACGATTGGACTGTAAAAGAGGCTCCAGAGGCAGATGTTGTTGTTGCATGTATCGGACTTACAAATATGTTCGAGGGTGAGGGAACAGATGCTATCGCCTCTCAGACCAAAGGTGATATGTTTGATTTGGAGATCCCTGCGGCTCAGTTGGAGTTTGTAAAGACAATCAGAGAGAATATCGACGCTAAAATTAGAGGAGACCATGAGTGTAAACTTGTCGTTGTTGTTGCCTCTGGTACTCCACTTATCTTGACAGAGCTTAGAGAGTATGCCGATGCAATTATCTACGCTTGGTATCCAGGGCAGGCTGGTGGATATGCACTTGCAGATGTGTTGTTCGGAAATGTATCGCCTTCGGGACGTACACCAATGACATTTGTTAAGAGCCTGGAGCAGCTTCCAGACTTTGTAAATTATGAGATGACTGGCAGAACATACAAGTATATGACAGAGGAGCCACTCTACCCATTTGGTTATGGTTTGTCATACGCTAAATTTGCATATTCGAATCTCACATCACCAAAGAGCATAAAGGCTGGAGAGAGGGCTACGATCTCCGTTGAGGTGAAAAACACAAGCAACATCGAGGCTGATGAGGTTGTTCAGCTGTATGTATCAACAGAGGAAGCTGGAGTTGGCAAGACACCTCTTCGTCGTTTAGCAGACTACCAAAGAGTAACGCTAAAACCTAACGAGACAAAGGTTATAACATTGGAGGCTGACTCTAATTCGATCTCTCTACTCAAAGGGGACAAAAAACGCATGGTAGAGAGCGGAAAGGTGACATTCTCAGTTGGTGGCGGTCAACCTATCACAAAGACCGATGCCTATGTTGAGGGTTCATTTGATGTCAAAGGCAAAGCAACGCTCGAACTATAGAGTTTAAGCATACATTTTAGAGCGAAGGAGGCTGTCCAGATCACCATTTGATCTTGGGCAGCCTCCTTTAATTTAAGCCCCTATTTGATGCTATAGTCTTGTTATAATATGCAAGTGCAACGAGATAGTTATACTCCGAACTTATGGCGTTGGTATAGATCTGCATCCAACTTATCTGCGCCTGCATTAGATCCAATATTGAGACCAACCCCTCATCGTAGGAGTATGTACTTATCGCTAGATTCTGACTAGCAATATTTAACGATTCGGTTGCAACATCTATCTGCGCCCTGCTCTCAACCAGAGATAACCAAGCGTTACTCTCATCTTGGATTATCTCATCGAGCAGAGTCGCACTATTCATCACCGCTTGTCGCTCGCTGCTCTTCGATACTGCCACCGCCTTTCTACGCTCTCCAAAGCGATATATTGGGATCGACAACGAGACATAGACCGAACCATCCCAATATGTTTCACCGTTAAAATTGGGGGTATATGATCTGAGTCCACCAGCCACTCCACCCTGAAGCGTTGGATTATACCCGCCTCGCACACTGCGAATATCCTGTTGTGCGATCTGCTCTTTGAGCAACATTGCACTGTAATCGGGACGTTGAGCTATAACCTGATCGAGCGGTAGGCGTTGTGGAGTTTTATAATCATCAACCACGATCTTCTCCATCGAGACAGTATCACTTGGCGATGATCCCCGTAGAACATTCAAATTATAGAGTGCCTCCATTTGAGTTTTATTTGCCGATATAAGCTCATATTCAGCTTCGCTAAGCCTTGATTGAATCATAAGTAAATCACCTTTTGAGATATAGCCCTCGTCGTATCTATGCCTTATCTTCTCAGATTGCCTCTCTATTATCTCGACATATTGACGCATCACTTGATAGTATCTATTCATTGCCCAATAGTTCCAATAGGCATAATCCGCCGCGTAGTTAACCTCAAGGAGTGTAAAATCAGCACTGCATACAGCAACCTGATTTGTTAGCTGAGCCTTTGCAACCTCCGCTCGAACAACACCTCCGCCATAGATAGTCTGAACAATAAGAGGTTCGAGTGCGACACTCCACGGTTTCTGCCCATCATAGTGTCGCAAAAAGTAGCGATAGCTGCCCGAAGCGGAGAGTTTAGGGAGCAGAAGAGTTCGTGTATAGGCGAGGCTCTCTTCGCTCTGAATAACTGTGTTTTCAGCCCCCTTTAGCGTCCAACTATACCCCACTACCTGATCTCGATACTCTTTGGGGGTCAGTTGAGCATAGAGCTGTGATGCACCATTTAGCATCAAAAATATAGAGAGCAAAAACAACCGCATATGTTACTTGAATTTTATGTTATAGATTATTGCATATCCAACTGGCAAGACACAAAATGTGAGCAGAGTTGCGATCACCAAACCACCCATTATTGTTGCTGCCATAGCTCCAAAAAGAGAGTCAAAGAGGAGCGGAATCATTCCCAATATTGTAGTTCCCGATGCCATTGACACTGGCACTACTCTACTACGTGTCGCCTCGACAAGAGCTCTTGATGGCTCAACCCCACTAGCTCGAAGCTCTCCAATTTGAGCCACCAGCACCACCCCATTTTTGATATTCATTCCAATGAGTCCAAGCATACCCAATAGCGCAAAAAAGTTGAATAACTTACCTGTTACAAAGAGTCCGAATACCACTCCAATAAAGATCAACGGGATCATGATTAATAGCAATGCTGGCTCTCGATATGTACCAAATAAAATCAATAGAGTGACAAAAATCAGAACCATCGTAAGTGGGAAATTCTTCGCCAAAGCATCATTGGATTCTGCTTGTGACTCCTCCTCACCAAATACTTTAAATGAATATCCATTTGGAATTGATACATATCTTGTTACAGAATCTAGTACCTCTGTGTAAAGAGCCTTTGTATTGACGTTTCGATCGGGGTCACACTGCGCTTTAATAACTCGCCTGCGATTGTATCTCTTGATGACTGATAACTCGTAGCTAAACTCAAAATTAGATGTCGCCTGCTCCGCTGCAAAGAACCTCCCCGATGGGTTAAATATCGGCAGAGTCTCTAGGTTAGAGAGGTTATAGTTATTTATATCATCATCCTTCATAAGAATCGGCATAAAGCGATCTCCCTCTCGATACTCACCCAGAGTATACCCACTCGTTGCTACGGTCAATCCTTGCACCAAATCACCTCTCGAAACACCAATTCTGCCACCCTTCATCTGTGAGTATTGAGGTTTTATCGTTGGTATACGATTCCCCCAACTATTTCGCACATTCACCGCACGTGGATTTCGCCACATAATAGCCTCTGCCCTTTGAGAGAGTGCCAAAAGCGTATCTATATTTTCTCCAATAAACCCCATTTCGATAGATGCATCGGGCACTGGAGAGAGTTTGAATAAAGATGATCTGACCCAAACATCTGCAAAAGAGTCGCGCACATATCTATTAAATCGACTCTCCATCTCGGCACTCTGGTCGCTATTATATAGCTCAACAAGTATATTTCCAAAGTTAGGCATCAACGCCACAGAGCTACTAGCTAGGTAGTATCGAGGTGGAGTTCCACCAACAGTTATAGATATATTCTTCACCTCATCTTGTCGCTGCAACCACCTCTCAAGCGAGATTAAAGTACTCTCAGTAGCCTCGATATTATACCCTTCTGGGAGTATTATATCGGCTCTAAAATATGGCTTATCGAGCGATGGAAAGAAATCTTGAGGCATCTTCTCCATGATTTTCAGTGATCCTACGAGCAATATAACCGATGCTGTGACCACCCACCATCTGTGTCGAAGCAGAGAGTATAACGCAGTATCAAATAATTTCCAAAACTTGCTATTATAGTGGCTATTATCACTATTTATATCATCTTTTACTTCAATGTCTTTCAGGATCAAATTTCCAAAGAGTGGAGTCTGAATAAGAGCCAAAATCCAACTCATAATAAGCGATATTGCAAGCACAACGAATAGCGGTTTTACGATCTCCGCAACAGCCGAGGGTGCTAGATAGAGAGGCAAGAACGAAAATATCGCAATCAGGGTTGCACCCAGAAGACTCCACTTAGGTGCATCCGCCCCTTTGATGATTGCATCTCGTCGTCCGACTCCACGTTTAATTGCATTTTGCGCACTATCTACAACCACAATTGCATTGTCGACCAACATACCCATAGCGATGATAAAACCTGCAAGAGATGTCCTATTTAACCCCTCCCCAACAAATAGCATAATCAAGAGCGTAGAGCCAATCGAGAAGATAAGAGATGAGCCAATAAGAAAGCCAGCCCGAAATCCCATCACAACCATTATTACAAAGATCACAATGGCAATCGACTCAACCAAATTGAGCAAAAAAGTAGATGTTGCCTCCTGCGCAATCTTATCCTCGGGATATAACACTTCGAGATTTATACCTATCGGCATCTGCTGCTCCATATCGCTTAACAGAGACGAGATCTCTCTACCTGTAGCTACAACATCCTCATCTCCCTCGGTCGATATTCCAATTCCAATGGCACGCTTACCATTCACTCGCATTAGAGTGGTTGGAGGCGATAAGTATTCACGCTCGACACGAGCGATATCGCCCAATCGATACTGCTTGCCATCGCTCGAGATAAGCAGCTGATTGGCGATATCCTCTAAGTTTTTGTAACTACCCTGCTCCACAATCTTCACAATCATATCACCAGCCAACTTTTCGCCACTACTTATAACCTGATTTTGACGAGCGATAGTTGCGATGATCGCCTCGGGACGAATTGAGAAATACGATAACTTTGAGAGCGACACATAGATATTAACCACTGGGGTCTGCTCCCCGTAGAGAGTGACCTTCTGTACACCATCAACTGTAACAACTCTAGTCTTTATGAGCTGCGCCCAATCACGAAGCTCCGAGAATGTAAACCCATCGCTTGCCGAGAGCGCGTAATAGATACCATAGACATCACCAAAATCATCGTTGACTATAATCTGAGATGCGCCAGTCGGAAGTTGAGGCTGGATATTTTGCACCTTGCGACGTAGCTCATCCCACAGCTGAGGGATCTGTGTAGGGGGCGTTGCAGGGTCTAGCTCCACTAATATCTTCGAGATGCCATATTGAGAGTCGGATGTGATCTTATATCTGCGACGCATTGTCTGTACTTCGCGTTCTATTGGCTCTGTTATTAATTGCTCTACCTCTTGAGGTGTAGCCCCTGGGTATCGACAAATTATAGAGGCACTCTTAATCACAAATGTAGAGTCCTCCTTCTTGCCCAACTGCATGAATCCAACAACTCCACCCACAAGAAATAGAATCAACAAGAACCATGTAAGGTTGCGATTCCGAAGTGCATATTCGGGAATAGATACCATAATTATTTTATTATTTTAACAACCTGATTATTTGTTAATTGATAGACTCCAGCCACAACAATATTTTCACCACTTACAACCCCTTTTTTTACAACTATAGAGTGTTGATTTGTGGGAGAGCCTAGCTCTACCGAACGGAGTTCTACACGATCATTGGAGCCAATAACCCAGACATATGTACCTCCGCTTGTTGGTGCGTAGATTGCAGATAGAGGCAACACAACAGCGTCAGAATCTCGCTCCTGAGTTATCATAGTTATTGTACAAGAGAGCCCCGAATTAATATAAAAGACAGATGGTGCTGGATTATCTATTGTGAGCGTAACTGGAAAGCCCGAAGCGTCGGAAGAGCTACGTGCATACTCCAAGATTTTAGCATTAAATCTCTCCCCTGGATAGTTATCAAATACGACACTAAAACGGGTCAAACTATCCGTCAGTGCGCTCAGTGAATTTTCAGGAATTGTAAATGCGACGCTTGTTGTTGTTGGAGAGACGACTCTAATCACCGTTACACCCGCTTGGATACGTTGATACTCCTGAGCAACAACACGCTCCACAACAGCTCGAAAAGGGGCTTTCAGGGTGGTCTCTGAGAGGAGGTCTAGGCTATTTTCGTAGGTCGATTTACTGCGCGTAAATGCAGACTCCGCGCTCTCAACCTCTTGCTTGGAGATCGCCTCATACTTCAACAGTCGCACAGCCCTCTCATAGCTCGATTTTGCTTGTTCGTAGCTCGATCTATCGGCGGCATTCGTGAGCTCCAGATCCCGAGGGTCTATACGCGCCAACACTGCTCCAGCCTCCACCTCTTCGCCAGTTGCAACGGGAATGCTTATGATCTGCCCCGAGACCTTAAATGCCAAATCCACCTCCATGCCAGGTGTTGACAATCCAGCATAGCTCTTTTCAACGAGTTTAGATGAGGTTGCAACAATACTCTTTACGGGTCGTGGAATTTGTGGTTCTGCAACGGTTTTGCTCGCTGAGTCACCACCACAGGAGCACAAAACAAGAGAGAATAGTAGAAGTAATATATACATATGAAAAAAGTTGATTCCCCTCAAAGAAATCAACTTTTATGCCAAATGTCAGATTGTAAAATCTTGGATATCCAATAAAACTTTTCTAGCAGTCCCACTTGAGATACGTTCCGCAAGGAACGTCATCCTGAACTTGTTTCAGGATCTCTATAAAGAATCTGAGACACTGATAGTTAGAGATCCTGAATCAAGTTCAGGATGACGACTCTGGTGAGTCGAAACGAGGTGCCAACATAAATCGCAAACTTTTATCGGATACTAATAAACTTGTTTCAGGATGACGAAATTTTCAATTTCGCATCTCTCAAGTGGGACTATCCGTAAGAGTAAGCTCTCAATACTATTAAAATATACAATGCATTATATTCCAGCTCATTACAAAAGTTTATCAGTTTTTATCTGGCATTAATAATTGCAAAACTACACTATAGGTCTCGACAATTGCTCTTCTTCACAATAACGCCATTCTCCAGCCTTATCAGACCCTCCTTCGCACGCAGAGCTGTCTTCATGGTTGTTGGATCGATATTATAACACTCTACACCATCTATAAACTTCCCCTCAATAATCATATCAGGCGAGATACAGATTGTCCTCTCACCCCTCTCATTGCCCTCTTTTACGATCCTCTCGAAACTCGCCATACACTCATCATCAACCTCATTAAAGAGAGTCGCAAATAACATATTGAGTACACCCTTAGTAGCTAATATCTCATCTGTACAATCCTCTCCCGAGGCATCTCGCAACGAAAATTCACTAATAAGTGGACGAACACTCGACTCATCATCTTTGGTAAGTGTATCGACCCACTCCCATGTCGTCTCATCCTGCCAAGTCGGGTCATAAATATCAAACTCTCGCTGCTCCCCTGTCTTGATATTCTTATAGACCAAAACCGTCTTGAAGCTATTCGAGTCCATCTTCTCAGCCTCCTTTATAGCGTTTGGAAGATCGACCCCAACTTTATATGGTAGATAGTCGATCAATGGAAGGTGTCTATAGCAATATATGCCCAACCCCAACGACATCGAGAAGAAACAGGCTGCAAGGATAAGTTCCAAACGTTTAAACAGGAAGATCTTATCTGGTCGATACCTCCACCACACGACAAACGCCATAGGCAGCAGAGCCAAATTCTTGAAGAATGTCTGCCAAGCGGTGAGCTTCAAAGCATCGCCAAAACAGCCACAATCCTCCACTGGGATAATTGTCGCGCTCAAGAAGGTAATAACGGTAAAGATCGTCATCGAGAGCAGCGCAAAGATCGAGACAAATCGTATACGAACCTTAAAAGTAAGCATACACCCCATCATCAACTCTGCACTACACAACCACACCGAGAAGTACATGCTAATAGGCATCAAAGCCTCCCAGCCATATATCATCAAGTACTCATCGACCTTGATATATGTACCCCAAGGGTCGATCACCTTTACAAAACCAGAGGTGATAAAGATCAATCCCATGATCATTCTTGATACATGGGATATCATCTTTATTGTTCTACTCCTCTCTGCGTGAGTTTGCATCTCTCTGTTGTAAGTTTTATAGTAATTTATAGTAATGGCTCTACGCTACCCCATATCTTCGAGAAGATATTTTGAGGGCTATCCATCTCCCCAGAATCGGCCACACAGTTTATAATCTGAAGAGCTGAGTCACTCTTCGATGCTGACAGATATACCTCTCGAACCGATTGCTGTAGATCGAGCGATGATTCGTGAATATCCCTCTTTCCCTTTAGGTAGTCTCGATCATCTCCATCTCGCTGCTCCTCTAATTTTCGCTTTGTAAATTCGAATGGAACATCGAGGAAAAATGAGACATCGGGACGTGGAATAGCGAAGTGATTATACTCCAAATCAAGTATCCACTTTGCAAGCTCTTCACGCTCCTCTGCGCTCTCCATCTTTCCACATTGATAGCTAATATTAGAGTAGACATAGCGATCCAAAATCACCACCTTTCCGCTCTCCATCCAGCCCCTCAACATCGCAGCTGCATCGGCTCGATCCCCAGCATATAAAAGAGCAACTAGATAGGGATTGACCTCATTCACGCCACCCAATTCGCCACGCAAAAAACGGGCAATCAAATCACCATAAAGAGGTGCATCAAAACGAGGAAAGTGGAGGTATTCACTCTCCACCCCTTTTTGAGTTAACATATCGCGGAGGAGCTTTATCTGTGTCGATTTTCCAGCTCCATCCAACCCTTCGAGTACTATAAGCATAATATATTATCTAAGCATTTTAACAGCGCGCTCAACCCCTGCAACAAGGGCATCGACATCGCTAAGTGTGTTATAGATTCCAAATGAGGCACGACACATTCCTGTAACTCCAAAGTGTTTCATCGTAGGCTCTGCGCAGTGTTGTCCAGTACGAATTGCAATACCAAGTTTATCGAGTATCATTCCCAAATCATAGGGGTGAATACCATCGACATTAAATGAAACGATACCACATTTATTTGGTTGTGTGCCATAAATTCTCAAACCATCGATCTTGCTCAATCGCTCGGTTGTCTCCTTTAGAAGAGTCTGCTCATGCGCTTCAACAGCCTCTGGATCGAACTGTTCTATGTATTTTATTGCTTCAGCTAATCCGATAGCTCCCACATAGTTAGCCGTTCCAGCCTCAAATTTTAGTGGAAGTGGCGCATATGTCGTCTTTTCGAACGAAACACGATCCACCATATCACCTCCCGACAAGAACGGAGGCATGTTTTCCATCACCTCTCGACGACCATACAAAACTCCAATTCCAGTTGGTCCATAGAGTTTGTGTCCCGAAAAAGCGTAGAAGTCACATCCCAATTCAGCAACATTTACCCCACCGTGAACAACCCCTTGGCAGCCATCGACCAACGTCAATGCCCCAACAGCCTTTGCTTTCGAGATTATATATTTTAGGTCAGGACGCGTTCCAAGAGTATTCGAAGCCTGAGCAACAGCAATCAATCTACTCTGAAAATCAAGTAGTTCGTCGAGTTTTTCAACCATCAAACGACCATCATCATCTATTGGCAACATTCGAACTTCAGCCCCTTTGCGCTCAGCAATCAACTGCCAAGGTACTATGTTTGAGTGGTGCTCCATCTCCGAAACGATGATATTATCACCGCTCTTCAACGACTCTCCCCAACTATATGCAACCGTATTTATCGCTGCTGTAGCACCTGCCGTAAATACAATCTCCTCCTTATGTTCAGCCCCAATAAAGCCTCTAACTCTCTCGCGTGCATCTTCATAAAGCGAGGTAACCTCCTGCGAAAGATAGTGTACTCCACGATGAATATTGGCATTCAACTCTTGGTGGAGGTAATTAACCTTATCAATCACACACTGAGGCTTTTGAGATGTCGCTCCACTATCCAGATATATTAGAGGTTTGCCATAGACTTTACTCTCCAATATCGGAAAATCCTCACGTATTTGCTCTATACTCTTCATACTCTATTACATATTGTGAAGGTGCTCACGAACCATCTCTGATAACGCCTCACGCAACGATTCGACACCACAACTATTTGTAATCTCCGAGACAAATCCATCGAGCTGTAGCTTACGCGCCTGCTCCTCGCTCAATCCTCTCTGTCGCATATAGTAGATCGCCTCCTTATTCATCTGTCCAACTGTCGCTCCATGTGTACACTTTACATCATCCGCATAGATCTCCAATTGAGGCTCTGCAATGATCTTTGCATCGGCACTCAAAGCTACGTTGCGACTATTCTGTTGCGACGAGGTTCTTTGTGCACCCTCTGCCACATAAACTAGACCATGAAACTCCCCTATTGAGGCTCCAGCAGCAGCACATTTCGATGTTGATCGGCTTGTACAATCTGCCGAATTATGGGCTATTTTAAGCGATATATTTGCATGCTCCTCACTTGATGGAAGCTGCAACATATTAACCTCCGTATCTGCCCCTCGACCGTTCAAATTAACGATGCAATTTAGATCCGCCGTTGCTAACTCCAACACCGTATAGTTCACAAAAGAGTCCCTCGATTGATCGATCAAAACCGACTCCTTAGCACCCTCGTATAACACCTCCAATATATTGAAACGTGCACCCTCCGCAACCGAGATGTTAAGCTCCGCAGACTCTCCCGAATTTACAACGATCAGAGTTGCTGCACTCTCGCGCGATACTACATTTAAATCAATCTTCGGGGTGTTAATGGCAACATGCAGAAAAAAGGTTGAGGCATCATCGAGGGTGATTAAACCACCACTCGAACTATCAACTCGTTTTAGATCATGTGACTCTAAATATTTGAGAAAACTCTCCATCTTCACCTCCTACTCCTTAATATCACCAATCAACCAATCATACCCCTCCTGCTCTAACTTCAAAGCGAGAGATTTGTCTCCTGAGTAGATTATACGACCTTTATACAAAACATGGACAAAATCTGGAACGATGTAGTCCAACAGACGTTGATAGTGGGTAATTACAACTGTTGCGTTATCCTCTCGCTTGAGTTTGGTCACTCCCGTAGCTACAATTCGAAGTGCATCGATATCTAGTCCACTATCTGTCTCATCGAGGAATGATAGTTTAGGCTCAAGCATCGCCATCTGGAAGATCTCATTCTTCTTCTTCTCTCCACCCGAAAAGCCCTCATTCACGGAGCGAGATGTAAGTTTTGTATCCAACTCCACAATCTTACTCTTTTCGCGCATCATCTTCAAAAATTCGCCAGAACTCATTGGCTCTTCACCGCGAAATTTACGCTGCTCATTCACCGCCAACTTCATAAAGCTAGCCATCGAGACTCCAGGGATCTCGACAGGATACTGAAAGCCCAAAAACAGCCCCATACGTGCACGATCCTCGATCGGCATTGAGAGCAATTCGCGTCCTAAAAACTCTACACTTCCGCCTGTCACCGTAAACTTCTCGTTTCCTGCGAGCACACTCGCTAACGTACTCTTTCCAGCTCCATTTGGGCCCATTATAGCGTGTACCTCACCAGCCTTCACCTCTAAGTTTACACCCTTCAAAATCTCTTTATCACCAACCGTAGCGCGTAGATCTTTTATACTTAACATACCTTTATATCCTCTTATTTACCTTAAACTTATCATTAACCTACACTCCCCTCAAGGCTAAGTGCCAATAATTTTTGTGCCTCAACAGCAAACTCCATTGGCAACTTCGAAAGCACCTCTTTGGCGTATCCATTCACAATCACACCAACAGCATCCTCGCTCGACAGACCTCGCTGATTACAATAAAAGAGCTGATCCTCCGAGATCTTCGATGTTGTCGCCTCATGCTCCAGAACCGATGTCGAATTGTAGTTCTCAATAACTGGGAATGTGTGAGCTCCACACTTATCACCAATCAACAACGAGTCACACTGCGAATAGTTACGTGCATCATCTGCCTTTTTTGAGACCTTCACCAGACCTCGATATGAGTTTTGGCTTCGACCTGCCGATATACCTTTTGAAATTATATGCGAACGACTATTTCGCCCGATATGGATCATCTTCGTCCCTGTATCTGCCTGCTGGTAGTTATTAGTCATAGCAACAGAGTAGAACTCACCAATCGAATTGTCACCAAGCAACACACAGCTCGGATATTTCCAAGTTACCGCCGATCCAGTCTCAACCTGTGTCCACGATAACTTCGCATCTCGATAGCATACGCCTCGTTTGGTTACAAAGTTATAAATTCCACCAACTCCGTTTTTATCTCCTGGATACCAATTCTGAACCGTAGAGTATTTAACACTCGCTGTATCGTGAACTACAATCTCAACAACCGCTGCATGAAGCTGATTCTCATCGCGCTGAGGAGCCGTACAACCCTCCAAATAGCTAACATAAGAGCCCTCATCCGCAACTATCAATGTACGTTCGAACTGACCAGTCCCCTGAGCATTGATTCTGAAGTATGTCGAGAGCTCCATTGGGCATCGCACACCTTTCGGGATATAACAGAACGAACCATCCGAAAATACCGCTGCATTGAGTGCCGCATAGTAGTTATCCGTATGTGGAACTACACTCCCTAAATATTTTTTGATTAACTCTGGATGCTCCTTGATCGCCTCCGAGATAGAGCAGAATATAATCCCCTTCTCGGCAAGTGTCTCACGAAACGTTGTCTTGACAGATACCGAATCCATCACCGCATCCACTGCAACACCAGCTAGTGCCATCTGCTCCTCAAGTGGAATACCCAACTTATCAAATGTCCTCTTTAGCTCAGGATCAACCTCGTCCATCGACTCCAACTGCTTTTTCTGCTTTGGGGCTGCATAATAACTAATCGCCTGAAAATCAATTGGTGGTATCTCCAGATGTGCCCATGTTGGCACCTCCAAAGTCAACCAATAACGATATGCATCCAACCTACGTTCAGTCATCCATTCAGGCTCACCCTTCTTTTGCGATATAAGCCGCACCACACTCTCCGAAAGTCCCTTATCGATTATTTCGGTCTCAATATCTGTGACGAAGCCATACTTGTACTCCTGACCACCGATATCCTCAATTAACTCTCTATCCTTTACCTCTGACATTATTAAATTTAATATATTTTGTCTTATTTCAAAATGTAGACTGACATAAATTGTGCAAATATATGGATTATTATCGGGATTTCAAAAAGTAATAGTTGTAAATAAATTATGATTATTCGAAAATAATAACGACATTTGTAATATGTTTATACTTATGAATAAAGTACAACATATAAATAAAAATAAACTAATCAAACTTATGAACAGAAAGTTTTTAAATGTAGCATTGGCTGCTCCAGTTGCCGTTGCTGCTGTTGGGTGTGCTCAGACTCAAGCTGAAGCACCAAAACAACCTAATGTAATTGTAATCCTTGCTGATGATTTGGGTTATGGCGAGACAGGCGCGTATGGAGCGACTGCAATTGCAACTCCAAATCTTGATAAACTTGCAAACGAGGGTGTCCGCTTTACAGATGGTCACGCAACATCTGCAACATCTACACCTAGCCGCTATGCACTTCTTACAGGATCTTATCCTTGGAAAAATCCTCGCGCTGCGATCCTTGCAGGTGATGCCCCACTTCTTATCGATGTAGATCAGTATACTATGCCAGATATGTTCAAGTCGAAGGGTTACACAACTGGAGCAATCGGAAAGTGGCACCTTGGAATGGGGGCAGGAGACCCAAACTGGAACGAGACTGTTGTCCCAGGAGCAAAGGAAATCGGATTTGACTTCTCTTGTCTAATCGCAGCAACTAACGACCGTGTACCAACTGTATTTGTTGAGAATGGCGATGTTGTAGGTCTTGATCCTAACGACCCTATCGAGGTCAACTACAAAAAGAACTACGAGGGTCAACCAACAGGAAAGGATAACCCAGAGTTGTGTAAGATGATGTGGGCTCATGGTCACAACAACACAATCGTAAATGGTATTCCACGTATCGGTTACATGAAGGGTGGCGAGGCTGCTAAATGGATCGATGAGGATATGGCTGACTACTTCGTTGGTAAGGTGGACACATTCTTAGAGGAGAATCAAGACAAACCATTCTTCTTGTATTATGGTCTTCACCAACCACACGTTCCACGTACTCCACACGCTCGTTTTGTTGGAGCTACAACAATGGGACCTCGTGGAGATGCTATCGCTGAGGCTGATTGGTGTATCGGTGAGTTGATCGCAAACCTTGAGAAGAGAGGCTTGATGGAGAACACTATCATCGTATTCTCATCTGACAATGGTCCAGTTCTTAATGACGGTTACAAAGATATGTCTCCTGAGTTGGTTGGAGATCACGTTCCTGCAGGCGGTCTTCGCGGTGGTAAGTATAGCTTGTTCGAGGCTGGTACTCGCGTTCCATTCTTTGTATACTGGAAAGATACTATCAAGCCATCAGTATCTAACGCTTTGGTATCACAGATGGATCTTTTGGCATCTTTCGCAGAGATGCTTGGTGTTGAGCTCCCAACAGATCAGGTTATCGACTCAGAGAACTACCTAGATGTATTTATGGGTAAGAGCAACGAGGGTCGTCCAAACATGGTCGTAGAGGCTGGTGGTCGCATGGCTTACCGCAAGGGTACATACGCAATGATTCCTCCATACACTGGTAAGGAGCGCAACGAGACTGGCAACGAGGTTGGTATTGTTAAGGACTTCTCGCTTTATGATTTGACGGCTGATTTCGGTCAGACTACAGATATCGCTGACAAGAATCCAGAACTACTAGAGGAGATGAAGAGTGAGTTCATCACAATTACTAAGGGCTACTACAACCCTCAGAAGAAGGTGCAGGCTTTGAAGTAATAGGTCGAAACATATATTATATAGATCAGAGAGGTTGCCCACAAGGTGACCTCTCTCTCTTTTGACAGTCGAGGCATAACACTTATGAGACCGTCACGGCAAGACGGAAAAATTATATATTATTAATCGGGTATGAACAATGGGAGATAATCCCACTGCTCCTACCCGATTAATAATATTATAACAAAGTCCATAATCTGCAAAAACAGTAACTATATATTGTAGTTTCCTAGCAAATTATACCTATTATTTGCTATTGTGCGATCTTCACAATCCTCATACCTTTGCAAACAAGACAGAGAGATATTACACAAATTTTTAAAAAACATAGGATCGCAATCTATCCTACATCCAACAACACAAACAAACACTCTCTGTAATAATATTTATTAATAATTATTTTTTTAATAATGAGGGTATTCTTTACAATTTTAACACTATTACTTGTGCCATTTGCCACTGCATCGTCTCAGGGGCAGAGTGGAGGAAGAGCAGATCACGGAGTGATCGTAGGAGAGGTGGTGAGTGCAGATAGTGGTGAGGCTGTACAATTTGCGACAATATCTATTAACGAGAGCAGTCAATATGCCTGTCTGAGTGACGAAAGAGGTCGATTTAAGCTACGCGCACCTCTTGGAGAGCAGAAAATTGTGGCATCGTTTATCGGATATGAGCCATTCGAGACAACATTCAACGTTGAACGAGGGGAGTCAAAGCCTCTAAAGATAGAGCTTAAGGGCTCATCGAAGAGCATTGATAAAATTGTGGTAAATGGTGAGAGCCGCAGTAGCAGAACAAACAAAACTGCCTACAATGTCCAGAGCATCGAGATCGGAGCGATGAAAAACACATCGGCAAACATCACCCAAGCGATGTCGAAGATGAGTGGTGTCAATATGAGAGAGAGTGGTGGTGTCGGAAGCGATACAGAGCTGAGCCTCAATGGATTTACAGGTAGCCACGTAAAGATATTTATCGACGGTATACCTCAGAATGGTAATGCTGCATTCTCTCTGAATAATATACCAGCTGGTTTCGCAGAGCGTATTGAGATGTATAGTGGAGTTGTGCCGATCGAGTTTGGAGCAGATGCATTGGGTGGTGTTGTAAATATCATCACAAATAAGGCTAACAATAACAATCTACTTAATATTGATGCATCATACTCTTTTGGTTCGTTCAACACCCATAAAACCTACTTAATGTTTGCTCAAACAATTGCTAAGAGTGGTTTTTCGTATAGTGTCAACGCCTATCAGAACTACTCAGACAATAACTATAAGGTTGATAATTATGTCATCTATTACGATATATTGCCAACGGGTCAGGTTACATCATCGTTCGATGCAAACGATATAGTATATGGTTTGGAGCGTTTCCACGACAAATACCACAATGAGACTGTTATTGGATCTATCGGCTTTGATAACACTTCATGGACTGACCACTTTGCATTGAGTCTCAACTACTCACAATACTACAAAGATATCCAGACTGGAACGACTCAAAACTTAGTTTATGGTGAGAAGTATAGCGAGGGAACAACTCTAACTCCTACTTTGGAGTATTCGAAAAAGGACTTTTTCGCTGATGGATTGGATGTACGATTTGTCGCAAACTATGATAGTGGCTACACCCATAATGCAGATCCTGCAACGGCGCGATATAACTGGTATGGAGATAGTGTAGAGATGAATCTTACACCGAGTGATAGTGAGTCAAAAAATCGTTCGTTGGGTACTAATCTCATAACGAAGTATGTAACTAGTAACAATAAGCACAATTTCACATTCTCGAACACTGTAACATCAACGAGTCGTATCACACGTTCTCTGATCGATGGAACGAGTGTTTATGACGACTATGATGTGCCTCAAAAGAGCAATAAATCGATTTCAGGATTCTCATATTTGGCTCGTCCAATCGAGAGTCTGGAGGGTACACTATTCTTGAAGCACTTCTATCAATTGAGTGAAAGCCTAGTGGAGGATGAGACGACAGGATTAGAGTCACTCGAGAGAGTTCCTTACTCGAAATTTGGATATGGAGCTGCATTGACCTACTTCATCGTTCCACGCCATTTGCAGGCTAAAGTCTCATATGAGAGAGCCTATCGACTCCCTACAACAACAGAGATGTTTGGTGATAATAGCCTTGAGGTTGGTACATATGATCTACTCCCTGAGACAAGTGATAATATTAACTTGAATCTGGTCTATACACATACTTTCAATATGAAGCATTTCTTGCGACTTGATGGATCGTTGATCTACCGTGACACACACGACTATATCATCCGTACGGCAAGCAACGATGGATCATCGGCAAGTTATGGTAACTATGGACGAGTTTTGACAAAGGGATATAGCATCATTGCTAGATATGACTATGATCGATTGCTAAGTGTTGGAGGAACATTTAACAACCTTAACCCACGCGACGCAGAGAAGTATGTATCGGAGGGATCATCGCAGCTTAACTTTACATATAACATGCGCATACCAAATCAACCATATTTATATGGTAATGGTGATATAACGCTCAACTTCTACAACATATTTAGCAACCACGATCAGGTTTCAGTTATCTACGATGTATTCTATCAGAAGGAGTTTGCTCTATACTGGGAGGCGATTGGCGACTCATCTACTAAAGCAAAGGTACCAACACAGTTGTCACATAGCGTTGTTGTAAACTATGCGTTCCAGAATAGTCGTTACAACTTCTCATTGGAGGCTCGCAACTTCACAGATGAGGATCTATATGACAACTATAGTCTACAGAAGGCGGGACGAGCTTTTTACGGAAAATTCAGAGTTAACATATTCAAATAAAAAATATTAGTATCCGATAAAAGTTTACAATTTGTATTGGCACCTTGTTTCGACTCTGAAAGAGTCGTCATCCTGAACTTGTTTCAGGATCCCTAACTGTCAGAATTTCAGGTCATTTGCAGAGATCCTGAAACAAGTTCAGGATGACGAAATTTTCAACTTCGTATCTCACGTGGGACTGTCAGCAAAAGTAAGCCCCTGATTTCACAAGCGCATATAATCTACTATATTACAGCACATTACAAAGATTTGTTTGTTTTATCGGACACTAAAAAAAATTAAAACTAGATAAATTAAAATAAATAATCACTAAAAAAAATTAAAAGCAATGAGAAAATTTACAAGACTTGCATTTGCAGCAGCTGCTGTATTGGCTGTATCTTCTGCCTGCACAAATGATGAAACAGCATCACTAGGCGGTGGCTCTGGATCAGTTGAGGAGAGAGAGGCTCTTTTCGCAATCACAACTCAAACAACATCATCTTCGACAGGTGATACAGTTATGGTACTTCTTACATCGGAGACACTAGACGAGGGCTCTATCTCTGTTATCGGTACAGGCACAGAGCTTTCTACTGGGGCATCGGAGTGGTCACACTCTTTGGACAACAAGTATTTCTACTCTATCAAGGATAATGGAGGTACAGATGCAACAGATGTTGTACAGTACTACCTTGACGCTGCGACAGGTATGATGAAAGTAAGAAGACAATACTCTGCTGCTGCATATCACACTTGGGGTATGTGGGGTGATAAGTTTGCGACAACTCGTAACCTAACATCTTCATTGGACACTGATTATGTCTCGATCACTGGTGTTACTGACGGATCAGTTGTTGATATCACAGGTGACTACTACGCACAGATCTCAATGACATCATATTGTGATCCAGAGGGTACTACAGCGACAACATCATACTACTACTCAAACAACTACATCGGAAAGTATGTTCCTGAGTATAGCAATGGTGAGACTGCAACAGTCGTAGGTTTCGCAACAGCTGGTGACTATGTATATGCTTCATACGCAACTACAGGTGTGACTCATTATGCTATCGCGAAGGGTGCTGAGTGCGGTTGGGATGGTTCTAACAGCGACTATGTAGCGCAGGGAAGTGGTTCATACACTAACTCTATTGAGGCTTCAAACTCATTCGCTGCAACAAGTGGAGTACCTTTCCCACTTACACCAGGCAACGCATACATCGCTCGTTACCCACTAAGCGGATCATTCGAGTCTGAGCCTACATTCATCACAACAGATAAGATGGGGCAGGCATTTGGTCGTACATATGGAAATCCTCTCAACACAGTCGTTCCTAACGATGATGATGAGTATGTTTACATCTTTACTCCAGGTACAACTCGTCGTTACAGCACAGACCTTTCAAACGAAAATGATGTTGTGGTTGACCAGTATGTAGATAAAACAGACGAGACTACAATATTGGATACTCAGCTAAGTGTTAAGACTACAAACAAGGGTGCAAGCGTAATGCGTATCAAGTATGGTGCAACAGAGTTCGACTCTTCATTCGGTACTGACGGTCTACTTGAGTTTGAGTCTTTGATGGACAACTACACATTCTCTCGTGTATGGCACATCACAGGATCTAAGTTCCTTCTTCGTGTTATCCACACTCAGTTCCTATACAACGCATCTCACAAGACTGACGTA
Source organism: Rikenellaceae bacterium (assembly GCA_047174275.1). Lineage (GTDB taxonomy): Bacteria > Bacteroidota > Bacteroidia > Bacteroidales > Rikenellaceae > Alistipes. The sequence goes on along the minus strand of JBCQUC010000019.1, from coordinate 15,606 downwards.
GGTGATGCTGACTTCTACATCTTCGACATAGATTCAAAGACAGCTACAAAGGTTACAGGACTTCCTGACGCAGAGACAGCATTCGTAGATCAGGGTAGCCGTGCTATCGGTGAGCCATACATCGAGGATGGTAAGGCATACCTTCCAATGGCACCAAACACAGATAGCTACCCATCTATCTATGTTATTGACTCAGCTACAGCATCAGCTACGAAGGGTCTTGAGGTTCAGTGTTCAAGCATCCTTTGCATCGGTAAGTTGATTGCACAGTAATTTTGTCGCAATTTAAAGTAGTGTAAAACAATTATCGCCATATTTTAAAAGCACTCTTGGAGCGATATTTTTCACTATTAAATCTCAGTATAGAACCACTATATTTTCGATTCAATAGCAAAAAATCTCATCTCCAATAGTACTCTTAAAAACACACCAATAATTATTTTACCCTACTAAATAAAATATTTTGAGAGAGTGGAGGAAGCGACAGAGATAAAGCATACCTCCTCTCTCCATTTCAAAAATAACAACCCAAATATAGAGATAATACTATGATTAACGCAGCATTTGATTTTTTGGAGTTCTTGCACTCCAACTTCGCATTCTTGTTCTCGCTTGTACTATATACAGTGCTTGCGATTGCTCTTTCAAAGTCGATCAAAAAGAACTACAAGGTATACTACACAATCTTCGGACTTCTCTCATTCGCATTTATCATCCCTGTTATATTCCGCCTTTGCGGTGCTACATTCCCAATCTCATTCGGATCAATTCCTCTCTTTGGGCCATGTATTAGCGAGCTTTCAAGTGGTGCGAACTTCCTACACCCAGTACTTGTTATCATCATGTATATGGGAGCATTTAGCCCTAAGAATCAATATATCGGTCGTTTGATGTCGATTCGTAAGGAGCTATCTATAATCGTTGGATTCCCTGTCTTGGCTCACGCTATGAAGCGTATCTTTGGATCATTTGTAGAGGGTTGGAAGTTCTTCTTCGACCACGAGGAGTTTATGCAAAGTCCTCGTGTATCGAGCGTTCTTGGATCGGGTATTTCAAGTTTCGTATATGTACTTGGTATTGTGATGTTCACTCTATTCCTTGTATTGTGGATCACATCATTTGATAGCGTACACCGCAAGCTAGGCACAAAGCGTTGGAAGAGCATCCAAAAGTGGTCGTATGGTCTATATGCGATGTTATTTATCCACGCTCTAGGGCTTCAGGTAGGTAGCTTGATTAGCTCGGCAGCTCGCGAGAAGCAGATGTCTCAACAGCCACGCACCGAGCAGGTTCAGATGGCACACGGTGCACAAACTCCACAGCAGGGTGGCGAGTCTCGTGGCCCACAACAAGCTCAAGCTGGTCAAGGTGGTGCTCCTCAGCAAGGACAAGCTCCACAGGCAGCACAACAGCATGGTCATGGTCGTCCAAAGAGCTTCTCATTTGTTGACAATATAACTATTTCTCGCACAACAAAGAGTTGGATACACATCTTTACTCTATTCTTGGTATACGGATCATACCTATACTTCCGTCTACGCAAAGCGAAAAATGACAAGGCAAAACGTATGCCTAGAGTATAATTGCAGATCTCAAACTTAGCTATAAAAAAGCAGCCCCACAAATAGTAGATTAAACTAATTTTACTCTATTATTTGTGGGATTGCTTTTTAAGGGGAGATCTAATTTCTCCTTAAAATCTTTTCATGTTCGATGATTTCATCCGTCGAGAATCTAAACTTGAGAACTCTAGCTGGGACACCTCCAACAATGGAGTAAGGAGGGGTGGATTGGGTTACAACTGCTCCCGAGGCGATAATCGAACCGCGCCCGATTGTAACACCTTTTAATATTGTTACATTTGCTCCAGTCCAGACATCATCCTCAATAACTACTGGTTGGTCATTTTTTGGCAGTTTATCATGAGAGTCGATGATATAGACTCCTAACCGATCTGAGCGATGATCGCCCGTTGTAATGGTTGGTTTTGGCCCAAATATAACTTTGTTACCTATTATCAGAGGTGCTTCTGTGCAATAGAGTGTACTACCTTTGGGGATACTAACATGACTCCCAATTGACAAGTTATAGAGCCCTTTAAAATCCGAGAAGGAGGGTCGTAGATATACCCTATCGCCACAGCTCTTCATCTGCTTTTTGATGCAGAATGACAATACGGCATCCCACATAAAAGGTATCGCTGCCGAGATGGTCAATATAATATTGGTTATAAACTTCATTTTAGTAATTTTTTATTAGTGTCCGATAAAATATTTTTCAATCTTTGTAATCATCACAAATATAGCGACTTACAAAGGTTTTATAAAATGGGGGCTTACTTTTATTAGCAGTCCCACGTGAGATACGAAATTGAAAATTTCGTCATCCTGAACTTGTTTCAGGATCTCTACAAAAAAATCTGAGACACTGATAGTTAGGGATCCTGAATCAAGTTCAGGATGACGACTCTGGCGAGTCGAAACGAGGTACCAACAATAAATCGCAAACTTTTATCGGACACTAATATAATTTTTTCTTGATAGAGAGTTTAACAACCTCAAAAAGTGTATCTCGACTATACTTTGCAGCTACATATGAATATCCCTTAATTCGGTAATCTCGCCAAAAAGATGCTCTTCGATACGAACTCCGAACCCTTCGTTGCATACAATCTTGCATAGTATCATTGAGGGTTGTCTGCAAGGTATCCATATCGTTTTTGACCGCTTTGAATAGCTCCTCCCCTCTCTTCGAATTTATCAAAACAGTGGAGACCCCGAGCTGATCCTCAAATGATCCACAAACTTTATTAATACCCCAATAATCACCAAGTGTAATATCCGATGGTCTACGCAAGTTTGTAAAGTTACACCTATGACAAGATGGTCGAGAGATCAACCCTTTCCAATAGAGTTTCAAGAAATTAGAATCAGGATAGATGTTGTTAACATCGACAACTTTGACCCCATATGATGATCGCCAACCGAGGCTCTTATCCCTGAATATAATATCTGTCGCCTCATGCGTATGGCTCTTTATCATATCTTTGAAAATCAATGGGTTAGGGGTGCTGTGGCACAAAATATCTACAACATACAAATTAGAGTAATCCTCTTTAAGAAGTGCAAACAACCCCGCTGTTTGACAGGGTGTACCAACAAACAACACCTCTACGCCACCCTCTAGAAGAGCTCTAATCTTCAGAAATATATCCCCCAGATAGCTCTGCACATACTTCGATCCTCGCATCATATCGCGCTCTTCGACACTCGTTGCTAGGGTATGTTCAACTCTCTGTGTTTTAGCGTTAAACATCGCGCCACAGACAACACCACCTCTGAAGAGAATATAATCAGAGAGAGATGTAAATACCCCTCCCGATGTGCTCTTGCTCCTTACACCATCCTCTTTATGTTTAGCGGCGTAGGCAATAGGGGTATCTAACTGGGTTGCTGAACAACGATAATCAACCTTTGCAGATGGGCATACCCTTAAACACAATCCGCAATCAACGCATCGAGACTCCTCAACTTTAGGATATAGGAATCCCTCACAATCCTCCACCAACGAGATAGCTTTTTCGGGGCACAAAAAGAGACAAGCGGTACACCCTGAACATCGATCTCTATATTTTAATGCGTCGATATGCCTCATCTTTACTCTTCAATTGCATTTAATAGGTACTTCGTTGACTCCTCTCTTAGCTGTTCTAACTTTTGAATTGGCTCTGTGTAGTCAATATGGTCTGACAATTTATCTATATCATTGATATCGGTTAAAAGTCGATCCGCCAAACTGATACTACTAAGCAGAGTTTGAGCGCGCTGAGGAGAGTTTCGTTTGATTACACTCACAAAATCCTTTCGGAAATTTATCGCGAAGGCTGTTCCATGGAATGAATTTGTTACGATATACTCTGCTCCATTCAAGAGCCCTAAGAACTCAGCAGGCCCACAAAATGGGATATTTAGGTCAACTCCCGAATATCTCGAAGCAGAGTTAGAGGGCATCACAACCCTCCAACCATACCTATCAGCGATCTTTCGAGCATAGCTCACTACCTCTTCAATCTCATCAATATAGTATACCAATAGGTATTTACCCTTGATTTTTGGGCTATTAGATACTTTAAGCCACTCTTTGTGACTCAACAAGAGTGTTGGATCTAAGACCACCTTTACCCCTCTACCGAGAATCGCCTCTAACTGCTTAGCTCCAGCAACCTCTCGCGTACTAAGGTGAGCATACTCTCCCAACCATTTTTGAATATATGGGATCTCCTCTTTGGTAAATATGTGCGAACCAACAGATGAACCATAGGCGATCTTCTTATACTTTGCACTCTCTGCAAAGGCGAGATAATAGGCTGGATTTAATCTGGTTACAAATCCACCACAGTGAGGATTCCAAACTTGATCGCTTCCGCTGATTATAATATCAAAGGGCTCATCGAAGCCATTCATAATCTCCTCTAAACTGTTGTATCTGACACTCGACAGCGAACCTTTCAAAAATATCCTATACCGATAAAACCTTGGAGCATTCATCAATTTATAGGCGATATTTTTAGGAAATGGATAATTTCTCGGACTATTCGGGATCTTTACGTAGTTGATGATCTTTGCATCATAATCCATATTAATCAAATAACGGCATAGCGCATACGCTTGCAATGCAGCACCATAGTTCAGATCGCTATGTATCGTGATAATTCCAATTTTCAGCATAGTCTATATCTATTGTTGTAATAGGCTGTCAAATAGCGCAATCCACTTTTTCATTATTATTCCATTAGAATAGTGTTTTTGAGCTTCAAAAGCATTACGCCCCATCTTAAGCCTCAGATTCGGATCATCTATTAAGGATAACACCCTAGATACAAACATTTTACGATCTCCCTCTCTTACAATATAACCCGACACGTTATCCTCTACAACATCTCGCACCCCACACTTAAAATCATAAGCAACCGTAGGCAAAGCTAAACTTTGAGCCTCCAACAGTGTCATTGGAAGCCCCTCATACCTTGATGTCATTAAGAAGATCGAGGACTCCAAATATCGCTCTTTTATCCCTCTCTCTGGAGGGTTGATAAAGACCGCTGCCTCTAGATTTAGATCCGATATCTGTCGGCGCAGTTTTGCCTCATCCTCCCCCGCTCCATAAATATTCAATATCCAATCGGGGCGTAATGCATTAACATCAGCCCATATAGATATCAATCTATCAAAACCCTTTTGAGCGTCCAAGCGACCAACGGCAATAGCTTGTCTATTGGTCAACTCCGCTCGCTGCTCCTCCGCGTCGGAGAATGGCGAGATATTCGGAATGCAAACTACACCTTTGACCTCGCTACCCCACCTATCTCTATCCTCCTCTGTCAACACCACAAATTTATCATAACGAGGGATTATAATGTTCTCCTCTTGCCAACATCGAAAGTAATATGCTAGTTTTGTCGGCAATGAAAAGCCAAAAACATCTGCCATCATCCGTTTGTGTCCACGACAAAAATGGGATTCTAAGATCTTCTTGCTTCCATCCTTGATTTGAGGCAGAAACGACGCTTCGTGTGTAAATGTTGAGATTACAACATCCACCTTTAAATCACTAAACAGTTTGGACAATCTTCGCTTATGGATCTCTCTATACTCTGCCCTCTTTGGAATGCGCCGATAAAGCGGCAACTTCAACAGAGAGTCGTAATCTATCCCCAAATCATACACTTTGACCCTATTCGACAGTGGATAGTAAAACGGAGCTCCTCTCTGGTCTGAAGTTACTATGATAACTTCGTAACCATACACCTCAACAAGGCTATTGACTTTGAGTGTTACAACCCTCTCGATACCACCAGCTCGATATAGTTGCGGAACACAATAGAGTATCTTCATGAGTCTATTTTAGGCTGTTTTTATCCGATCTATACCACTCTATAAATCGTTGGATTCCATCATGCAACGAAACCATAGGCTTATAACCGATCTCCTTTTCGAGCTTCGATGTATCTGCATATGTATGGTAGGTGTCGCCTGGTTGCATTGGCAAGAGCACTTTATTCGCCTCGACACCCAACGCCAGCTCAATCTCGGAGATGAAATCCATCAACTTAACGGGAGATGAGCAGCCTATATTAAATATCTTGTAGGGGATAGTATTGGCTGAATCTAACTCTGCAAACTCATAGTCGATAGTCGCTATTGTGCCATCTACAATATCATCGATATATGTGAAGTCACGAGAGAGATCCCCATTATTAAATACATTAATGCTCTCACCCCGACTTATAGAGCTCGCAAATAACATAGGTGCCATATCAGGTCTACCCCATGGCCCATATACAGTGAAAAATCTCAATCCAATGGTCTTAATACCATATAGTTTACTATAGCAATGAGCCATCAACTCATTACTCTTTTTACTCGCTGCATAGAGACTAACAGGGGTGTCAACAGCGTCATCCTCCGAGAATGGCACCTTCGAATTTAGACCATACACGGAGCTTGATGAGGCGTAGATTAAATTCATAATATTGTTGCAGCGACAAGCCTCTAATATATTGGCAAACCCCATTATATTGCTCTCAATATAGGCATATAGATTGGTCGCTGAGTGACGAACACCAGCTTGAGCTGCCAGATTTACAACCTTGTCGAACCTCTCCGCTTCAAAGAGGGCATTTACAGACTCTCTATTGGATATATCAATACGAATAAATCTCAGTGTTGGATATTTCGTTGAGGTGAATTGTTCGCCCCAAGGTGAGTCACAATCAGGAAAAAGAAAACCACTCTCCGCTAGACGATCATACTTAAATCGGACATCATAATAGTCATTGATACTATCGATACCGATAACATGATCTCCGCGTTTTGCCAACTCTCGCGACAATTGAGCTCCAATAAAACCAGCTGCACCTGTTACTAATATTTTCATATAAGGTTGTTAATTAAACAAATAGATTGTTATACTCCATCGATGATGCAGAAACATAGAGACTCTTCGATCCTGTTAATTTGAGCAATTGAATCCGAACCATCGCCTTCGAAAGAGCCTCAACATCCTCGCTATCCACACACAAACCATTCTCTCCATCTATAACCAACCTCTCAATTATCGGGATACACTTAGTTGCAATTGCAGGTATCTTTAGGTATAACGCCTCCAGAAGAACATTTGGCAGACCCTCATTCCTTGATGATAGGACAAAACAGTTAGCATTGAATACAAATTTGTATGGATTGTCATTAAAACCCACAAAATGGACATTCTCCGCCAGATGAAAGCTATCAACCATACGATCTAACTTTTTGGAGTATTCAACATCATCTCTATTCCCAACTATATATAGCTGGCTTTGAGGGTTATACTCTACAACATCACTCATAGCCTCAATCAATATATCATACCCCTTTTGAGGCACACACCGCCCAATAGCAACATATATATAAGCTCCTTGATTCTCAAATGGATTAATGGCTCTTATCTTACTATCAATTGTCTCTGTGTCGATTGGATTGTATAGAATCTGAACGCTATCATCCGCCAACTCATAATGCTCTATCATCTCCGCCTTCATCTCCTCGGTCTGTGCAACAATCTTATGCGCAAATGGATAGAGTGCCTTTAATAACCTATCGTGCCATGCTCGACCATCCAGATATATTGGACTAATCTGCGCCCTGACAACAACCTTTGTATCTCGACACAAGAATCTACAGATAATCAACAGCTCAATACAGATAAACCGCAGTGACGAGAATACAAAATCGGGTTTTTCTCGCTTTATAACCCTATATATCTTATAAAATGAGTTCTCTCTCATACGACTCATATTCAAGTAGATCGTATCTAACCCCTCGGGGATAAACCTTGTGATCTCGGACTCCTTATACCCTAAAACCACAAGTTTAACACTATATTTCGAGCGATCAATAAGTTTTGTGATTGTCAGTGTAACCCTCTCCGCACCACCTACACCGCCTGGAACAAAGAATAATATCTTTTTCATAGATGCCTTTTTAATATTTTGATAGAGGATTCAAGCGTATGCCTCTCTTTGAAGATATCTCTTGAATATCTCATCGCTGAGCTTAATAGATCCCGATTATCCCGATAATGAGTTATCAAAGTAATCGCCTCCTCTGCACTGTTGAACACCCCTCCGATCTTAGAGTAGTCGAGATCATACCCCTCGAAACCCTCCTTTGTGGCTATAATGGTCGATCCATACATAAGCGCCTCGGCTGTCTTTGTCTTCATCCCTCCGCCTACAAAGATTGGAACTACAACCATATCTATGCTGTAATAATAGTCACTTAGATCATCTACAAAACCCTTGACTGTAATACTCTCGCTCGTCTCAAATGCTTGATCCATCCCTTTGCCTACAATTGTAAGATGCACACCCTCTACCCTACCGAGCACACTATCTATAAACCACTCTAAACCTTGAATGTTAGCATAGAAATTAACTCCGACAAATAGCAGTTTCAATCTATTATCGTCTCTCTCTTTAGCTCTTAACGACATCGCCCTCTGATTGTCATATCTATCTGCGAATGAGGTTGGCAGCTCAAATGTAGCTTTGCGAGAGTATAGACTCTCCAATAGCAGAGTATCCCTTTGATTTAGAGTTATAAGTATATCTGAAGAGTTAACAGCTTTCCTCTCATTTTCACACTTCCAATACATATATAGCCTTTCATAAAGTGACAGTGAGGTCACAGCCTCTCTCTTGCTCTTTACCGACTGCCTCTCGATATTGTGGAAAAAGGTTATAATATTTAACGCTGGCATCTTTCGTCTCAGATATAGAGCGATATTACCCAATCCTGAGTGGGCTATAAATATGGATGTGATTCCATTATCAGCAACAATTTTACAGATCTCTTTATAGTCAGAAAATGCAAGAAAAAACAGATTCCCCAACAATGTATTTACAACCCGCTCTATTTTAGAGTTTTTCCGTTGAGGTTCATATATGTACAGAGAGTCACCATATAGATGTCGCAAACAGCTAACATTTCTGCTATTCACTGCATCCATCCCATTAATGGCTAAAGATCCACTCTCCCCAATATACAAAATCCGCTCTTTCATGCTCTGCTTTTGATTAACGCCTTCAACAGATCTCTTTTTGTTATCTTGACATCTCTATCTCTAAGCCAATAGATGATTCTAAAGATATTGTGTCTGGATAGATCACGCGATATCTCAAAAACCCTCTTGCCTCTAAAGTGCGAGGCTACCCCACTTCGTATCATTTCACAATAGTATGAGTCTATCTCAGAGAGCGTTGTCTCAATATCTACAAAATCCAAGATCCACTCTTTACGAATATCTATTGCTCGCAACTTCAACATCACATCCCCAGATGTAGATATTGACTGACTATTGACCCTATAGTGAAATATAGGTATATTAGTATTTGCAATGCCTCGATCTTTAGCCGCTATATATGCAGAGATATCGTCAGAGCCCCAGCCCAATGGCATTTTATAAAACCCACCATTTGCAATTAGCCTCGAGCGTCGATACAAAAAATCACCGATATATTGCAATCGCCCCGACATCCTATGCCAGATCAAACTATAAACACTCTCAAATGGAGGTCTCGCCTCTTGAAGTCTACAAAACTCAGAATCCTCATCTATCAACTTCGCTCTGCCATGATAGATATCCAGATCAGGATACTCCGCCATAAGTCGATTATACTCCTCTAAACAGTTCGGTGCGAGTTCATCATCATCTCCCATACAGATAACATACTCTCCAGAGGAGTACTCCAAAGACCGATTCCAGTTATCTACAACATTCGCAGCACCACAATTCACCTCATTCGTGTAATAGTTGACTCTCTCGTCGTTATATGATTTGACGATTGAATCCAGATTCTCGGGCGAGGCATCGTTCACAATGATTAACTCAAAATCACCATACGTTTGCGACAAAACACTCTCTATGGAGCGACCTAAGAACTTTGCGCTATAGGCTGGAATCAGAATTGAGTACTTCATATAGAGTTAAGGGGAGTTCTAATAATTCCCTGATTTTAATTTTTAGTTAATAATTGCCCATTTTTGATTTTGCAAAAGTGGGTTGTAGTGGCTCTACCACCGATTTTTGAAAAATCGAAAAGGGGTAGTTAGTAACTGAAAGGTATTTTAGGGAATTATTAGAACTCCCCTTATGTTGTTGTAAGAGGGTAACTCTCTGTTGAGTCCTATATATGGATAGTAGATATAGAGCTATCGAGATCTCCGAGACACTTGTACATAGTGGCCAAGAGGCGACATTTGTTAGCAACACATAGTAGATAAATAGCTTGGCGAATATCACATCGCCCACAACTGGAATTGTAACAGCTCTATAAAAGATCGCAACAAAGATAAGTAGACCAATAATCCCCAATGTTACATATGTCCCTGCATATCCAACATCCGAACGATAGTAGCCTCTATCGATAAAGTGTCGCCTCTCCCAACGACCATATGAGGTATCTCCATAAGCATAGCCACTACCAAATAGAACCTCAACGGTATTTTGATGGAAATCAGAGATCTGAGCCTTGAATGACTTCACACGTATATCATCTTCCCAACCCCTTGGTGAGTTCACTTGGTCTATGGATCTATTTATCAGATTACCAATCGGCGTTGAGTTATCAATCTTCACAAAAGAGCTTTGACCAATTAATACAAATAGAGTCAACACCCCCAACAGAGTTCGAAGCCAGACTCTTCTCCACGCTAAGAAAAAGAGTGCCACTAGCAGACTTAATAGAATAAACTGCCTCGTCAGCGAGAGTATAATAAGAGCATACAACGCCACAGATAATATATACCACCGTCTATTTGAGATTGCTCGAACAATAGTATAGAAGAATGAGAGTACAACAAATCCTATCCCCCTCAATCTCAACCTAAAGATACCTCCTCGACTATCATCCAACTCATCATCAGTTCCAAAAACTACATCAGGCGCATTCATCATCCCCCATATATAGCAGACCAAATAGAGAAAAGCATAGAGCAATACCACCCTTACAACCATCTGAGTGTTGGGCTTGATCTTGTAAAGCACAAAGAAGTAGATATACCCCAGAAAAGTGCCCATGTTCGCCTTGAAGGATGCCACCAACCCCTGATCCCGACTAAAAAGTGCCACAAATATAGATACTACAACTGAAAGCAGAAGTATCTTAATGTAATATGGTATTGTGTTAAATCTATATTTGCGAAACATAATATGCTCACAACAGTAGATCATAGATAGCACAATCGCAGAGGATAGAGATAATCTTAGAACGATTTTAGAGATATCGACAAATCCATAAAATTGAAATAGAGCCAGAGGAAACAGAACGACAAAGGCAATCTCGATAGATGTCAACCTCTCTCCATATATGTTTACGAAACTACTCTTCAGGCTCTCCATCTAGATCAATGTTTTATGGTCTAAATGACCAATAACTACACAATCAATTGTTAGAGAAATACGCACACCCCCTAACACACAGCAACTTACAATCAAAACACAAAGCTCCATGCTGCAAATTCAAATCAACTATCCATACGTAAAGGTATGCAATATATCAATACTTTCCAAATGAGAGATATAATATTTTATGTTAGTGTCCGACAACAATCCAATAAATCTTTGTAATGCACTATAATATAACAGATTATATATATTTGCAAAATCAGAGGCTTACTTTTATCGATAGTCCCACTTGAGATACGAAATTGAAAATTTCGTATCTCACGAGCTTGATCTAAAAAAAGCTCTTCCAGATCAATCAAATGACCTAGAAGAGCTCTCTTTTACAATTAATAGACTACAGACGATAGACCTCGATAACAGAGATACCCCAAAGTGGGCCATCAAAGTCGATATTCATCATCTCATCATCGCCAACTCGAACCTTAACAACCTTAATTATCGGATTCGACTCCTTAACAATCTCTCGATCCATAACCTTAACACCATTAATCGTCAAACTCATATCATACTCCATTCCAGGCTTATTGTTACTATAATTCATTATATCTCCCGTATGGATTGTAACCCAATAATCACCCTTCATAAACTTCGCATGGAATGTCGCAGGTCGTCGACCATACGCCCTATCACGCAACCAGAATGGATAGAAGCGAGTACTCTCATTATGTCCCGATATTATATTTTTCACACTTGCTGCGTCCCATCCAAACAGTTTCGTATTTGGGTCAAAAACATGATTCTTACTTACAGGTGTAAAATTAAATACCTCTGGCATACCATACTTACAGAATAGGAACTTTGCATAAAGTGGAGCCTCTAGAGTTGGATATGGAGTTACTTTCGTAATCTCTTTCGATAGCTCAGGTGCAGCGTATGACTTTGGTGACTCATACCCCTCTATATTTTGGTAACTCTCTGGAGCTGATGTCAATGCGCGATGGTGTGCATCATACGCCTGCTCGTCGGTGCAGATCACAATGCGATCTATGCCGATGTTTTTGTCTACCTCATATAGCTTTATTGTGTGGTAACCAGCCTTATCAATTTTGATCTTAAATGGCAACTTCTCGATCATAGCATAGACGTTTCTGTGCCAAGATATCCCCTCAACACTACCATCTAACATTGTAACCTGCTGCGATTGACTCTTGCGACGAATACCACCTATGATCTGAGGCTCACCATCATCAACTCCAATACCTATCTCACAACTCTTTCCATGACCCTCATTAAGGGTTGGGATTCTATATATATTACCATAATGAGTTCCAGCTGTTGCAAAGTAGACCTTATACTCTAGCGTTGCACTATTTTCTCTATGGTTTTTAGCCACTTTATCAGCTCCTCGCACAATCATAGTCGATCCAACATGTCCGAAGTTTTTGGTCTCAACCCACTCCGAACCATCGCGACCACGGTTCATTTTTGTATAGTTTTCAGCCTCAATAACGACAAAGCCACAACCCTCGACATATGATCTATCCTCTAATTCAAGGTTATACTTGGTAGCCTTCAAATTAAAGCTCTTCACAACCTTACCATCATCTCCCTTAACGGATATAACAGCCTCATTCTCGCCTACCTTTGCCTTAGCCCAATCGATCGAAGCAAAGATTCGTTGTTCAGCATCGACCGTTCCTGCATTAGTGCTAAACTTCACAAACGATTTATCACTCTCAATGCTCCATCTGTTTGGTTTAGCCTCTCGGTTGAAGATATCTATAAAGCGTTGATTATCCTCGAATGATGAGAATCGAAGTGTCACATCCTCTGTTCCAACAACTTGACCCTCGCACACCGCTCCAACACCTGATTGTTGTTGCTCTGTATGACAAGTGTCATATGTAAATGTATTATGAATCTGCGACACATCAAAGACTCTCTCTACGATATTATAGGTTGCATATGGATCCATGATACCATTCCACTTTCCACCTGCCAATACCTTATTATAATAGTGTAGATCCTCTTGAATCTCTCGTTCCGCCTCCTCGCTAAGTGCTTTATAAGCGTTCACACTTCCGAGTCTCCCTTGACGAGCGTACAGTCTATTCTTGCGATAGTATATAACCTTCTCATACATCAATCTTGCAGAGCGAATTGGGTAGTATGCCAAGTGGTAGAATGGTGCACGATACTCCTCATCTAGCCCATCATATAGTGCTTTTGCTCGTTTTTCGAGCTCTTTGATAGACTCTATAGCACCCTGCGCCTCATCTCCGAAATCAAATGGAGAGTGATATTGGAATGTTGGGAACGAAGAGCCCCAGTTACCTTGACCAGCTTTACCCAATCCCCACTCCTCAGATGCTCCAAATGGAACTAGGAACTCTGGTCGCATCGCTGAGGCGAATTGATAGAAGTTAGTCAATATATCTGCAATCTCTTTCGACTTTTCGGTGTCAATATCGAAGAGTAGAGTGGAGTTTTCAGCTACAAACTCACGCAAAGGTTTGGTTGAGTACTTCTCAACATCGTTTGTATATTTAAAGAAGTAACGTTGAGCGAACTCACTAGGCTTCAAGTCGCCCACATTGACAATCCAGAATTTGTGAGCACCCTCGCTATAGATCTTGTTGTACTCCTCTCTTTGGAGCGTAAATGGAGTTGTTGAGAGCCAGTTATATTGAGCTGGAGAGCCTTGGTAACAGAAGTGGTAATAGATACCCAATCCACCCTTACGTTGACGCTCTTTATCGGTTGCAAATTGACGTGCGAAACCGTGATTATCCTCCGTATAGACAATAATCACATCCTCTGGGATATTCATCGGATTACACCTCTCTGTGCCATCTTTACTCTCACCATTATATATCTCACCAGTCTCTTCGTATGGAACAAACACCTGAGGAACAGCATCCTCTGCACCATAGACCTCTTTAATCATCTCTCGTTGACGATCGATCACATGTTGCAACATCTCGACCTTGCTCTTCAGAGTTTGGTCTTTAAGTTTACGTGCAATAAATGGGGTATCATGAACGCCTCTAATTCCGAGCGTATAGATCATATTAAAATCTTTCGCCTCTTGGATTCTCTCCATCCAATACGCCTCAATAGCCTTTGGATTGACCGAATAGTCCCACTCTGGCTCACCATCTGCATCATACATATCTTTATGCGCAGCAGCCCAATCATACCACTCATCATAGTTGTTGCGTCCCATCTGCTCACAGTGTGATGCACCGACGAAGATACCATACTCTGTTGCATTCTTAGGGTTGATTGGCACTCCATCTTCATCGCGATATTTAAAGAAGAAACTTCCAGTCTCAATCATTCCCGGCCAAAGGGTATTGGCTCTGTTTCGCAACAGATACTCAAAGACACGCTTATATATCTCAGGGCTGATATGACCATTGTTGCGCTCAACAGATGTTCTACGACTCCACTGAATCATCGCCTCCTCATCATTTATGAATACACCTCTATAGCGTACTGATGGCTCTTTCGGCAGCTCAAAAGGCTCGTTTAGAACCACTTCGCTCTGACGCTTAACAGGGATATCACACCACCAATATGCTGGCGAGACTCCGATCCTCTCAGAGATCTCATATATACCATACACAGCACCCATTGCATCACTTCCAACAACCACCAATGAAGAGCTACTATTTGGGATGAGTCGCTTAACCGATTTCAATAAAAATGCTTCGGATAGCCCTTTTGCACTATTCGCCTCATTAAGCTTTTTAGTCGCGACCAACTCCTGAATTTGCGAATTGTCGATTGATCCAACGATTATGCTATTACCTTTGAGTTTATCAAGGTCATTGACAACTTCGGGAACAACACCTGTGACCATCTCTATATCATTTTGAAGGTCATTTATAGCTCTTAAGAGCTGTGGGGCTTCATCTTTAGAGACAAAGATCTGCGCAACATCTCCATTTTGGAATAGCACAAAATCTCTCTTCGAGCCGCCATAAGCATAACTCGAAGTTGAAATGAGGCATAGCAGACAGAGGAGCATGCCTTGTTTTAGTTTTTTCATACGTAAATTAAATCATTATAAACAGCTGTATTTCAGCTATTTTTGTTAATATTCTTTGTATTTGACAAATTAAGAGATAGCCCTTGTCTTGTGAACAATTGCACAGA
>JBCQUC010000083.1:0-7508 GCA_047174275.1 Rikenellaceae bacterium | reverse complement strand
GTAAGCATTTGCGCAAAACATCATTTATCTCCTCAAAGACTCCCTCTCTACTCCATTTCTGAAAATAGTAGTGAACGGTGTTCCACGATGGGAAGTCGCTCGGGAGCATTCGCCATTGGCAACCTGTCTTTAAAAGGTATAAAATCGCATTAAAAATATCTCTCAAAGAGTGTTTGCGTTTGCGAAAGTCACCAATTATTCGTAATATTGTATCGTATTGGTTGTCAGTCAAGTTTGTTGGGTAATTCTTTGCCATTCTTTATAGTATCGTGACCATAAAGATACAAAATATTTCGCAATTAAACAACTGATAACCAGTATTTTAAATGATTGAAACTTAAACAGATTCTTAGACATGGCACACGTGTTCCACCTCGATACTCGCTATTTTTGCCGCCTTGCATGTTTGCGTTATAGCCACTATAGGTGTGTCCATTATCTGATAAATAGATCAACAATGTATTCTCGTACTCTCCTCTATCTTTGAGATATTGGATGATCTCACCTACATTATCATCAATATTATTTACCATACCATAGTATGTATCACCCTCTCCCTTTAGCCTGCCTCTGTAGCGATCTATATACTCCTCAGGGCAACCATAGGGCATATGCGCAGAGTTCGTAGCGACATAACAAAAGAATGGTTTGTCGCTCTCGATCTGTTCACTCATCCACGCTTGCGCCTCATCGAATAGTATATCCTCACGGAAACCTTTGTACGCTTTATACTCGCCATTATATAGCATAACAGGGTTAAAATGCTCTCTGTAATCGCTAACAATAGAGTGTTCGAAGCCTCGCGCTCGTGCACTATACTCATCATCAAAGACATCATTCCCAAGATGCCATTTCCCAAAGTGAGCTGTAGAGTACCCCTCCTCTAAGAGGTATTTGGGTAGGAGTTTCTCATCCAATCGCATATATGCTCTAGGGTAACGAGTATGTGTTATGCCACATCGAAACTCATGTCGACCCGAGAGTAGCTGCGCACGTGTAGGCGACGATGTCGGCCCAACATAGAAGTTATCGAACCAAACTGACTCTTTAGCCAATGCATCTAGATTTGGAGTCTGAATTAGATCATTTCCATAAAACCCATGCTCGCCACAACTATAATCATCTCCCAATATTAATATTACATTGGGCTGCTCCGCGGCGTTAACGCCTACGGTAGCACCCAATGCAATCATCGTTAATGGGAGTTTGTAATTTATCAACATCGTTGTTACTTTGTTATGATCGTTATCTCTTCGCTCTTCAGCCCCTTTGAGCTCGCCTTAATTGTGATCTCGCTAGCCTGCTCTCCAGAGCGAACTATTGCCAAAGCTAATCCATTGAATGCCTTGCGGTGGTTCTGTTGGAATGGCTCTATCGAGGCTGCATCACCATTGTCAGTTGCAAGGATAACACCATCACCCTTGATAGAGAATGAGACTCTATTATCCGCCATTGGACATAAATTTCCATCTTTATCCTCTATGCGAACCGTTACATATGATAGATCCTCTCCATCAGCTGCAATCTCCGAGCGATCTGTCGAGAGAGTTATCTTCGCAGGCTTGCCAGCTGTGCGGATCACCTGCTCTGCCATCACCTTACCATCGGTATAGGCTACAACCTTCAACTCACCAGCCTTGTATGGAACGATCCACTCCAGTCGATATGGAGAGTCGAAATGGTCTGGCTCATAACGGAGAGTGCGAAGCATCAGACGGGTCAAATCCTTACCCATAACCTTGCGACCCAACGACTCACCATTAAAGAAAAGCTCAGCCTCTTCGCAGTTTGTCATACACTGAACAGGGACTGGGAATCCCTCCATGCCTTTCCAATTCCAGTGTGGCATAATATGAACCATAGGCTCATCAGTCCACTGTGCCTGATATGCGAAAAATCTATCTTTAGGGAATCCCGCTAGGTCAACAGCTCCGAATGATGAGCTACGCACAGGGTAGTCGCCATTCCAGTGTCCATCTCCCGTAACATTATCCTCGCCACCATATGGACTAGTCTCTCCAAGATAGTCGATTCCAGTCCAGATAAACTCACCCAAAACAGATGGATTTTCGCGTTGGAAATAGAACTCCAAATCGGCTGGATATGTCCATACTGGGCCTGTAATAGGGTAACTTGTAACCTGCAACGATGGATCTTTATATTGTCCAAACTGCTCCTCAGATATTGGCAATAGATAGAATCCACGAGTGTTGCTCATACCAGCTGTCTCTGAGCCATAGATCGGAACTTGAGGGAAATTCTTGCGTTGCTCTGCATACTTTCCGCCCTTGTAGTTCATACCTGAGATATCGACCTGCTGAGCCATATTTTTAACATATGCTGCTGGGTATGAGTTGAAACCAGCTGTCGTCGGGCGAGTTGGGTCGATCGCCTTACACATCATATGTAGCTCGCGTGCTATCTTCCAACCATAATCTTGATGTTGCTCCAAGATCTCATTTCCGATACTCCACATTATCACCGATGGGTGGTTGCGATCTCTTAATAGTGTAGATTCCAGATCTTTAGCATGCCACTCCTTGAACATCGTGTTGTAGCCATTCTTCACTTTCGGGATCTCCCAAGCGTCGTACAACTCATCAATAATCACAATCCCCATCTCATCGCACACCTCCAAAAACTCGCGTGATGGTGGGTTGTGGCTCGCACGAATTGCATTCACACCCATATCCTTCATGATTTGGAGTTTGCGTCTGTCGGCACTCTTATATACGGCAGCACCCAACGCTCCATTATCGTGGTGGATATTTACTCCGTTGAACCTCACCTGCTCGTCATTGATATAGAAGCCCTCTGAATTGAAGTCAATTCTTCTAATTCCAAAGCGTGTCTTGAAGCTATCCATAACCTCACCATTGCAGGTAACAATCGTCTCAACAGTGTAGAGATTAGGGGTGTAGATGCCCCACAATGCAGGGTTTTTAACATTTGTATATGATCCAGACACCTCTTTTGAGTTCGCCTCAACTGTAATCTTATCCTTTGTAGTTGCCACCTTTTGACCACTATTATCAAAGTAGCTATGTGTCAACTCAACCTCCTGTGGAGTGGATTTTTTATTGACAATAGTTGTCTGATTCTGAATAACGGCCAACTCCTTTTGGACTGTTGGAGTTGTGATATATGCACCATATAGATCAACATAGATAGGCTCATCAATCTTCAACCAGACCGAACGATGTAGACCTGCTCCAGGATACCAACGAGAAGAGAGATCGAGAGGTTGTAACCTAACGGCAATCACATTCTCTGAACCATCAAATTTAAGCTGCTTAGTGATATCATACTCATAACCAATATAGCCATAAGGGCGATAACCAACCTGCTCGCCATTGACCCAAACAGTAGCGTGAGACATTGCACCCTCGAACTCGATACGTACAATTTTATCGCGATCTTCGCTCTTCATCGTGAAACTCTTGCGATACCAACCTGTACCCGAGATAGGCAGTGCACCCATTCGACAGTCATTATTTATCGAGAATGGACCCTCAATAGCCCAATCGTGTGGGAGATTTAACACTCGCCAATTAGAGTCGTCGAAGTTATTTTTTTCGGCACCTTCAGCTACATCATTATAGAAGTGCCACCCCTTATCGAAGTTCTCTTCGGGGGTGTATTGTGCATGTGCATCAAACATAGCGACGCAACATGTCAATAACATAGATAATAGAGTTAGTTTTTTCATCTGTTAGTTTGGTTTTGGTTGTTATTTACTCCTTAACAAGTTTGTAGACTCGAATCCAATCGACGTTGAATGTGCAATCCTCCTCGTTTTGTAGCTCCTCATCTGTTGGAGTCAGACCTTTGATAGCTCGCCAACTTTGATCCTCCATATTGATGATTATATCCATCTCCTTTGTGAGTCCAGTTCCATCTGTGAAGCCCTTTGGATCTATAATATCCATACCCTCAACAACTCTTACAGATTTACCATCTACGAAGTACTCTAAGTAGGTTGGATCGCGCCAATAGACACCAACGCGATGAAAGTCGTTACGCCAGATTATACCCTCTGGATCTCGATACCATGTGCCTGGGTCGTGAGGTTGATAATCCTGAAACGGAGAGCGAATAAATACATGATGGCTCAAGTGCAATCTATCTGCTCCATATCCTCCTCCATCACGATCTGAGCCATACGCCTCGATAATATCGATCTCTTGAGTATCATCTGGACTCAACATCCAGACATCCGAAGCCATTACAGAGTTTGATAGTTTTGCTCTAGCCTCAATATACGCGGGGTAGACTATTCGTTGTGTCGATGTTATACATCCGCTATACGTTCCAGGTAGTGTTACGCTACCATCTCCACTCTTCACATTTTTCATCTCAACATCTTCGGGACGTGAAGCGCGGATCTGCAGGTTGCCACCCTCAACCTTTACATGGTCGTGTCGCCAAATTGTCGGAGCTGGGCCGCTCCATCTACCATGGTAGTAGTTTGTCCATTTACCACCAAACTCTGTCAGCTCATCAGCCCCTTGGAAATCATAATTAAAGTCATCCGAGTGTGGCTGTAGCTCCCATGCGAAGCCCTCTGGGGCATCAACTGGGATAGGATATTGACCCCAATCATAGCTAACTGTTGGGGTTGTGTTGCACCCTATAAAGAGTGTGCTAATTAATGCAATGTAGCCTGTTCTAATCTTCATAAATAATAAAAATGTGTTTAGGTTTAACGTAATTTGTCTGACACAAAGTTATGTAAATTTATTCACTTCACGATAGTTATATCTAACTTTTTTCTATTAGTGTTCGATAAAACTTTTCTAGCAGCCCCACTTGAGATACGTTCCGCAAGGAACGTCATCCTGAACTTGTTTCAGGATCTCTACACCATTGATTAAACTATTGTTTATTAGCACATTGCAGTGGCTGTAATATCATTTGCTGAGATCCTGAAACAAGTTCAGGATGACGAAATTTTCAATTTCGTATCTCAAATAGGACTATCGACAAAAGTAAACTCCCGATTTTACAAACATATGTAATCTATTATATTACAGCGAATTACAAAGGCTTGTTAGATTTTTATCGAACACTAATAACTTTTTTTCCTTAAAACCTATTCGAGTTTTTTATTGGATAGCGATAATTTGGTATAGTTGTTGTTTTTAAGTTTCGCGAAAAACTATTTCTCACTTAAAGCAAATTTTATGAATAGAATCTTTCTATCAATTGCAGTGCTTATATTATTGGCTTGCAATAGGGTGGAGTCTTTTGATGTGTCTGGTAACTTTAACCCTGAGTTGCCCTTTGAAATCTCTGTTTCAGCAGTGCCAAGCACAAAAGGAGAGTTGGTCGAAAATCCCGAAGATATGGGATCAATTGGTCTGTTTTGTGCCTTGACGGGCAACGACCCTTGGTCAGAGACAACGGAGTTCTCGAAGTTGTACGATCGATGTTTCAATGTCACGAGCGACGGAGATTGGATTATCGATGGAGAGTCCGAATCTTGGGGGTATGAGTCGATGACCGATAAGTATACAGCTTTTGCCTATTCACCCTACAGTGGAGTTACAGAGGGTATTACACCTCGCATTGAGGATGGGGAGCTTGTCATTGATTATATAGTACCTACAAACTCTGCCGACCAGCCAGATCTGATGTATGCTCTACCTCAAAAAGATATCTATCCGCAAGTTATAGGTAGTATACCACTGAAATTTTACCATGCTCTTGCAAGTATCAGTTTTAGCGTTGTATCATCTGTCGATCTGAAGATAATAGCTGTTGATATTGCAGATGTTATAAATGAGGGGTCGTTGACATGGGACTACACCAACAACAAACCACAATGGAGTCTAGGCGACTACACTTATGAGGAGTTTACTGTAGACTTAAACATATATACTCCAGATCAAGATACTGAGATCCAGCTCAATAGTGAGCAGGGAAACCTAATGATGATACCTCAGCAGTTGGCAGATGGCGCAGAGGTGAGGCTCACATTGAGTAATTATGAGCAGAAAAGTCTTGTAATCCCATCAGGAACAGAGTGGGAGGCGGGCGAAAAGTACCACTACGTAATTAAATTAGATGACGGCGGGGGTGGTTTTATCTTCAATTCAAAGCAGATCTCCAACTGCTATATTATAAATCCAACAGCTGGAGAAGATACGATTGTTCAGATACCGATTGAGGATAGGATAAATGACTTCTGGATGAATTATGGAGGCAAAAAAAAGGCAGTGTTAGACTCCGATACTGCCTTCTCCGAGCTATATGTTGAGGAGATATGGGAGGATTTTAGCGGTAGTGTGAAATTTAGCTCCGAGATCCTTCGAGATGCCGAAGGCAAGCTAGCTGTAAAATTGACTATACCAGCCATTAATCAAACGGGAAACTTCGTTTTTTCTATAAACGAAGATCAAGCCCCATTGTGGTCGTGGCATCTTTGGTTTACTGACTATGACCCCGATGCTATAGCTGCAGCTAATAGATACAATATACAAGAGGATGTAGATATGAAGTATACACTAAGTGGCTATAATGGTGCTGTGCATAGATATACAGATGATTATAACTCTGCTGATAGTATGCATGTATGGAGCGGCATCTACAAAGATAAGTTTATTATGGATCGCAATATAGGTGAGCGAGATGAATATGCCGCAGACTATGGTGCTGGAGCTGTCTACTATCAATTTGGGCGCAAAGATCCATTTCCTGGTGATGGAGGATCAATTAAACCTGGAGTAAGAAACTATTCTGGTTTTAGTTTTGCTAATGCTGTTCAGCTTCCTTCTGATTTTTTTATATCTTCATCGAGTAGTTCGGATAACTGGTGTGGTGAGGACGCAGCTCGACATGCTAGATACATTTGGTTCGATGAAAAGATATTAAATATGAACTACTCTAAGGGAAAGTCGATTTTTGACCCGTCGCCTCTTGGATGGCGAGTGCCAGTGAGTGCTACGTGGCGTAGTTTTAATACAACAATATCAGACGTAGAGAGTTGTAATGCGATAGAGTCAGTCGGTAAATATAGTTATTATGGTTATCGAGACCCCAATAATAAAGGAGGTCTATCGCAAGCACAAGTGCAAAGTTATGTCTGGAGTGCTAACCCTTTTGAGTCGGAGTCTGGATACTGTTTTCTCTATTCAGATGATGCTGTAACCTCTCCAGACTATCTAATCATGACCTATGGATTGCCTATACGTGCTATCCAGGAGTAACTTGTGTTAAATATTTGTAAGTTGTTTTTACCACTTGCTCCAGTAAAAACAACTTACAAACATCTATGAGTAACTGACCGTCATAGTACAGTGAGAGAATAATCTCATCTCTTGTTTGAGCGCAGCCGACAAAAAAGTGTCGTGGCACACACCATGTTTAATAAAATACACTTCATAGTTTTAGAATCTGTTTAAGTTTTCTATTTATAATTGTTTAAGCATCAGTGCAATGAATGCGAGATAAATCATACTTTCAGAGGCACAACAGGTACGCTCATAATCCTTTGCCAATCGTCTAAA
>JBCQUC010000018.1:0-36947 GCA_047174275.1 Rikenellaceae bacterium | reverse complement strand
GTGATATTGAACCAACAGAGACATATAATGACTTGATACACACCTATAATTACATGCGATTTTGTTATTTTGTGATTAACTATAGATAACCACATAGAAGATAAATAAACTACTAAATACTAATCAAAATGACAAAATTAAAGAATCTACTTTTAGCTCTTTCGCTCTGCTCTGTAACATGTGCGATGGCTGAGCAGAAGGATTGGGAGAATGAATTTGTATTCGAGAAGAACAAACTCTCTCCACGTGTTGCCTCCTATTCATACCCATCTGAGGAGTTAGCTCTCAAGGGTGATCGTGATGAATCACGTATGGAGTCGCTCAATGGAGATTGGCAATTTAATTTCGTAGAGCGTGATGATCTGCGACCAACCGATTTTATGACCAAAGATTTTATCGGAGGAGATGATTGGGCGGAGATAGCAGTCCCATCAAATTGGGAGATGAAAGGTTATGGGCAACCCATCTACACAAATATTATCTATCCGTTTACGCCAAACATTCTTGATCCAAATTTAACGTATGATTGGCAAGGTCCTCAGCCACCACGTCCTCCAAAGATCTATCGTGACAATCCTGTTGGAAGTTACTATCGTGATTTTGAAGTGCCTGCCTCTTGGAGTGATAACTCTGTTATTCTGCACTTCGGTGGTGTTACCTCTGCATTTTATGTTTGGGTCAATGGCAAGCAGGTCGGATATAGCCAAGATAGTTGCATCGCTGCTGAATTTGACATCACTGATTACGTTGTCGAGGGTAAAAACCGAGTAGCTGTTCAAGTCTTTAGATGGAGTGATGGTAGCTATCTTGAGGATCAAGATATGTGGCGTTTGAGTGGTATTCATCGTGAGGTGATGCTTCTATCGCAACCAAAGGTCTCGATTGATGATATGTTCATCCGAACTACGCTTGATAGCAACTATGCCGATGCTCGTATGGAGATACGACCAAAGGTGTGGGTTGCAGATCCAAATACAAATCTTGATGGCTGGAAAATCTCGGCTCAACTCTATGATGCTAAGGGTAATGCAGTATTAGACAGTGAGCTGACAACAGATGTGAAAAAGATCTACAATGAGCGTTTTCCGCAACGTGACCTACCGAAGTTTGCATTTATGGAGGCGCAAATCGAAGCTCCACACAAGTGGACAGCTGAGACACCATATTTATATACTGCTCTGCTCACGATGTACAATCCCACTGGAGAGATTGTTGAGTCTCGTTCACAGCGCATAGGATTCAGAACCGTAGAGTTTGATAAGGATAATGCACTACTAATCAATGGAAAGATTGTTGAGATTATGGGCGTGAATCGTCACGACCATAGCCCAATCAACGGCAAGGCTTTGACACGAGAGGAGATGGAGGCTGATGTGAAACTCATTAAGCAGTTTAACTTCAATGCAGTACGTACATCGCACTATCCTAATGACCCATATTTTCTAGACTTGTGCGATGAGTATGGAGTGTATGTAATGGATGAGGCAAATATCGAGACGCACCATCTTGGCGGTTATCTTGCGCACCAACCATCGTGGGCTGGAGCTATGATGAGTCGTGTGACACGAATGGTTGAGCGAGATAAGAACTACCCCTGTGTGATCTCGTGGTCGTTGGGTAACGAGGCGGGTATGGGACCAAACTTCGCAGCCGCAGCTGGTTGGGTGAAGGATTTTGATCCAAGTAGGTTTATTCACTACGAGGGAGCACAGGGCGATCCAACACACCCACACTATGTAGAGAATGCGAACGGATTAGTTAAGTCGCCAGAGTGCGCAAACCCCGATGATCCGAAGTATGTAGATGTATTGAGCCGTATGTATCCTGAGTTGTACCAAATTATAAATATGTCGGAGAGTCCATATATCAATCGTCCGATTATTATGTGTGAATATATGCACGCTATGGGTAATTCGATGGGTGGATTAGGTGATTATTGGCACGAGATCAGAGCACGTAAAAACTTAATTGGTGGATTTATTTGGGATATGATCGACCAAGGATTGGAGAAAAGAGATCCGAATGGTAATATGTTCTATGCTTATGGTGGTGATTTTGGAGATATGCCTAACGATACAAATTTCTGTATCAATGGAGTGTTTGCTTCGGATCGTACACCGAACCCACACGCTTGGGAGGCTAAGTATGTTTTTCAACCTGCTCAGATGAAGTTGGCATCGGCAGAGTCTTGCACTGTACGTGTTAAAAATATGCTCTCACACACGAGACTTAATCAATATGATGCTCGTTGGGAGTTATACAAAGATGGCGAGTTGATTCAGAGTGGCGAGTTGTCACCATTGGAAATCTCGGCAGGAGATAGTGACTATGTTAATATCCCTTTAAAGAGTTTCAAGCGAGATAGCGATTGTGAGTATTGGGTACGTCTATCTCTACACGAAGCGGCTGATAAATTATGGTGTACAAAAGGGTTTGAGGTTGCTAAAGAGAGGATGTTGCTATATCCAAAAAGCACAGATGTAAATCCTTATGAATCAACATCGAAACAAAAGCTCAATATTGAGAATGGCACAGAGAGTATTATAGTTTCTGCAAAGGGGTTAGAGATCGTAATTTCTCGCAAAAATGGGTTCCTCACTTCATATAAAAAGAATGGCGTTGAGTCTATTAGTTCACCACTACGTCCAAACTTCATGCGACCAGTGGTAGATAACGATGTGCGAGGTGCATCATCAAAATATATGATACGCAACAGAACTTTTTGGAGGGAGTTTGACTCTGTGATGAAGGTTCAATCGGCAGCGGTAGATGGTAACATCGTAAAGATTACATACGAACCATATAAAGGTGTTGCGCTATCGGTAGCCTACATAATATATAGCGATGGTGTGGTGGATGTTGTAATGGCGATGAACGCTCCGAAAAAGGCACAAGACTTCGTGCGTTTTGGTATGACGATGGGTGTCTTAAAGAGCTATACAGAGACTACATTTTATGGTAAAGGTCCCCACGAGAACTATCTTGATCGCTCTCTATCTGCTGAGGTTGGCGAGTACTCATTTGCAACTAACGATCTATTCTATAACTACGTGCAACCACAAGAGAGTGGCAATAGAACAGAGGTAAGATGGTGTGAGATGGAGTCTAAGAACTCAACCATTCGTATTGAGGGAGAGCCAACATTTGAGTTCTCTGCGTGGGAGTATTCGGGTTATGACATAGAGAGTGCTCGTCACCCTTATGAGCTAACCAAACTCGATTGCTACACTCTCAATATCGGAAAATATCAAGCTGCATTAGCTGGAACACTATCTGAAATATTGCCTAAATATGAGCTACACTCAGAGGGAAAAACAGAACTTCGATTCAGACTTCAAATTCAATAAATAAAACTACTAAAGATGAAAAAAAGATTATTAATGCTATCTATGCTCCTACCACTGGGCGTGATGGCGCAACAGGGTGCTTACATTGGCAGCGGAGAGAACTCACGAGCGGTTGTTCAAGGTGTAAATATTGGCGATGTCGAGTGGCGAGATGGATTTTGGAAGGAGCGCTTTGACCTAATTATGCCCGAAATTGTCCCTGCACAATATGATTTCTTTATGGATTTTGCGGAGAATAACTTTCGCATTATCGTTGATGGGATCAAAGATCAAGGCTTCAAGGGCACACATTGGCAAGATGGAGATTACTACAAGTGGCTCGAAGCACAAGTTATGGTCTATTCAATGACCAAGGACAAGGAATTATATAATAAGATTCAAGAGTGCGCAACTTTGATAGCAAAATCTATCGCTGATGATGGTTACTCAACAACACATACTCAAATTGGATTTGGTGTGATTGGTTCTGAGCGCAAATGGGATAAGCCAATCAACAACACAAAGCGTTGGGTAAGCTATAAGCAGCACGAGACTTATAATATGGGGCATCTCTTGACGCTCGCTTGTACTCACTATCGAGTGACTGGGGATCGCACACTTCTCGATGCAGCAATTCGTGTGGGCGACTATCTTGATGGTTATTTCAAGGATATTACCCCACAGATGGCGGATGTCGACTACAACCAGACTCAGTTGATGGGTCTTATGGAGTTATATCGTTGTACGGGAGAGGAGCGTTATCTTGATTTGGTGAACCGCTTCATCTCGGCTCGTGGAAATAAGGGCGGACGCACACAAAATCAGAACGACACAAAACTCCGTGAAGAGAGTCGTGCGGTGGGTCACGCTGTGTTGGGACCTGTGATGTATAGTGGAGCTGCAGACTATGTAGCTGAGCGTAACGACCCAGAGTTATTCACTGCATTGAAGAATATCTGGGACGATATCTACACTCGTAAAGCATCATTTACGGGTGGTATCGGAAATGTTCACAACGGACCATCACAATCGGCAAAGACAAATCATAATGAGTGTACTCACGAGGCGTTCGGACATCCATATCACATACAGAGTGCAACGGCTTATAATGAGACCTGTGCAACATATTATGGTGCATATTTTTCGTGGAGAATGTTCCTGCTAACAGGTGAGACAAAATATCTCGATGTTATGGAGAAGGCTTTTTATAACAATTTGTCGGCTATGCAGTTAGATGGTAAGAGTTTCTTCTATACAAATGTTCTACGTTGGTATGGTAAGGATCACAATCTCCTATCTCTCGACTTCCATCAGCGTTGGACAGAGGAGTGTACCTGCGTATGTTGCCCGACAAGTGTTGTGCGATTCTTAGCTGAGACTAAAGAGTATGCCTATGCAAAGGATGATAAATCACTATTTGTTACTCTATATGGCAGTAACGACATCAAGACTGAGGTTGCAGGTAATAATGTTGAGTTCATTCAGCATAGTGACTACCCTTGGTCGGATCAAATCTCAATGACATATAATGGTGATAAAAACGCTGAGTTCTCGCTCAAGCTACGTATTCCTGCGTGGGCAACAGGTGCTACACTAAAGGTTGGAGTAGAGAGTTTCGAGGCTACAGCTGGTGAGTTTGCTGTGGTGGATCGCAAATGGAAGAGAGGTGACAAAGTTGAGTTGATGTTGCCAATGCGTCCAATTCTCAATGAGGCGAACCCAATGGTTGAGGAGGTGCGTGGTCAGGTGGCACTCTCGTATGGACCACTTGTATATTGTGTAGAGGGTAAAGATCTACCTAAGGGTGTTACGATCGATAATTTGATGATCGATGCAGATAGCAAATTCGATGTTGAGAAAGAGGATATGTTGGGAGGTGTAAAGGTAATCATAGCCGATGGTGTTGTACGTTCGAGCGACTTCGATAAGAGCAATCTATATGCGCCACTTAGAAAGGGCTACGAAGATGTCAAGATTAAATTTATCCCATACTATGCGTGGTCAAACCGAGGTGAATATGAGATGAGTGTATTCCTTCCAATCAAATGGTAACGAGATGAAAAATATAGGATTATTAGCAGCAGTGTCTCTTTTGGCACTGCCTGCAACTTCAATAGCAGCGAAAAAAATAGATACAAAGAAGAATGTTATCTTCATCATTGTTGATGATATGCGACTCGATATGACAAGTTTCGGTGGTGGTGAGTTAAAGACTCCTAATCTCGATATGTTGAAGCGAGAGTCTGTAGATTTCACAAATGCTTGCACCACAACAGGCTTGTCGTCACCATCACGAGCCGCGTTATATTCTGGTCGTTTGGGACATCGCACAGGTCTGGAAGACAATCTCAATTTGTGGCACTGCGAGAACCTCACACTACCTGCTGAGCAGTCGACACTCTATGAGTGGGCAGATGACAAGGGTTACAATATTGCACATTTCGGCAAATGGCACGTTGGACATATCACACCTGCAATGCGTGGAGCAGATGAGTATGTAGGCTCTGCAAATGAGCAGGTCGTAAAGAAGATGAAACGCCCAGATTTCAAAGCTCTCGACCGCTACTATCCTGATGCAAATGGCAAAATTGAGGAGGTTGAGGAGAAGCCAGAGTACTATGTTACGCTCGATATAGCTTACGAAAAAACAGAGGCTAAGAAGCAGGTTGATCTGGGTGTGGATTTTCTCGAAAGATGGGACAAAGAGGATGAACGACCACTATTTTTGACCCTTAGTTTCCACACTCCACACCCATCATACAAAGTGCCAGTTCCGTGGAACAAGATGTATGACTATCGAGATATCGAACTACCTCTCTCAATCAATGAGGATAAGGCGGATTTGGAGTTTCAACACGATATCCTATGGCCGTGGATGAATGTAGGACATATGAGTGATGATGATTGGCGCAAGACTATCAGCTATTCGAAGGGTCTTTGCACGATGTTCGACAAGGCACTGGGTGAGTTCTTCGACAAACTAAAAGAGAAAGGTTTATGGGATAATTCGATGATTGTCTTCACGTCGGATCAAGGCTCTATGTTAGCCGAACACGGACTCTACGACAAAGGTCCTTATGCCTATGATGGTCTGATGCGTATCCCTATGTTGGTGAAGATGCCTGGCGTTAAACCTGCAGAGGTACAACATCAAGTCTCGCTTATTGACCTTAACCAGACGCTTGCAGAGTATATGGATCTTCAACCTCGTGATGCCAACCTCGATAGTCGCTCGTTGATGCCACTTATCATGCACGGAGACAAGGCATGGCGAGATATCCCTGATGTCGCATACTACACCTATGAGCGATATAATGGTCGTTGGTTTGGTGTTCGTGCCATACGTACTCCAGAGTATAAATATGTATTCAATCCTCTTGGGTCAGATGAGCTATATGATCTCAAAAATGACCCTCACGAGATAGTGAATCAGATAGACGATCCAGAGTGCAAATCGATTGTCAAGGATCTACGACTACAACTTATACAATATCTTCGCAAGATAGATGATACAAAGGCGTATGATATGATGAGTGGATATACGAATGTCTCGTTAGATTAATTCAAAAAAGATATGGTTCACATTCGCTACCATTAAGCGATGTGAACCATATCTTTTTTGAATCTACAACTACGTTTAATGCAGTAGATATTGAGGTGTAGCCTCAGCCTCCCATTCAAGGAGTCGGTGTAGCATATCATCAGCGCGAGCCACATCTATACCGGCTAAATTATTGCGCTCCGAAATATCCTCTCGAATATTGTATAGCTCTCTCTTTCCGCTACGATATTTTATGAGTTTCCAATCACCCTCGATGATTGCTGAGTTCTGATCCTCATAACTACGGAATAGATATATTGTTCTATCTTCTTGCTCTCCTCCATTTATAATCGGCAGAAGCGATACTCCATCTATTTGTGTGTCTTGGCACTCACGTCCCGATGCAAGTTCTATGAGCGTCGGATATATATCGGTTGTCGAGACAGGTTTTGAGTATGTCATTCCCATCCCTTTGGCTTCTGGATAGTATATAATCATAGGCACTCTACTACCTCCCTCGGCAAGAGTATCTCCGCCCTTTTTTCCGCCGCGCAATACTCCATTCGGAAAACTGCCGCCCTGATCTGAGACGAAGATAACCATCGTATTATCAGCTTTACCACTCTCTTTTAATGCCGCCAATATACGACCTACTGAGTCATCTAAAGAGTGAACCATCGCAGCATAGTTAGCAAGTGGTTTATCCATTCCTGCCGCCATATATTTCTCTACATACTCCTTTTTGCCGAAGTGTGGAGAGTGAACTGTATAATACCAAAAGTTGAGTAGGAATGGTTGCTCTTTGTCGTAGCTTTGAATAAAATCGACAGCGCCATCGGTCAATACCTCAGTCAGGTAGGCATCTTTACCCATCTCGCCAAATGGGTTTTGTGTCTTAAAGAACGGCACATTATAGTAGTTGGACGGGTGTCCGTGTTCGTTAGAACCAAACGAGGCATCAAAACCTTGTGTGGTTGGATAGTATGCTTCGTGCCCTAAGTGCCATTTGCCGATGAAGTAGTTGTAGTAACCAAACTCTTTGAGTCGCTCAGCATAGGTGATCTCCTCGTGCTGAAGCCACGCTCGTGACTTCATATTGCCAGGGTCGCTCGCTAAGGTCTGGAACTCACTCCTTTGTTGGTCAGTCTCCTCGCCTTTGGGTTCATAGATATGGCGAACAAAACCACACCGCAAAGCCTGTTTGCCTGTTAGAAGTGTTGCTCGACTGGGACTCGATGTTGCAGTCGGCACATAGTTACGCTCAAAATAAAGCCCCTCTGCCTTTAGTTTATTGATATTTGGAGTCTCGAAAATTGGGTTCTGATACCCAAGATCTGCCCAACCCAAATCATCCACAAAAAGCATAACAATATTGGGCTTCTCTACCTTACTCTCTTTAACGCAGCTCGCCACTAAAAGTAGTGGCGAGGCTGCTAAAATTGCTCTATTCATAATTACTTGACAATCTCATATGGATTTGAGTAATCGCAAGGTTTACCTACATACTCATACGTCTCGAAGATATCGCCACCTCCCGACATACGTGGATCACCACTCTCTGTTAGCTCCTTCTCCATACGTTTGCGTAGCTCTGCTTTAATCTCTGTATAAGCAGGGTCATAAGCGAGATTCTTCATCGAGTGTGGATCGTTCTCCATATCATAAAGCTCCTCCTCCATTCGCTTGCCAAACGCCATCTCGTAGAAGTGGTAGTCTGCATCGGCTGGCTTGAGACTCAATAGATAGCTCTTTGTTGGAGAGTTGTCGCAGTTGCGGTAGCCATACTCAGGATTTCCTGCTGGCCAACGATCCGACTTATAGTTTACAGCATACATATATTTAGCAGTGCGAATACCACGGACTGGATATGCTAAGTTTACACCATCTTCGCTCGCACGTCCAATGTCGTGACGCTCCTTGAATAGGATCTCGTGGTCACGTGTTTTGTCTATTGTGCCGCTCTTTTTTGACTTGATAACATCTAAGAAACTATCTCCCGACATCTGGGCATCTGGCTCCATTCCTGCGATCTCCATTAGTGTCGGTGCAACATCGTGGAATCCGATAAAGTCGTCAACTGAACGCCCCGCCTTTACGACACCCTTCCAATAGACGATAAATGGCACGTGAAAGCCCTCGTCGTAAATCTGCCCCTTGATACGAGGGAATGGCATTCCGTGATCCGACGTAACAATGACGATTGTGTTGTCGAGTTTGCCACTCTCTTCGAGAGCCTTGATAGCCAAACCTACGTGACGATCAAACCACTCAACCTCCACGGCATAATCCAAGTAGTCCCCCTTTACAATATCGTTGTTGGGCATAAATGGTTGCAGTTGCACATTTTCGAGTGACATATTCTCTTTCTGCCAAGAGTCCTTCTCGTAGAATCTGTGTGGCTCGAAGCAACCTAACCAAAAGCAGAATGGATCATCGCTGTTCTCCTTCAAGAACGCCTCGAAGTTAGCCGCATAATCTACGGAGTTGATACCTTTGTAGGGTGCTTTGACCTTGATGTCGTTGTAGATTGGTCCTGCTGGGTTGTGCTCGGTAGAGAATGTTCCAGGTCCCCAACCTTTTCCTGTGTGACCTACGTGATAACCATCATCCATCAAGAGTTGTGGGTAGCACTTAAACTCTTCGGGGAAGTGGCTATAGTGAACCGCCACATCTTTGAGCTGCCAGCTGTGCATACCTGTTACGAGCATAGCACGTGATGGGCAACTCTTTGGGTTCTCGGTGTAGGCATTTTGAAAAATAGCACCCTCCGCGGCTAATTTGTCGATTGCAGGAGTGCGACACAAATCGCCACCGTAAGCCCCTAAAGTCCAACGAGAAGCATCATCGGCGATGATGAATAGGATATTGGGGCGTTGAGCCTCCTTTGCCGATAGTGAGGCTACCGATAGGCAACCCACTGCTGTTAAAAATAATCTATTGCTATTCATTGTTATTTTGTTTTAGTGTTCTTTAACTCTTTTGAATACCTCTTGTAGTTCTCTCCAACCTCACCATCAAGGAGCTTCTGCCACTCTTCGGGATGATTCTCTTTGACATACTCCGAAAGTGGTGCTACATATTCGGGAGTACGTGAATTACGATCTTTCAAACCCTTGTCATCATTGTTTGCCTGCCACTCATCCATCTTTGAACGCATAGCTTTAAGAACCTTGCGATACTTATTTTGTTCAGCGAGATTGTGTAATTCGTAGGGGTCTTTCTTAAGATCGTATAGCTCCTCAGCTGGTTTGTGATCTGCCATAAATAGTAGCTGATCTTCGTTCAGCTCGCCCTTAGCTTTCAAATCACGGAGGACGTGAATCGCAGGACGATGGAACTCTAAATATTGCTGGTGCATATCCCAACCCTGCTCAGGCATATAGTTGCGGATATATTTGTAATCGTTGGTTGTGATTGAACGGATACACTCTACAACCTCATCCCAAGTGTCACGTGCACCATAGAATGACTCTTCACCTTTGCGACTTACACCGCTATTACTATCAAAAAGCGGTTCGCCTTGATAGTAATCAGGTAACTCAACACCTGCAAGATCCAACACCGAAGCGGTAATATCAAGAGTGCTAACAATCTCATCAACCTCACAAGGTTTAACACCTTTTCCCCACGCAATCATCGGGATTTTAAGCCCAGGCTCATAGAGATAACCTTTGCCCTTAACCTCGCAACGACCATTATCACCAATGAAAAAGATGATTGTATTGTCGAGTAGCCCCTTTGTCTTTAGCTCATCGAGTATCACACCAACCTCGTAATCCATACGCTCCACCTGATCCAAATACGATGCCCACTCCTTACGCACCGCCTCCGTATCAGGTAGATATGGAGGTAACTCAACCTCCGATGGGTTAACTGGATTTTCAGCCTCTGCTGTCACCTCGTTCCACCAATCACCTCTGTGAGTTACAAGGAGTTGAATCTGAGCGAAGAATGGTTGGTCGGCAGCTGTGAACTCATCATATTTGTCGAATAGTCCGAAGTTATTCACTCCATCCCACTCGCCGATAGGGTCGTGTTTGAAGTTGCAGTCGGTTTTACGACCCTTGTTGCGCACGTTGCTATTTCCGAGAATTGTTGTGTAACCAGCCTCTCGAAGATAGTATGTGAATGGTTTGTACTTCGTGTCGAGTGGCGTGTCTCGATTGCTGCGGTGGTTGTGCGAATTTGTTATTGTCTGGTGTAGACCCGTCATCATAGCCGAACGGCTTGGTGAACTGATCGGATTTGTGCAACAGGCAGCATTATATTGCACACCCTCACGTGCCATCATATTTAGGTTTGGAGTCTCAACGGCTTTCATTCCGTAGCACTCCAAATCTTGCCCCATATCCTCTGCCATCAACCAAATGATATTTGGTCGAGTGGGGATCTCTGCCGCTGCTGTGCCTACTAAGGCTGTTGCAGCGAGTGAAGTTAATAAGCTCTTATTCATCTCTATTTCAATTTGAACCCTTTGTTGTTTTTTACCTTTAGTGTTTTGCGTGACAACTCATCAGCCTCGAACCAATTTGTCTGCACACCATCATAAATATTGCCCACGATCTCTACATCACGGCAGTTATCCAAATCGAATAGCGAAGCATCAGGGAATAGTGGCTTCATATTGTTGTTGTGCAGGATCTTGTTACCCTTGATGGTGAGACCCTCTACACGATCAGCCCACACTACACGCGATACAAAATTCTCGATTGTGTTATTCTCGAAGCGTATATTGCGGTCATAAGCTGCTGTCTGGTCAAAGGCAGCTCCCAACTTAGGTGTTATGTAGAGTGCTGCGTGGTCTGCTCCGCTATATGCGCAAAACTCGAAGTGATTATTGCGGATCACAACATCCTCGACTGCTCCCGACTCAAACCAGAAATAGGTCTCGCCACGGAACAGAATTGCCGACATCTGCGACGAGAAGTAGTTATCCTCGATCACGGTTTTAAGCGGTGTCTTTAGAACTACATTGCGGGCACGGTGGTTCTGAATTGTACAACCTCGCATCGTGAATGTCGGATTCCACGTCTTATTCTCCAATATGTCACCGATCTTTAGATCTGTTGGTAGGTCACTATCAAACGTAAGCTCAGAGTAGATCTCGTTGATAACCTTAATAGACGCTACACGAGCCACCTCCGCACGATCGGGAGATGGTGATTTGATAAACCACACCTCATCGCCCTTATCGGCAAACTTAAATCCGCTCTGCTCGAAGTGTTCAAATTTAATTTGTAGCGTATTGTTGCTAATAATTTTAGCCACCTCAACATAAGTTCCGTGTACATTTGTTCCATCGTCTAACATATTCTCGAACCTGCAACCTTCAATCAAAATATCACCCTTGCAATTTGCGAAGTGGGTAGCGTCGGCAGTTGTCGAGACAACACGACCTGAATCTTTGGGAAGTATCACATTTGAGTTGAGGATCTTAATGTCGCTACTGCGCTCAAAGAGATATGCCATACCTAATGCGTGGTGAACAGTCACTCCATCGAGGGTGATATTCTGCGACTCTTTGACCTCGAAAGCAGGTGCGTAACGTTGTAGATTTCTATCTCCCTTTGAGTTTACGATGGTGCCTATAGGTGGGAACTTGTTCATCGGCTCGTGGATTCTTAAAATTCCGTCCTCTCGCTCCTCGACCCAACGTGGTGCGCTCGAAAAATCCTTTACGCCCGTTGCTACTCTTTTTTCCTCCTTGTCGAATGCGAGCGAACTACCCAACTTCGTATATGAGAATCCATCTACATTTGGAAACGTTAAAACTCCATTGTTTACCGACCAACTAAAGCCCTCGGTGAATGGACGAACATCTCGCCAGCCCTCTTTTTTGTCGTAAGCGACCATCTCTGCTTGGAACAGAAAAGGAATATCCCAATCGACAGATAGATTCTTTACCGACACTGCGCTGCAATTCTCAAATAGGAATGGTAGAACTTGACCGTGGAAGATGAAATTTGCGCCATTGCCCTCAATCTCAATCGAGTCGTAGCCCTCCATCGGGAAGATGATACTCTTCAAACCATTGCCGTGGTTTGTCACTATACAGTACTTCTGTAGGGCAAATTCGGGGGTAAAGAAGTAGTCGCCATTTTCAAATATAAGTTTCAGATCTCGGCTCTCGGTCGCCTCCAATGCTTTGCGCAGAGTTGGGGTAAAGTCCTCCCCCGTAGGAGAGAACTTAATAACCTCTGTGGCGTATGTCGATGCAGAGAATATCGCTGCTGCAAGTGCTAAAATAACTCTCTTCATCGCTCTATTTTATTTCAAATTTATACTCACCCTTTAGGCTCTTGCCCGAAGTGGCTTTAACTGTTGTTGTGCCGCTCACATCTCTGATTTGAAGCAATGCTGTGGCGATACCTGCCTCGGTGATGATCTCGTTTGGATTGACGATGATAATTTTGTCGTCTACCTCAATCTCGATTGGGTCGGTGTATGAGTAGCAGATATTTCCCTTTTTGTCCGCTGCCGCCACATATAGGAAGATCGCATCCTTGCAACCTGCCTCAGCTTGGCGACCACTCTCATCAATCCATATCTTTAGTTGCTTTGGTGCAGAGGCTGTAGTTACCTCAGTCGATGCAACCTTTTTGCCGTCGATGTAACCCTCGGCACGTAGTGTCCCAGCCGTGAACTCACCCACCTTGAATGTAAATGGAGCGTGCGACAGCTTGGTACTTATCTTGTTCTTATCGGGCGTTTGCGACGCTACGAGTTTGTTGTTGAGGTATAATTTCACCTCATCGCAGTTGCTGAATACCCTTACGTCTATTGGAGAGTTCTCGTCCCAATATGATGCAATTTTCAACACTACACCTGCCTCTGGTGACTTCTGACTTGCATAGAAATCATATCCAAACTTAGGTAGGCGGAAGATATCCATAATGCCCGATGCCTCGATCTCGTCGTGGTAGCCACGGTTGTAGTCGTACATCACCCAGTAGCTATCGCCTGTTGCGTGAGTCATCATATTGTCGTTGTGCGACTCTTGCAGGTTGTAGGCTTGCTGAATAAGTCGTGCCTCGCCATTAGAGCGGAATTGACGTGACGATAGCTCTAAACGCTTCTCCTTAGAGTGCTGATGCTGGTTGAGCCCTGCATTGTTCGAGTAGTACTCCCAATCGCCATACTCCGATACCATATATGGCTTGTGATCTGATACGTGGTCGGGGTATTTAATGCGGTGCTGGCGAGCTTGAAAATAGATATCGTAGACATCATCCATCCAACCACACGAGTAGACATTCTCACCTGGGTACTCTTGGTGTACGATGTTGTGCAATACCTGCATAAATGGCACAGGCATCTGAGTCTCGTTGAGTGAAACTTCCCACGCCAATACGCAAGGGTGATTTCTGTCTCGGCGGATTAGGTTGCGAGCCGACTCATAAGCGTGATTCTTGAAGTCGTCATTCTCAGCGTAGTACTGCCAACCTAAAATTGCATCGGCAACGAACAATCCCAACTCATCACACGCCTTCATAAAGGCAGGAGACTGAGGATAGTGTGACAAGCGAACATAGTCGAACCCTGCATCCTTGATCTTCTTTGCATCACGATATTGAGCGTTATCCGACAAAGCATATCCTATGAATGGGTACTCTTGGTGGCGATTTACACCTCGTAGATATGTTTTCTCTCCATTGACATACATCTGGTTGTTTTTGAATGTAACGACACGGATTCCGAACATCGTCTCCTCTTTATCGAGTAACTCTTCGCCATCATACAACGATACCTCGGCACGATATAGATTTGGTGAGGCTGGCGACCATAGCTTTGGCTGCTCCATTGCGATATTTGCAACGAACTCGCTATTTGCATATGTCGCTAACTTTTGTGGTTTGCACTCCTCAGACGCAACCAAACTCTCGCCATCAAAAATATCATACTTCACACGCAAGGTCTTAGATTTTGAATCCTCATTCGCTACGTGTGTTTGAATCTTCACGATCGACTTCTCTTTTGCAACCTTTGGGAAGCTCACAAAGATACCGCCCGAGGCTGTGCGATCCGCCAATATTGAGTTGGTAATGTGAGTTTTACTCTTCTCTATGAGCCATACGTTGCGATAGATTCCGCCATACATATTGAAGTCGAGAATCTTCAATGGTTTTGGACCCGTAACGGGATTGTCGGTATTATTCAAACGCACCGCCATCGTGTTACCCTCTGCCTTGAGGTATGGCGTTGCATCGAACACGATTGGCAAATATCCACCCTGCGCACGCTTAACCTCTGCGCCATTGATCCAAATTGTCGTCTGGTTCATAGCCGCCTCAAACTCAAAGAGGTAGATTTTGTCCGCTGAATAATTTTTAATATCGAAGTTTTTGCGATACCAACATAACCCTTGCCACTGGTCATTGACAGTTAGTGGTTCTATATTAGCGGTGTGTGGAAGTGCGACACGCTCCCACGTTGCAGCATCGAAATCCTCGTTTGAATATGCGTCTTGCACCTCCGAAGTGTCATCTATGCGATGAAAGCTCCACCCTGAATTAAATAGCTCTTGTGCAGCTGATGGTACGATTGCACATAGTACCATCAGAGCTATTGCATATAATTTTGTAATCTTCATTCTATTATTTTTTAGTAACATCTAACTTCAAACATCTTAATAGTTGGCTCGCCATAAGTCTCCAACAAATTTATTCTAATCGACTTAGTTTTAACCTCCTCAAAACTATCTGACACGAAACG
The DNA here is from genome assembly GCA_047174275.1 of Rikenellaceae bacterium. GTDB lineage: Bacteria > Bacteroidota > Bacteroidia > Bacteroidales > Rikenellaceae > Alistipes. The sequence goes on along the minus strand of JBCQUC010000018.1, from coordinate 21,368 downwards.
AGTGATATTATTCTCCTTGCGAGCAACTTCAACCCACTCTTTGCCTACAAGAGCCTCGACTGTGTAGTCCTTCACAAGCTCTGGTGGGATACCCTCAACCTGCTTTAGGTGCTTCACAGGATCTTTGTGCATATTTATGTCTCGATGAAGATTTGTGTCGAACTTCATCTCCACGCAACTTACGTTGATTGGCTTTTTCCACTCAAATGTGAGCTGTGCTGTAGCCTCAGCCGATTGCCAGCTATGAAGAGGCTCTCCCTCTACGTCACGACCAACACCATCAATTAGGTTCTTTGTATCTCCCGAAAAAGTTGATGAGGCTGTGATTTTCGATGCCTTACGAGCCAAGTCATTCTCATCTGTTGCTGGGCGATTTGGAATATAATAGTCTACACGTAACATTCTATCCTGCAACTCGTCTATGTTGTTATTATATATATCACGAGGCGAAACACCCTTCTCTACACACATAGCCGATGCTACTCCTGCCGCTTGTCCCATCAACATACAAGTTCCGATAATTCGAGTCGATGACAACGCAACGTGCGAGACACTCGCATTGCGACCTGCGAAGTAGAGGTTGTCAATATTCCGTGAATAGATAGATCTATATGGAACCTCGTAAGACTTCTTAAAGTGCGAGTGGAAGTAGCTTGGCTTCTCATTGAGCGATAAGATTCCACCTGGGCAGTGCTCATCGAGCGACCAACCGCCCCACGCAATAGCATCATCGAAGTGGCGATAGGTAAGCATATCCTCGGAAGTTAACATATAGTCTCCCACCAAACGGCGAGACTCTCTGCGTCCTGGGAGTGAACCAACCCAATCAATCGCCAAATTCTCAGCCTCGGGGAAGTCACCAGAGTTTTTGATGTAGTCCCAAATACCCCAAAAACGTGCCATCAATTGGTGGCGATTATCCTCTCGCTCTGCAATAATATCGCTGTCACTACCAAGTTCTAACCACCAGAAGCCCTCCTGTAGAGTCTTTATTTTGCGGTATCTTCTTGCACTCTCTGCGTCAAATGGTATGGCGTATGATGGTGCATAGAATGGTGTTGGTTTGCCCATATCTTTTGTAATCATCATAATGCTCTCGCCCATTACCCAGCCATCGGGGTTTTCGGGCGCGTAACGCTCACCAAACTCCTCCTTGCCCTCACGTCCGATACGATAGTCTGCTCCAGCTGCAGCTGCAAACAAGCCATCGCCCGTGCAATCTATAAATATATCTGCCTGCAAAGTTACAGCTGTCTCGGTCGATATTTGGTAACAGATAGCCGACTCAATATGATTATCGCTATCCATCTTTGCATCCATCGCAACGGTGTTGAGCATAAGGGTCAAATTCTCATTGCGAATAACATAGTCGTAGAGTACGTGATCCCAAGTTGCGTATGAGAATTGCGGATTATACTTGCGATTCTCCAACAGAATCTCCTCGATGATTCCTGTCTCACGTTCGGTCTTTGCACCATTAACTGTTACTCGAATTTCGCTCGATGCGTTACCTCCCAAAACAGGGCGATCATTGATAAGTACAACATCTGCACCTTGACGAGCCGCAGCAACAGCCGCAGCAATTCCCGACATACCCGCACCAATAACAGCCACGTCACACTTAACGGTCATCTTGCGTTTTGGCTGCACCGAGCGACCTTTCCCAAGGTGGTAGTTGCTGTGTGTAATTTCTTCATTTGTCGTGTAACTCAGGGTGTCGACCTGAGCCATAAGTGAAGTCGAACATAGCAGTGATAGCAATGTACAGACCCACCCTCGTCTCATCTTTTGTTTCATAAGTAGTTGATAGTTTTAGTAAATATTGTTGATAACAAAAATAGTATATAACAACGAGATAGAAGTATGTAGGAGTATATAAAAAGTCGCTGTAAATGTTTATTATAGTGCTTCAATGATGATTTTTACCCAAAATCTATCACAGACTTTTTATGCACTCATAGAGACAAATTATAAATATACAAATGCTACTTTTGCTTTTGACAAGTTCACCAAGCTTGTCGCTAAAATTTAGCAAACGACAAATAAACTACTAATTGAATTATGAAAAAATCACTTCTATTTTTTCTGCTTGCCTTCTCACTCGTTGTGGGTTCTTGCAGTTCGGGTGAAGAACAGATCTCACCACAAACAAACGAGGCATTGTCCCTCTCTCGTGCAGAGGTTCAATCCTACCAATCAGAGTCTGGTGATGAAACACCAACAACATCTTTATTCACGAGTGGCGATATGATAACTGTCGTCGGAGCTGCAGATGATGATGTTATTTTTATCCTTTCTGAGGATGGCGAGTGGCGCACACTCAGCGAATATAGTTGGATGGAGTCTCCTCAAACCGTATATGCTTATTATGGTACAAATACATCTATATCAGATGGAGATCAAATGCCAGACCTCTTAGTCGCAGAGATAGAGTGTAATGGAGTTATTCCACAAAACGGCATATTATCTTTTGCTGGAGACAGAGCATTTCACCACGCCACAGCACTTGTCGAGGTTAAAATTACTGGATGGAATGAGTATGTAGAACCAACTGTTACATTAAAAAATCTTCACAGTATTATCTCGTTGAGCAATACGGGTAAATATATTTTCGACACAAAATATCTATATGGAGTCAATCTTGAATTAATTTCAAGTACTAATGGCGTTTTAACTTACCGAGGACGTGTGCCAGCAGGAGATAGTATGGAAACGAATATCAACTCTGGCTATTCTTTGATGATTAACACGCTAAATGCTATGGACTATCTGCTTGATGACTCTCTTATCCCTACATATTTTGAGGCAGGAAAGAGTTTCTTATTCTCTTTGGCATTTGACTACACTATGTAGTAATTGACTATAAAACTTCTAAAACAACATACTTATTATGAATAATAAACTTTTACGATTATCATCCTTGTTACTACTACTGCTTGTCTCGTGTAGTGAGGAGATGGTAACAGATTACGATGGTAGCACCTCGCTCGAAGAGGTTGTTGATTACACTACGTTTAAGGCAGAGGTGTCTGATAGTTTCCAGGAGAGGACTATACTTACAAAGGCTTCTTTAAGTGACCACATTGGATTTGCTACTACAGATGCACCTGATTTATCGGTGATGTTCGATGATGGAATAGTTGTCTCTTACGACTATGATATAGAGGATGAGTGCTACAATGCGTTGAGCGAAAGTGGGGCAAAGGCTCAATATATATATAGCACAAACGACGATGTTGATGGAGCTATTGTTGCAGCCTCATTTCCGATGGAGTTTTCAGCTCAACCAGACAAAGTTATAGAACTCAAGAATGGCAAATCAAGGGTAAATATAAGCTACAAATTTAACAAAGCAGCTGATGCCGCTATTGATGAAATAACTATTAACGACATATATCTCGGCAAAGTATATAACTCTGGGCTTTTCGACACAACAAACGAATTGGTATATAAAGTTGATACTGAGGTTGCTCCAGTAGATGTATATACTCAACAAGTAACCACTGATGAGGAAGTATTGAGCGAGAGTGAGAGTGTCGAAGATTTTCAGACAGCCTCATATGAAGCATTTGTTATACCTCAGAATTTGGAGGCATACAGCACATACATTAAATTTGATGTTGTTGTTAACAAAGAGAGTAAAACATACACATACTATCTTCCCAATACAATATATATAGAACCTCTAACTCTATATAAGTTGGTTTTCGAAATCACTTATGTTGATGAGGCTTTATCGTTTAACCTTACAAGTCAGAGTGAGGTTGCGGAGTGGGAGGATGGCGATGACATATCTATCGCTATTACTCCCTACAAACCAGTATGGAGTGTTTGGGACGGCTCTTCGACCGAGGAGTTTGCGAAAGGTACAGGTGTTGATGGTGATCCGTATTTGATTGAGAATGCCAATCAACTTGCATATCTAAATACAATGAGTAAGTCTGGAAGTAGTTATACCGCAGCAATGGCAGCTCACTATCGCCTTGCATCCAATATTGATTGGGATAGCAATGGGTGGACACCTGTTGGTAGTTCAGCGTATCCCTTTACAGGAGTTTTTGATGGTGATGGATACATAATTAAAGGAGCTAAAGCTACTGTGGATTCAAATAATATTGGTCTATTTTGCTATGTGGGGACAAATACAGCAACGGTTGCTGTCGAGATCAAGAATGTAACACTATATAACTGTAGTTTTACAAACACAGCAGTTGCAACAAAATACAAACAAGCTGGTGCGATTGCTGGTTTCGTTGCAGCGAATGGTAGTGAACCATTCCATAAGATCGAAAACTGCAAGATTAAGGGTTGTACAGTATCGTCTGGCTACTATGTAGGAGGTATCGTTGGATCAGGTGCCTGTAACATTATTGGGTGTACAGTCGAAGATTCAACTATCGCAGGATATGGCACATATTCATCAAATATTAGCGGAGTAGGGTCTATCTCTGGTTTGGTAGCTGCGAATAAGGCTATTTCAATCGCTCACAATCTGTCTACAAACAACACTATATTAGGAGAAAAAAGTGCTTCTATGGCTGGTGTAATTGGCTATTTATCAACATCATCTGTTACAAACTTAGATGTGTCAAGTAACTATGTATATAATTTAAAGTACGAAGCAGGGGATAGTGGTATCATCTACGCAATAACATCGCTAAGTTCTGGTGGAAACCTTCCGAGTCGTACAAGCTCATACCATAATATGATATTAGAGGATGGTGTGAATGATTATGACCACTACACATTAGAGATGGGTTCATCATTGGCAGAGCTTCTAAATGGTGGAAGTGACATCTCTCTTTCAGAGGGTGATTTATATTGGGTTGCAGCAGATGATTCAGCGGTACCAACACCAACATATTACTCTAATAAGTAATTATAACAACTCATAAGTATGAAAAAAAATATATTTATATCTTTTATATGGCTCATTTGCTTAGCGTTCTGTGGTACATTACAGGCGCAGAACAGAGCCGTCACAGGATTGGTGTTAGACAAAGCTAAGCAACCAATTATTGGAGCAACAGTTATAGTAGAGGGTACAACCACGGGTACAACTACAGATATTGATGGAAAGTTCTCGTTAGGGTTGACGTCTGCTAATCAGACTATAAACGTGTCGTATATAGGTTTTACAAGCCAAAACTTTAATATGGATGGACAGGATGATATAACTATAATCCTCCAAGATGACAATAAACTTATCGAAGAGGTTGTGGTGATCGGATATGGCGCAGTAAAGAAGAAAGAGTTAACAGGAGCCGTAGCCCAAGTAAAGTCTGATGCTCTGGACAATTCAATTACTTCAGATTTGGGAAATGCTCTTCAGGGTCTCGTTTCAGGAGTAAACGTTATTAACTCAAGTGGTGCGCCAGGAGAATCGGCAACAATTCTAATCCGTGGTGTTAGTTCTGTCTCTGGTTCAAACACTCCGTTATATGTAGTTGATGGAGTCCCTTACGATGGCGATCCTAATATTAGTCCTAATGAAATTCAGACAATGGATATCTTGAAAGATGCTGCATCTTGTGCAATATATGGTACACGAGGAGCTGCGGGTGTGATACTTATCACAACAAAGCAGGGACAGAAGGGTGCCGCAAAGGTTACATTTAATGCATCGTATGGTATCCAGGAACTTAACGAGAGTTTGAATCTAATGAATGCAACCCAACAAACATATTTTGATATTGTATATGGTCGAAATATTAAGGGGGCGACAGACGATAATATAACGCTTCAACTCAATGACCAATCAAGCTATTATGGTAATGACACAGACCTATTAAGCGTTATATTCCCAGGCGGATTGGTGAGTACGCAGAACTACTCTGCTACAGTTTCTGGTGGTAGTGAAAAGGTTATATATAGCGTAATGGCTGGATACTACGATCAAGAGGGAGTATTGATAAATACAGGGTTTCAACGATTCAATACACGATCTAACATAACATATAAAAATAAAAAGATCACCATTGGTGCAAATGTCAATCTCTCGATAGATGATAAACAGGTCGGTTCACCCTCTATGATCTCGCAAGCTATTAGTTATAGTCCAATCCAGACAACAGTTGTAGCTGGCGACACTGAACCAATTTACAATACAACTGGAGCGTTTCAAACAAGTCGAGGTATGGTCTCGAAATTGATTAATGTTACAGATGATTGGCGTACATATCGTGCGACAGTAAACTTTACTCTGGGATACGATATAACCAATGATTTTAATATAAGTACACGAATATCTACGGGGCTTGTAGCTGCGTTTGAAGAGTACTTCCGCCCATTTCAAGAGATCTATGACACTGAAGGTGAGTTAGCAAATGATATAGATTTGAGTTGGGTAAAGAATAGTGCAACCAACACATCATCGACTACGTGGGATGTTAGTCTTAACTATAAGAAGAAATTTGGCGACCACTCTATCACCGCATTGGGTGTATTTAGCACAGAGAAGTATTCGAGTTCGGGATTTACAGCTACTCAAGAGGGCGTTATGGATAATAATGTAGAGAGTTTTGACTCTACTGTAATTAATGCAACAGTTGGATCTTTGGGTAGCGGCACAAACACTTTGGTAGGAGGATTGACACGTATTCTTTACGACTGGAAGAGTCGCTATATGGTTAGTGCCAGTATTCGTGCTGATGCCTCGTCTCGTTTTAGTTCGGCAAATCGCTGGGGTTATTTCCCATCGGTGTCGGGTGCTTGGAATATATCAGATGAACCATTCTGGGGCGGACTTCACAAAACAATAAATACAATGAAACTACGTGCAAGTCACGGAACAACAGGAAATCAAAGCTTCTCTAACTTCAGCTATACCAACTATATTAACTACGGCTATGACGCTGCATTTGGACAGACTGGTAGTGAAGAGGTTCTTTATGGTGCAGCTCAAGACGCTTATTCAAACTATGATATTAAATGGGAGACTACTATTCAGGATAACTTTGGTATTGATATGGCATTTTTTAACAATAAACTTCTTGTTACTGCTGAATACTATAATACCCGTAAAAAGGATATGCTATTTGATGTCACGCTACCATCAAGTGCTGGAGTTTATGATGGAACATCTATGATTTATAATGTTGGAAATATGACTAATCAAGGATATGAACTTGCTGTGTCATACAGCCACTCTTTTAATAAAGATTTCTCAATCCAAATGAATGGTACATTTAGCACGAATGATAATAAGATCACATCTCTGCCTACTACCGATTCATTTATCTTGACATCAGATTCTGGAATTAGTGGCGATCAGGTAACTGCATTGGCACAAGGTTATGAGGCGGGAGCATTCTTCATTTTCACAACCAATGGCATCGTCGACACACAGGAAAAGTTAGCAGAGTACAAACAAATTGATTCAAGTGCCCAGATGGGTGATTTGATCTATAACGACACTGATGGTGATAGTAACATAACAAGTGCCGATAGAGTCTATGCAGGCAGCGGATTGCCAAAGTATGAGATTGGTTTTAATACAAATATTACATACAAACAATTCGACTTCTCGATGCAGTGGTATTCAGCATTGGGGCACGAGATTATGAATGGAGCGAAGATGGTCTCATACTCTGAGGGTCGCAATGTGAATCTTTTGGCCCAATGGTCAGAGTCTAATCCGACATCATCAATCCCATCTTATCGAGGTGATAATGATAGCCACGCTAATTATAAAGGGTATACTGATCTTTGGTTGGAAGATGGTTCTTATCTACGTCTAAAGAGTATTACACTTGGTTATTCTTTACCCAAAAAGGTACTTAAGAAGTTGTCAATCACAAAGGCTCGCTTCTATATTAATGCACAGAATCCCATAACGATAACTAATTACAGTGGATATAACCCAGAAGTTGGAGGAAGTATCAAATCTATGGGTCTCGATAAGGCAAACTACCCAGCCTCTGTAACATATTCGGCAGGATTGAATTTTACACTATAAAACAGTATGACAATTATGAAATTAAATATATTTAAATGGATGACATTGGCATTGTTCGGTTTCGGACTGTCATCGTGCGAAGATTTTTTGACACAAGAGAATCCATACGCAAGTTCAACAGAGGAGTTTTGGTCAAATATTTCGGAGTGTAATCAGAGTGTCACAGCAATATATGCAACACTACGTAATGAGGCTATTTTACAAACTCACCTCGAATCATTTAGAGCTGATTTAGCGTGGCCTGCGGCAGGACGACCTGTGCCTGAGAATAGTGGAGATGAATATATGTGCTATATTCATAGCTACAATAACACCTCTGAATTTATTCAAGAGAAGTGGGAGGCGTGTTACGAGGGTATCAATAGAGCGAATCAAGCAATCAGGGGATTGAATAGCATAAAACAGTCACTCTCGGATGATAGCGAGTTAGAATCGTGGGTTGAACTTATGGCACAAGCTCGCTTCTTTAGAGGCTTATTTCACTTTTATCTACACTCTGCCTTTAACAATGGAGAGATAATCATCATTGACGAGATCCCAATTGAAATAGAGGACTTTTATCTACCTGTTTCACCATCGGATGATGTTATCTCATTTTTTAGAGAGGATTTGCGATATGCCTACGAGAACCTGCCAATCGCCTATGAGAACACGACCGATTTGGGGCGTGTAACAAGTGGCGCAGCGGCAACAATATTGGGAACAAGTTACCTTTATGAATTTAGTGAGAAGGGCGATAGTGAAAAATTGGACGCTGCAATGTCTCTCTTCAGCTATGTGATTGATGATTGCGGTTATGAGTTGGTGCAGAGTCATTTGGAGTTATTTACAGAGGAGAACGAGATGAACTCAGAGTCGATATTTGAGATTGTATATAGTGCCTCGATTCAGTCCGAGATGTCGATTACAGATCCTTATAACTTCTATCAAACTGTAGGTTACTACTCAACTCGCTATAATGATGGTCACTATCTCCCTGCGTGGTTGGCAAATGCCTATCAGTCGGAGAGTATCGATCCCAATAACCCTCGTAATGAATATGTGCAGGTTGGAACTGATGGCGAGGAGAGCATCGAGATTCGTACACTTATGCCACTACGAGCATCTGCAATGGTTGGTCTATGGGAGGATATTTACACTCCATACTACCTCAGTGCATCAGTGCCAGAGTCGAGTCGAGGTGCCTCTATGTATTACACCACTTATGGGTTTGGTTTTTATCGCAAGTATAGCGATTGTTTGACCAGATCAGCCGATGTTAAGGAGTCGGGGATGAACATAATGGTAAACCGTTTATCTGAGGTCTATCTAATGTATGCAGAGTGTTTAATAGAGAAGAACGATATCCCAGCGGCACTCCAATACATCAATGCTATTCGTGAGCGTTGGGGATTGATCTTACTCGGCACAGATCAAGGTGATGGATTTACATATGATGGTAAGAGTTACGATCAGGCATCGCTTATGACACAACTCAGAGAGGTCGACAAACCTTTGGAGTGTTCGCTCGAAGGCCATATGATGCGCTGGATAGACCTTCGACGTTGGGGAATGTTGGAATCTAACTTCAAGAAGTTGAGCGAAGCGACATATTATGCAGTAAATGGCACCGTAACAACGGCGTCAGGTGTAGAGAAAAGCACCGAAAAGAACAGTATAGTGCGTAATGAGGTACAATATAAAAGCGGGTCGTCAACAGGACTAATTGTCGATTTTGAGTATGACCTGTCATACAATAATTTCAGCTATGAAACTCACGCATATTATCCAATACCGATGTCGGAGTTAGAGACCAATCCTAATATTTTTAAATAAGATAAGAGTTATGAAAAGATACATATTTATATTAGCCGTAGCATTTATTACAGCAAGCTGTACAAAAGATGCAATATACGACATCGCACCAGACGTAGCGTGGACATCATACCTATCTACTACAGATAGTACAGTGCCACAAACAAAAACTGCAACAGTTTATGTTGGTGATTATGCGTTTTTTCGAGATGCCTCAATAGGTGCAGTAACGCACGAGTGGGAGGTTACGGGTAATGCACGAATGATTAGTGATCCCAATGATCTAACTTCAGTGGTTGATGGGACTACAAGTGAGGCTACTGATTTTTACCTGTTATTCGAGGGATCTGGAGAGATTACAGTTACGCTGCGCAACCAATTTGAGAGCCAAGTTACATCCACAACATCTGAGGCTATTGAGTCGGTATATCAAGAGGCGAGTGGATTGTGGTTGTTGGAAAAGGTTTATACCATCGAATCATATTGCGACCTTGCACCAGGCTATACCGTATATAAGGTCGATCTTGATGATATACAGACCGAGATGCTAACTATTGGCGGCTATGAAGACATTGATGCTATGGAGTTGACTTATATTGAGTTAAAACAGGGTGAAAAATTGTTTTTCGACTACAATGATGACAGCGATTACCGTTCAACTTCACAGACGTGGACAGTGCCTAATATGTCACCTGATGAAGAGGAGGGTACAATATATACATTTGATGAGATTACATCAACAGACATTACGGGCTTTACACTACTTGCCTCACGCGATGAGGTTAGTAGTTATATTCCATCGACAAAGGTTAGTGTAGACATTCCCATCTCAGTGTCAGTCGTAAATAACCAGATAGAGGTTATTGAGAATAGTTCTTCGCAAGTCAGTGACAATGTATTTGAGGTGCAATTCACAGAGTCTTTAGATACAAGATTGGCAGATGGATTAGAGGGCGCTTTTAAAGTGACTTCGACAGATGGATTTGGAGCGATTAATAACGCATATGCTTCGAAGGTCGAGATTGTTGAGGATAATAAGTTGCAGATAACATTTGATGGCTATGAAAATTCAGATATTACGGCAGTAGAGTTGAGTTACGATGCTACGACATTTAAAATAAACTCAGCAGATGGCAATGATACCCTTGACGGATTTACTATTGATGTTGCACCATATGGTTATATCAACCCTTTGTACTTCAATTTCTTGGGGGAAGCTGATCCAGACAACTCACTCATCGTAGCTGAAGGATGGACGGCAGCATATATCAAAGATGCAAAAAGCGCACAGAATTCGTATGTTGAGATTTGCAATTTCGAGGGACGTGAAGGTGTTCTGAAGTATGTTATTGAAGCTCCAGCAGCTAATACTTATGCTGAGGATGGAGTGACGGTAGAGGCTTATGGAGCAGTGAAGGTAACACTTGATTCTGATATTACTCCCGATATTACTTTTACCTCTGGTGTAACCTATAATTTTAAGTGTCAAATCTATGTAGAGAGCCTCTCTGAAGGTACGTCATATACAGATGATAGTGGAAAAGTTGTATATTCATCAAATAATCTCCAGTTTGCTTTTGATAATTCAAATGAGATGCAGTTAATTGATCTTACCGCCATCGAACAGGGAAAATGGGTTGAGTATACAGGCTCTGTTACGCCCACAACAGGGGTGACAATATCAAGTAGTCAGATCAGAGTTAGAACGTCCGATTTTTCGGGATTAGGTGCTAATGGCATATTTTACATCGATGCAATTTCGCTAAACGAAGAGTAATGAATAAAAAATAATAAATAAGATATGAAAAAAATAATATATATATTCGCTATTATAATCGCCACATTAACTCTCTCCTCTTGTGAGGAGAAGAGGTGGCAAGAGAACGATCTCGTGGAGACAGAAGTTCTAACAGTTGCTATCTCATCTACTGACACTGAAGCGTATTATATCTATCCCGAACAACAATTCTTTATCTATGAATATAATGTAAATCTTACTAAATATGAGATGTCGGATTGGAGCTATACTGAAGAGAGTGGCGTATATACAATAACATATAGACAGGATGTTTCGGAATCGGTGTATATGGTCTATGAAGTTTTATATAGTAGTTCAACACTCTCTGGGCGTTTGACCATTAGCTATTTTGAGGATAATGTTGAGTTGCCTGAAAAGGGGAGTGTGTTGTCTCTATCATCATTTTCAACTACAACAGAACTGATTGATCTGAATTAATAAAGCATAATATATGAGATTAAAAAAGAGTTATGTCAACGTTTTGGCATCTATTACAATGGGAGCAATATTGCTCCTGCAATCCTGCTCCTTGACCTGTTCGACATCAAACGTTGAGATCTCTCTCGATTGTCGTGATGATGCAACAGTTACGGTGCTAAACGCTATTGAGGGGCTTGAGGAGAGTGGCTCTCAGAATTTGAGTTTCGAGAAGGGAACATACCACTTCTATCCAGAGATGGCAGAGGAGCAGTTTGTCTATATCTCGAACCACAACGATCAGTTAGCCCGCATTGTGTTTCCGCTGAAAAACATTAAAGATCTCACCATCGATGGTAATGGTTCGACATTTATCTTTCACGGACGAATGATTCCATTCTTAATCGAGGATAGTAGCGACATCACTATTAAAAATCTCACGATCGACTTTGCCGATAGTTTTCATAGCGAGGGTGTTGTGGTAGCGACCAACGAAGAGGAGCGTAGCTTCGATCTTAAGATTTCGAGCAAATATCCATACGAGATACGAAACGAGCAGCTCACCTTCGTTAAGCCATACTACTCTCACTCGATGGGGCAGACAATGTTCTTTGATGCTGAGCGCAAAGAGCCAGCCTACAAGACTGAGTTGTGTGGCGTTTCGACATCTAAGCGACTAAAGCCTAACTATCCAGCATTTGAGTATAAGTATATGCAGGATAAGAATGATGCCTATATCAAGGAGTTCGGTAAAGAGTCGCAAGTTGCGGCAAAGGAGATTGTAAAGGGTGTTGTTCGTATATATGGACAGAAGAAGGATCTTCCAGAGGTGGGGATGGTGCTTGTGATGAAGGGCGAACAGGGAATAAATCGATTTGCTCCTGCCTTTAAGGTTGATAATGTCAAGAATTTTAGTGCAGAGGGGGTTGTCGTTCACCACGCTGCAGGTATGGGTTTCTTGTTTGAGAACTGCGAGAATGTTGACCTATATAGCTGCACGATCGAGCCATCGAATGGACGAATGATCTCCACTACTGCCGATGCAACACACTTCGTTGGTTGCCGTGGCAAGGTGTCGCTTCGAGGCTGCACATTTACCAATCAGTTGGACGATGCAATGAATGTACACGGCACATATCAGGAGGTGATGAATGTTATTGATTCTCACACGATCGGAGTTAGAGCAGGGCACTATCAGCAGCTCGGTTTCCAAGTGGCAAAGAGTGGCGACAAGGTTGGAATCGTTCGTATCGAGGAGTCGTTCCACCACTACGACAAACTCACAGTCGAGAGCAGCAGAATGGTGAATGGTCGCTACTGGCTCATTACATTTAAGGAGGAGATCCCATCGAATATTCAGGCGGGTGATCTTGTAGAGAATCTGAGCGCATATCCAGATGTTTTGGTTGGGGAGTGTAACATCAGTCGCAATCGTGCACGTGGATTGTTGATCTCGACACCAAAAAGCATTATTGTGAGAAACAACCTATTCCACACCGAGATGGAGGCGATTTTGTTGCCCGTAGAGAGTGGTTTGTGGTATGAGTCGGGCAATGCAGCAAATGTCACAATCGAGGGTAACACCTTCCAAGATTGCAACACAAGTGGATTGGATCGTGGCGTTATTCGTCTACATACCGACCTCAAAAATAGCAATACTGCATTTAGTAACATCGTCGTGAAGAACAACACATTCAACCACTTCGATAACTTGTTATTGGAGATCTCGAATGTAGATGGCTTTGAGTTCTCGGGTAATACAATCACAAAAAGCTCTGATTACGCACCGATATATGGCACAAACCCAGCTATCACAGTGAACCACGCAAAGGGTGTTATATTTGAAAACAACAGATATAGCGGCTCTGCTACACAAATACTTAAAACTCTTGATGGCAGCAAGTTAGAGTTTAACTAATATCTGACATATTTTAAGAAGAGACCATTCGCCGACTATTGAGCGAATGGTCTCTTCTCTTTATAGCTCTCCACTTTTTGCTAACTTAGAGTACTTGCCTGGGGTATGTCCATACTTATCTTTGAAGAGTTTGCTAAAGTGCGTGCGGCTCTTGAACCCAACGAGGAAACTCACCTCATTAACCTGTACATCGCCAACAGATAAGTATTCGGCAGCACGTTTCAACCTGTAATTTTTCAATAATTCATATGGCGAATCATTGGTTATCGCCTTAATCTTCTGGAAAAATAGGGTTCTGCTTACACACATCTGAGCCGCTATCTCATCAAGGTCAATATCTTCATTACTCAAGTTGTCAGAGAAGAGCTTATATAGATTGTTCATAAATTCGTTATCTTTATTTCCAGCCGTTGGACCCTTCATTATTGCCTCATCAACCAAGAAGCGATCTCGTAGTTTTTTGCGATTATAGAGCAGCGCATCAATACGAGTGATGGTGTGACGTGGGTAAAATGGTTTCGGAATATAGGAGTCCGCACCACAAGAGAGTCCCTTGATCTTCTCATCGATAGTAGAGCAGGCGGTGAGCATAATCACAGGTATATGGCTCGTGAGTGCACTATTTTTGATAGCATTACATAGTTCATAGCCATCCATCTGAGGCATCATAACATCCGTAAGAACGATGTCTGGCCAACCACTCTTCATCGCCTCGAGACACTCCACGCCATTGCTGTACGATTGTACGTTGTAGAACTGCTTAATGATACCCTCCAAGAACTCTCGCATATCGGGATTATCCTCCACCAAATAGACCATAGAGCCTTGTAGATCCTCACGAACTTTTATTGAGTCAATATTCATATCGCCCAATATCATAGTCGCCTCCATATTCTCTGTTGCAGGGATCTCCGTGATCTCTTCACTCTCATAGAGCGTAGTATCCTCGACGATAGGTAGGCGCACCGTGAATTTAGTACCTACACCAAACTTACTCTCTACATCTATCTCACCGCCGTGAAGTCGTGCAATAGTTTGAGAGAATGTAAGACCGATGCCTGTGCCTCCAATGTTAGCTGCGCCACGCTTTTTTGCTTGATAGAATCGTTCAAAGATACGAGGAAGATCTTTCTCATCAATTCCGTAGCCGCTATCCTCAACCGTAAATGTTAGCATATTATCATCTGCCGTATAGCTAAATGTAATGGTGTCGTTTTGGCGAGTGTGCTTAAAGGCATTAGATAGAAGGTTGTTCATAATTTTCTCTATGAGACTCTTATCTGCATTAACAATTACATCGCTCTCTATGCTATTTATTATCAGCTTTTTACTATCGCTATCGGAGTAATATTTGAAGTCTTGTATTATCTCGCCAACAAACCTCTTGAAGTCAAAAATAGAGGGTTTAAGTTCGAGCATATTGTCAGATTCCAGCTGAACATTGTGAGCCAAATCTATGAGCTGCAACATCTTCTTCGATTGGCGATTTATCACATTGAGGCTATGCGTCACATTTACATCGAGCTTGAACTTCTCGCTAAGCACCGAAATAGGGGCAAGAATCAACGTGAGTGGGGTCTTTAGCTCGTGAGAGATGTTCGAGAAGTAACGTTGCTTTTCACGATTCATATTCTCCAAATTACGCTTCGATATAACCTCAATCTCAAGACGATGTCGCAGAGCAAGCAGGTGGAATATAACATACAAAACAACTCCAAGCACGATAAAGAAGAGTACTAAATAGGTGACGTATGCCGCCGTAGTTTTCCACAGTGGTGGCGTGATCTTTATTGTCAGCTCTTTAGCCTCCGACCACACTCCATAAAAATTACAACACTTCACAGAGAGCTTGTATGTGTCTGGTTGAAGTCCATCAAAAAGTATCTTGCCATCGGAGGCTGTAATCGTTGACCAACTTCGAGAATGAGGCTCTAACTTATATTGTATTTTGTAGTTGTCGGAGTTCGATTTACATATTACATCAACACCGATGGCAACTCTATTTTCATCATACTTTAGCTCAATAAAATCTCCATCTGTGAGAGATTTCTGGAGGACAACACGACCTTCCAGCTCCTCACCCGACTCAACAATATTGTCATTAATTGAGAGTGTTGAGAACCATATATTGGGTTGCTCCTCCCTATTAGAAATATCTATTGGATTAAAAGATAGTATGTTATTACCTCCCGAAAACGCCATTGTTCCATTGGCATATCGAATGTTCGTATAGTTGAAGTTCTCAAATGGGATTCCATCAATATTACGATAGACCGTGAACTGCTCCGTTCTCGGCACGAAGTGATTTAACCCTATGTTTGTCGAGATCCATAGCTCTCCATTTTGATCCGATAATATACCTTTTACGACATTGTTAGATAACCCATCAACTTGCATATATCGCTTGAACTGAATATCATCTGCACTCTCGGTCGCTCGACACAATCCTCCGTGTTCAGTACCTATGTATAGCGTGCCATTTGGAGTTCGGCAGATAGCCGAGACGGTATTGCTCGACAATGATTTTATATCATACTTGTCGTTTGTGTAGTGCGCTATTTTAGCCTCCGAGAGGGGTGCATCGCTCTTTAATGTTAATCTATAAAGTCCATCAGTCGTACACCCAATCCAGATGTGATCTCGGTAAGAGTCGGAGTATATAACTCTCGCAGGGCGGATCTTTCGTGTCTCAAAATATGGATTCTTCGATAATGATTCAACGCCACTGATTTGCAGCTCCTTTGTGATCGAAACTCTATATATTTCAGTCGGTGAAGATATCCACATATCACCATTATAATCCCTCTCTAATGCGAATCCGCTAAAAACGTTAAAACGAGGGAATGCATCGTGGCGCAATCTCTTAACAACACCATTTTGGGGGTTGACAGCAATTAGGTAGGAGTCATCAACTCGACTTATTAAAAACCATATTATACCACTACTATCATAGGCTATTCTGCGAAAATTTGTAAGTTCTTCCTTCGTAAGCCCCAATTTTGCGTGGTTAATAGTGCCACTTTTTATATCATATAGTGCTACCTGATTCGATAAAGCCCATAGCAATAACTTATCATTACTATATGGCACTATTTGATTTATCTTCTGTAAAGAGTTCAAATATGTTGTCTCTATCCCTTTGAATGCTCTCTTTGAGTCATCTATACAATATATTCCATTATCAAATGTAGCGACCCATTTGTTAGTACCATTATGAAATAGCACCGAACTCACTCGCTCTTTGGGGAGGATTGACATTGTAGCACTCGAATTACCGAGCTCTGAAAGTTCGACAATCCTAACGCCACTAACTTTTGTGCCGAGCCACACTCTGTTATTCTCATCCACAGATATTGTGCGGAACATAGATTGAGGGTAGTACACTTCACTTGATGGCTTAAATGAGTAGTCTCTACCTTCATTGTTTACATTAAACAACTGTATACCCTTCTGAAGTGCGACAGCCACAATATCTGAGGATATTTTAAGCGTGTAGTTAGCGTATTTTACTATGTCAGGCAATATGCTTTTTACCTCGCCATTTCGCATATTGTGATACTCTAAACCCTTTGAAGTCGACACTATTAATATGTGATTGTCGAGAACCATTGCATCATTACATATAGCGTCGTCAATATATTGTTGTTGCCGCTTGAAACTTAGGTCAATGTCGTAGATTAATATACCATCCCTCTCTGTGAAGCAATAGACCTCAGACTTATCCCCAGATATTAATATCTCCCGTACAATGCAATTTATATCTTTGCGCTCTATGTTATCAAGTGAAAGAGGCTTAAATCGTGCCGTATCATAGTTGAAGAGTGTAATGCCATTGTCGTTGCCTATTAAAATATCCCCATTGGACAGTTCGCAAATAGAGCGCATACGATTGCTCTCAAAAGCATTCGCGCTATTTTGCATATTATAGGTTGTGAATTGATGTCCGTTATATCGGTTTAGTCCATCATATGTAGCGATCCATAGATAGCCACGACGATCACGGCACATTGCATTTACACCATTGATGGCCAGCCCATCTGTGGTCGTGTAGTGTTTTGATAGTTCGGGGGGTGTAAGTGCTATCGCCCGGGCTACATCTACTGAGCAGATCGATATAAGTAAAAGAAAGAGCAAACAGGTCATATATTGGTTTAAACATTTATAATAGTTTTAGTTACGGTTGTAGAACAAAGATAGTAATTTTATCTGAAATTAGCTCAATAATATCACGACAGACACAAAATAAACCCTCAAATACTTTTTTCTAAAGAAAATATATAACCTTTGCATTATAACTACAAAAGAAAAAATAATGAAACCACTTAAACAACTACTAACTCTACTATCCGTTGCGTCGATTGCTGCGCTCAGTGCTGCGCCACTAAAGAGCATAGAAACCCCTTATACAATCTCAAAGGTTACAACTGCCGAGATTAACAAGCGACCATATATCGTAGCGAGCAGCTATGAAGGAACTCTTCTCTGTTACGACTTTGATGGTAAATTACTTTGGGAGAACAAACTCTCAGGCTACTTCAATCAAGATATATATTGTGCCGATGTGGATGGCGATGGTAGCGATGAGACATTCGCTGCAAATAGCGACGGGTCGCTCTATTGCGTAGACGAGAGCGGCAAGCAGCTATGGTCGTTTCGCCCGAGCGAAACACCTATGAATGCTGTTACTCTTATTCACTCAGGAGGCAACCCATATATTGTCTGCGGAGGTTATGATCTGAATATCTACTATCTCGATGCAAAAGGCAAACTCGTAAAGACTGTAGCGTCAGAGAGCTACTCACGAGAGAAGGGCGTAAACAATGGAGGACCTGGCAAAAATTTACACATAGCCAACTTCTTGCGCACAGCTCGACGAGCAACTGGCGAGGAGGTCTTGGTATTGCACGGTGTAACAAATAGTATGTCGGCACGTGGTGGTCTATACCTATTCAACCCATTAGAGGAGACGCCCTACGCATACTACACATCTAAGACAGCAACCACTTTCGGCGATATGTCAATCAACAATCTCGACCCAAAACGTGATGATCGTATTCTGTTCGGCTCGTCAAAAGATACACGAGTTGGTTATATAGTTGAGGTAGATCTCGATGGTAAGATGCTCAATACTTTTGCTGCGGCTAAAATTGCGTCCGACGAGAGTAAGAAGTTTGGCTATCGTGTAACACAGAGTGAGGCGGTGAAGATCGGAGGCAAAGAGCAGTGTTTGATTCTATTCGGATCGTGTATAATCCTCCCATCTGATGAGAATACAGCGCAATCAACAACTACGTTAGCAACAAAATACGCCTACAACGACATAACAAAAGATGCTACCAACACAAAGATAATCTTGGCGAGTGAGCAAGGAGGAGGTAACTGCATTCACATCTTTGACCTCAACGATAAGAAGTGGCAACAGGAGTATGAAGATCTTGTGCCTAAAGGAAATATAACATCAATCTTGTCTAATAGTAAAGAGGTTGTCAAAGATTTATACGGATTCAAATTACCTAAATGGGAGAGCCTCGATAGCCGTCCCGTAGTCTGTTTTATGTCGGAGTCACCAAATAAGAACCCCGATACAAAGATTATTACAGATCGCATTCACAGCCGTTATCCGTCACCAATATTCCTAAACCACGGAAATCCCAAGGGCACAGAGAATCCTGCGTCGTGGAGTCGTGATACTATGAAGAATGAATTTTACAGAGATCGTAGAGATCGTCGCCAGCAGTACAAATTGACACAAGATCAGATCCTTAAGAATGTATCGCAAGCCTACAAAGGTGACTCAAAAGGTATGGCAATGTGGGGCGGTCACGGCAATGATCCATTCTATAATAGCCCTGATACCCAGCGTAAAATTATGTCACTCACAGGTGATGACCAACAGACCGTGTTAATCTTCCCCGAGATGGAGGGACGAGGCGAAGATGCTGTTTGGTTGATGGAGAATTATGTATATCCACTTGCTAACCACGCTAAGGAGCATAATAGTAAACTATATATTCGCTCGAAACACCTATTTTGGTTGGGTAATGTCTATGAGCCACAATGGAAAGATCTTGTCTCAGGAAAATATGCCGATGTATTTGTCCCATCAATGGAGGAGACAACCGACAAATCTATGGAGCTAAGTTTGATGGGACGTGTAGGAGTTTGGATGAGCGGTGCAGTGAATAGTTGGGGAACACGCTGCGCACGAGACAATGCAAGCTATAACCGTCTACGCCAATTCTCACACCAAAATTTGCCTAATGGATTCTTGCGCAATATGATATATCATATCTCATTTGGAGCGCAATATATCGACAATTTCGAGGTCGATCAAGAGTATATGTCTATGTTGTGGGAGATGATTGCAAAGGGGTTACTATATGTACCAAAGCGAGAGGAGATCGTAAGTTTCAACCCCGTGAGATTGTCAATAGTACATCCCGACCAGAAGTGGTTAGACGAGGGTAATAGTGTGAAGTGGACAACCCTCTTCGACCCCGAGCAAGAGGCAGGGAATCCGTGGGTGATGGGTCGTCTGAACGGGACGTGGCCTGCAGCACCAACAACAGAGTGGGACTTCTCTCGCTACGGGGCAGGAGCTAAAGAGCGACGTCTGAACTTTATCTCGTCGTACAACAATGGTCACGTAATGCTAACACCGCCCTATGATGCTACAGCATCACGTGGTAGTGTAGAGAGCCATATGCACCCACTCTATAAGGGCATCACAAAGGAGTTCTTCACCGATGGACGCTACTACTATGCAGATGCAGAGCGCACGGAACATTACTCTCCAAAAGAGTACTACAAAGTTGTGGAGCAGGCGATCGAGGAAGGGGCTAAGAAATTACCTCTAACAGTAAAGGGCGAAGTAGGTTGGGTAGCAGCACAATCAGCACCAAAACATCTTCGAGTTACAATCATTGATGGTGGTTATATCAACCCTTCCGAGAAAGAGGCGACTATAGTTTTTGGCACAGCAAAAGTGAAGAGCATCAAAAATTTAGCGACAGGTGAAAATCTCTCCTTTGATGGGGATAAATGCTCTATTTCCATACCTTGCGGCCTATTTGTATTCCTTGATATAGAACTCGAACACGCTCTATAATTTGAATTGCATCTATGTGAATATAAAATTCATGTATCTTTATAAAGCATATTAAAGACACAACAATTTTCATAAAAATATTTTAACAACAATGAATTTTAAACATTTAATGGAGAGACCGCTTTTAAAAAAAGCATTAATGGTGGCGATGGTGACAATGACATTTTAACGTGTGCTGATTATGACGATTTTGCGTTAGAGGTACTTAGCCTTTACAACGAGATGATAGATTATAAAGAATTTATCGCACAGCTTATATATGTGGAAATAGAGGTAATGGAAGCTTTACATCACCTGCCAGAGAATAGGTATCTTGTTAAGGCATCTCGTTTAGTGCAAAAGATACTTAGCAACATAGAGTTTGAACTAAAACATC
>JBCQUC010000082.1:0-7732 GCA_047174275.1 Rikenellaceae bacterium | reverse complement strand
TACTCAGATGGCGTAGGAGGGCTATTTTGCCTCTGTAAATCTTGATATGGTAGTAGAAATTTGAAATTTACACAAAAAAAAGGACTGTCCTTAATCACTTTCGTGATTTTGGACAGCCTCAACATGCGAGATTTATTTGACAAAATAGATACTTTCGCAAGTATAATTTAAAACAGATTTCAGGCGTTTAATATTGACACTAATCCCTATGCTAATCCGATATTTTGGAAATTTAGACTCTCTGCCGAGATCGTCTCCACACGACCATCTTTAATTGAGATCGGAGTGCGGTTCGACTCATTGCGCTTCAAATATCGACTGCATTGTGCCAATCGATCATAACCCAACATAATACCTAGGATAAAATCTTGCTCCACAGTTAAGAGGTTGAGAGGTACATTTCCAAACGAACGTACAACATCTACACACTCATTTTTTCCGAAAAAGATATTAATATTCCCATTTGAGAGTTCGGTAATCATATAATCGACATCATATCGACTAAGTTTCTGCTCAGCAGCCTCTCTGTCTAATGAACTCATTGTGTGGAGTACCAAGTGGCGTAGCCCCTTTTGATACTCATATATGTGATGACATAGTACTTGCATAAAATAAAAATATATTAGATATTAAAGTTGAACACTAATAGCCTCGCACCATGACGCTATTTTACTATCATTATCTGAATCAGAGTCGTTTAGAGCCAATCCAACAAACTCACCATCAACCTCAGCGCGAGATAGAGAGTGACCATAACCCTCTGTTGAAGTTTTTCCAACTACTGTAGCACCTGCTTCAACAACTGCCTCATAGAGAATACCTATTGCATCAACAAATGTGTCACAATATGAATCAGCATCACCACATCCAAATAGAGCCACCTTCTTTCCTGATAAATTTGACGATCTGAGGGTGTCAATCTCTGACTCCCAGTCATCTTGAAGGTCTCCTAACCCCCAAGTCGATGATCCGAGGATTAAAACCTCAGCACCCTCGAAGATCTCCTTTGAAGCCTTAGAGACATCAAGTTTTGTCACTGTGTGTGCACTAAGAGCTGATGCGATACTACCCGCTGCACTTTGTGTATTGCCCATTGTTGAGCCATAGATAACTGTAATTGCTGACATAATATAGTATATTTTAATTGTTTTTCTTCTTTTACAAAACTACTATAATATAACATGCTAGACAATAACAACATATTGCTAAAAAACAGAGCTTTAATAGCTATAAATAGGGGTGATTTTCGATATTAAACGCATAATAGCACTAATACTTATCATTTCTCTGAAATATTACGTTTGATCTTCTTGTCAACTTTTAAGATGAAATATAGACACATCAACACCTGAACAGCTGTTGCAATAGGAGTTGC
Organism: Rikenellaceae bacterium; assembly: GCA_047174275.1. Lineage (GTDB taxonomy): Bacteria > Bacteroidota > Bacteroidia > Bacteroidales > Rikenellaceae > Alistipes. The sequence continues at coordinate 6,357 of JBCQUC010000082.1, read as the reverse complement.
TAATCCAATTCTAAAGAGTGACACAGGCTCTATAAAACTGAAGATATAGGTTAGCGATAGACGAATAGCGATCGCCCCAAAAATACCTTGTATCATTACATAGTCGACCCTTAAACAGGATATAACGCATTGATTTTTAGCAAATTAAATGCGTTGAGAATTTGGAAATATCTGCAAGTTTTTATATCTTTATGGTGTAAAACTTGCAGATATTGTTTATGAAACCAACACCCATTCGTCGAGATCAAACGTCGCTATTTTCATCTTTTGAGGATCAGCTTAGTCACAACCATCCACTCTACAAACTCTCACATCTCGTTGATTGGCAGATGTTTGAGCATGAATTCTTGCCGCTCTACTCCTCAAAGCCATCACGTCCAGCCAAACCCATTCGCCTAATGGTCGGATTGCTTATTTTGAAGCACGTGAGAAATATCTCCGATGAGTCAGTGGTGGAACAATGGTCTGAAAACGCTTATTATCAGTACTTTTGCGGATATGCTAGTTTTGTGCCCAGTGAGGTAACGTAAGCTCTCGCCACTCAGAGTCATCAAAAGATGTCTCTCTAAATTCGGGGTTATCACCAAGTATAAATCTCCAATTAGCATTAAAGTTCTTGCACTCTCTCATCTCTGTTTCATTCCACTCCGCTGAAAAAGCATGAGTCGAAATGAGCAAACAAAAGAGCAACTGTGCTATGTGACGTATTTTAATCATAATCAAATGGTATTAGTATTTTAGCTATGTTTACAAGGTTATATGGCATATATAACTAACGTGTTAATTTTATTGCTATCGGCACAAAAGAGGCGTCCATTAATCGCATTCGTGATTTAGGAGAGCCTCTTTAACTTTTGTAGATCAATATATTACGTATGAGATAATAGATTAATATCTATCGTCCCATCCAACCGCCATCAATGGTGATAATTGTGCCGTGCATATATGACGAAGCATCACTACATAGGAATACTATAGGACCAGCAAAATCTTCAGGTGTACCCCAACGACCTGCTGGAATACGTGCCATAATCTGCTCGGAACGAGTTGCATCAGCACGCAGTGCTACATTTAAATCTGTTGCGATGTATCCTGGAGCGATAGCATTTACATTTACACCCTTCGATGCCCACTCATTAGCAAAAGCCATAGTCATCTGACCAATAGCCCCTTTGCTTGCGGCATAGCCAGGGACGGTTAATCCTCCCTGAAAAGTTAGTAGAGAGGCTGTAAATACAACCTTTCCACTACCTCTTTCTATCATATCTCGACCAATCTCACGAGTTAAAATGAATTGAGCATTTTGGTTTATCTCAATAACTCGATCCCACATTTCATCGGGATGTTCCGCTGCTGGTGCACGATCTATTGTACCAGCATTATTTACTAATATGTCAATATGAGAGAAGTCACTTTTAACTTTATTTATAAAAGTATATAGTGCTTTACGATCACCAAAGTCACAGCTATAACCCTTGAACTTTCGCCCTATGGATGTTATAACTTTTTCAACTTCACTTCCTGACTCCTCTAGAGTAGCACTAACACCAATTATGTCCGCTCCAGCTTTTGCCAAAGCTATAGCCATGCTCATGCCGATTCCTCTTTTACATCCCGTTACCAGAGCAGTTTTTCCTACTAAACTAAATTTATCCTCTAAGAAACTCATATAATTATTTTGTTATATTAAACATAAATTCAAATGTGTGCCCACCCGATGATTTTAACTCATAGTGAGGTAGTATATCTGACAATGTGCCAGCCAATGCCGCTTGATACTTGTCTATATTAACGTTGTAGTGCTCTGTTGGCTCTAGGTCATAAGGGTGCTTTGCCTCCTCTAGGTTCTCCCATGTATAATTTAATACCGAGAATGAGAATAGTGGCGAGCCTGTGAATTTCAATGAGTTAGATTTGCTTGATAGCTTCATCCAACGTGCATCCTCACGGTTTCCTGTCTCTTGTGGTTGTGCGTAGTTGTAGAATAGATCATCTGTTGCCATTGTATATTCGCCAACCTCTGCGCCACACTTACGGTCGATGTAGTTCTCCTCTGGACCACGTGCATAGAACGATGTTGTTGAGTATGATTTTGGAACACCCATTTTGAATCCAAAACGCACGAAGTTTGGAGTCTCCTCTGCTGCATCCATCGCCATTTTACACTTTACAGTGCCATCACTAAATATTGTGTACGAAATTGTTAAATCAACTCCATTGTGACTCTTGTACTTCGATGATACAATAGCATAGCTACTATTATCGACAACATCTACAGACTCAACAACGAGTGACGAGTTGTACTCACGCCAGAATTTACGACTTGCTCCCATAGGTTTTGCTGAAGCTCCACGTGTATCGTTGTCAATTGCTCCACGCATGAAACTAGGCTCTATTGGAGATGATAAAATCTCTGTTCCCTTTGATATATACGACGTCAAGAATCCACTCTGCTTAGAGACAATTACTGCGAAATCCTTTGAAGATATTGTAATATCTGCACCATTATCAATAGATAGCGTTGACTTTGATGTTGAGCTATATGGTTCACACTTAGTCTGTTTTGTACGTAGCAACATTCTCTCCTTAGCAACCTCATGACCAGCTTTGCACCACAATTTATCCTCTGACTCGTGGAGTGAAATGCGTACCCAATACTCCTTATCATCGTTGAACTTTATCTCTGACATTGGGATTGTAATTTCAGTTGTACCAGCAGGCACGACATCCAAATTGCCGAGTGAACCACCCTGAATCTGCTTGCCATCCTCAAAGATTGCCCATTTTGCAGCGTATTGTGAAAGGTTTGTATGAGCTAAACGGCTATAAACCTGTATTTTGCAAGGTGAATCATTAACCAACTTAAATTCGGCAGGTTGGAATACATACTTAGCCTCCCAAGCGTGTGGATTCGGGGTTCTATCTGCCGCAAAGACTCCATTCACACAGAAGTTATCGTCATTTGGCTTATCACCAAAATCACCACCATAAGCGAAGAATGTCTCTCCATCAGGACCCTCTTTAACCAATCCTTGATCGATCATATCCCAGATGTAACCACCAATCAAATTCTTACGTGCGCGGATCTCCTTCCAATAATCCGAGATTCCTCCCATCGAGTTACCCATAGCGTGCATATACTCGCACATGATGATCGGGCGGTCAATATATGGACTCTCCGACATCGCCACAATCTGCTCTAGCTCAGGGTACATACGACTCAAAACATTTACAAACTTAGGATCATCAGGGTTTGCACATGCCAAAGCTTTGACCAATCCATTTGCACCCTCTACATAATCTGGGTGTGTTGGATCTCCTTGTGCACCCTCGTAATGGATGAATCGACTAGGATCATAATCCTTGATCCAAGCGGCTGCCGCTGCGAATATAGGACCCGTTCCCGACTCATTACCTAATGACCATGAGATGATTGATGGATGATTTTTGTCACGTAGCACCATGTTTTGAATACGGCTTACCATAGCACCAGTCCATGATGGTGTATTTGCTGTGAATCCGCCCAAGTGGTGGGTCTCGATATTCGCCTCATCCATCACGTAGATTCCATATTTATCACACATTTCAAGGAAATATGGATCATTAGGATAGTGTGAAGTACGAACAGCATTCATATTGAAGCTCTTGATAAGCATTGCATCAGACTCAATCTCCTCACGAGTTAATGCCTTTCCATTCGTTAAGCTATGATCGTGTCGATTAACACCCATGATCTCTACCTCGCGACCATTGATAAGTAGTGCGTTATCCTTGCTGAACTCCACTGTTCTGAATCCAATCTTGTGTGAACGAGACTCAACGATGTTACCCTTTGGATCAACCATCGAGAGTACTACACTATAAAGGTATGGACTCTCGGCACTCCACTTATTAGGCATCGCAATATCTGCATCCATAAATGCAAATTTAGTTATGTCTCGAGCAGGCCATCTCTCTAAAAGTACCGCTTTTGCATCGCATGATAGCTCCTCTGAAAGAACCTCATTTTGCTCTGCATCATATAGTTGTGCTGTGATCTTATATCCATCTAGCTGAGTGTAATCTCTGCTAGTAAACCATACTTTAGGGCGTATCTCAATTGTTCCATCCTTGTAGCTGCTATCAAGCTCTGCCTTAACAAAAAAGTCACTGATAGATACCTTCGGCTGCTCCAAAAGCATCACATCACGCTGAATACCGCTCAATCGCCACATATCTTGATCCTCCAAATAGCTACCATCACTCCAACGCCATACCTGTACAGCGACTCGATTTGTTCCCTCTTTAAGATACTTCGTGATGTCAAATTCAGCGGCCAAACAACTATCTTGGCTATATCCAACCTCCTCACCATTTACCCACACATAAAACGCAGATGAGACTCCACCAAAGTGAAGCACTACATCACCATCCCAAGCAGCAGGAACTTCAAAATCACGGAAGTAGCTACCAACAGGATTGTCACGGTAGATATATGGAGGCATCGGAGGCTGTGGTCCTTGCCAATCAAATTTCAAATTACCAGATAAAATATCTGGAGTAAAAGGATAGATGATATTAGTATAAATTGGCTGTCCATATCCTTTCATCTCCCAATTGGATGGTACAGAGATCTCATCCCAATTTTCACCTGCAAAATCCTCTGCCATGAAATCTATAGGTCGATCTTCAACTTTTTCGACAAATTTGAACTTCCACTCGCCATTGAGATTTACCATACGAGCATCGTTTCGATCCGCTTTTAGTGCATCTTGTGTTGAGTCATATGAATAAGTCGCTGCACGAGACGATAATTTATTTCGTCCGAAAACAGCCTCATTCTCCCAATCATCTTGAGCCTGAACAGTCAATGATGTTGTAAGCAATATAGCTCCAACTAGATAGTTTTTAATCTTCATAATTTGGTCTATTTATATTTTAGTAGTTTATTCTTTTTATGCAAATACTAGTGGTGCGTTAACTTTTTAAAATTTATTACAACTAACTGATATACAGATAGATGTAGGTGTTGTACCACTAAACGATTTGAAACTAAAATCTTACACATCCGTCATCCTGAACTTGATTCAGGATCTCCCGATTTTCGGAACGAAAACTCGGGTACAACGATGTTACCTTCGTAAACTTGTAATTCTCAGCGTATTATCTTCGTCCCCGATTTTTTCTAACGAAAAAATCGGGAGATCCTGAATCAAGTTCAGGATGACGGGAAAAGTTAACGCACTAGTACTATTATGCAAATATAGTTTATATTATGCTTATAATTCAAAAAAGCAGGTTGTTACACATTAACCAGATGCGCAATAACCCGCTTTCACTACTAACCTAAACTAAAAACCTAATAAAAACCTAATTAACCAAAAGAACCTAACCATCAGCATACGACACGATGTCTGACAACTGATAACAATGCAAATATATGTACAAAAATTCTAATTTCAAAATATTTCGCAACAAAAATTAAGGTTTTTTGAATATTTTACTTATTTGACTATTCATAGCCTCAAATAAGGCTAACTTTGTAAAAATATAAACGCATACTCCAATCATGAAATATGCGTTTACAATACAGTATATTAACAAATTAACTTTCAAGTTCTTTTACAACTCGATGAGTCTCCTTTAAGTGTTCTGCCATAGCCCTTGCAGCAGCAATAGGTTGATGAGCTGCAATAGCGTTATAGATCACCTCATGGATATTTATAACTTGTTGCGGATTAAAATCTGGTTGAATCGTATGCGAGATTTGTTTGTGAAGAAGAGGTCGTAATGATTTCATAATAAGCATGGATACACTATTGCCCGATGCTTCGGCGATTTGCTCATGGAATAGATAATCTAATTGAGCAAATTCTTCATATGATCCTATATTCTTTCGCATAGAGTCAAGCGTCTCTTTGATTTGTGCAATCTGTTCATCTGTAGCCTTCAGAGCAGCAAGTTCCGCTAGCTTAACCTCCATCGACTCACGAAAATCGATCATGTCATGAAGTGAAATGTGTTTGTAGTCAAGCGTAATTTTAAACATTTCAGAGGTAGCCTCAATCGTTTCGTCTATGACTACTACACCCTTACCTTGCTTTTTTCTAACTAGCCCTCTTGACTCCAATGTCTTGATTGCCTCACGCACTGAACTGCGACCAATACCAAACTCTTTACATAAATCCTCTTCGGTTGGTAGATAGTCTCCGATGGCAAATTTTCCATCAATGATTTGCTGTGTTACGATGTTTGTTACCTGTTTTGCTACTGAACCGTTCAGTATGACATGTTGTGGCTTATTTGTCTCCATTTCTCTCTAAATAAATATGTTACTCACTGCAAATATACAAAATAATTGGTTAATTTACTATTAAT
>JBCQUC010000017.1:0-38262 GCA_047174275.1 Rikenellaceae bacterium | reverse complement strand
TTGTTTCAGGATCTCTACAAAGAATCTGAAACACTGATAGTTAGGGATCCTGAAACAAGTTCAGGATGACGACTCTTTCAGAGTCGAAACGAGGTACCAACATAAATCGCAAACTTTTATCAGACACTAATAATACAAGTTCAGGATGACGAAATTTTCAATTTCGTATCTCAAGTGGGACTGATAGAAGAATTTTATCGAGTACCAATAATCTAGAATCTGACTATTTTTTTCATTGTATGCGATTATTATTTCAAGATTTTTGTGTAAGTTTGCCCAACAATTACCAAACAAGATGAATAAAAGCGCATTTATACTACCAACAATAACACTTACATTTATTATAGTCCTATTTTCACTAACACTCAATAGCAAAGAGTTTAAAATAGGTGGGCCAACTCCAATCAGCCATCTTATAAGTAATGAGATGAGTGATTTCGAACAGACAGAAAAATTCGATAGCGAGATCCTAAAATTTATGAAGTATTGGGATCTGAAGGGTGGCTCTTTCGCTATTATGCGCAACGATAGTCTACTATACGCAAAAGCGTATGGATATGCTAATCTCGATCAAGAGATCAAATGTGAGGTAAAAAACACATTCCGAGTTGCATCTGTATCGAAACTATTGACGGCAACCGCAATAATGAAACTTGTGGAGGATGATCGCCTAAAGTTAAACTCTCTGGTCTTTGGTGAAGAGGGTATCCTCTGCGATACGCTATTCTCAGATATCAAATATGCAAATACAAAGAAGATCACCGTCGAACATCTCTTGCGTCACACGGCAGGTTTCTCATCCCCAGTTGGAGATCCTGCATTCTTCCAAGAGAACATCTCGCGAGTTCTAGAAAAAAAGCTCCCTCTATCAGTTGATGACTTTGTACATTACGCCATACAAAACCGACTCAAAACAAACCCAGGAAGCAGCTACGACTACTCTAATTTGGGCTATATCATACTTAGCAAGGTTGTTGAGGTGGCATCGGGAATGGAGTATGAGAGGTATATGAAGGAGGAGATCTTAGCGGCTGCCGACTGCCATGATATCTATATAGGTCGCAACTTCTCGGAGAATAGACAAAAAAACGAGGTGCAATATTACGAAGTTAAAGAGGCTGAACCTGTTAAGGCATATGATGGAAGTGGTCGCATGACACTAAAAAGTAATGGCGGAAATAATGTCACCTCTATAAGTGGTGCTGGAGGGTGGGTTGCTTCGCCCGTTGAGATACTAAGATTTGTCGCCTCTATTAATGGATCTGACGTTGTAGAGAATATACTCACCAAAGAGAGTATATCAACAATGACATATGATAGCAAGCGCGACAAACCGATCGGTTGGGCATCGGTCAGTGGCAAAGAGTGGCTTCGCAGCGGATCAATGGCTGGAACGACAGCACTCATTAAGCAACAAAAGAATGGCTATACTTGGGTCTTTATAACAAATAGTTCATCATGGAATGGACACCGCCTATCACGTTATATGTCAACCAACATTTCGAAATATGTCTCTAATGTCAAGGAGTGGCCTAAACGCGACCTATTCAAGATTCGAGAGAATAGAGCTGAGATTCTCGAAGAGATAGCTGCCGCCAAAGCTTCAAAAGAGGAGGAGAAGGAGAAAACCGAAGAGTAAGTAGGGTAAAATAATTATTGGTGTGTTTTTAAGAGTGCTATTGGAGATGAGATTTTTTGCTATTGAATTGAAAATATAGTGGTTCTACATTGAGATTCAATAGTGAAAAATATCGCTCCAAGAGTACTTTTAAAAATATGGCGATAATTGTTTTACACTACTTAAATGGAGATTTAAACACCTCTTTAACACCAATATAACAACTTTTTACCCCAATATAAACAGTCACAAAACATTAAAAGAATGCTAACAATTTATTAATACTATGGTAGTAATATGAAAATATTGTAACACTACTTTTGTCCCAGTTGATTTAAAGATAATATCAAAATTATAAACAAACACTTTAAAAACACAAAGACAAATGAAAAAAGTTACAAAGTTTCTAGCTATTGCAGCGTTAGCAATCATGGCTGTTTCTTGTTCTGAGGACAACGCAGATGCACTGCTTTCATCAGAGACAAAGGTAGACAACACCTCTAGCGAGGAGTCGACCGAGACAAAGGCTAAGTATGTATTCTACTTCATCGGTGACGGGATGTCAGCTACTCAGCTAAATCTTGCTGAGGCATGTTTGTACTATGACTCTTTCGAGCAGAAGGCTGCTCTACAGACTGGCACAGCAACAAGAGCTAGCGTAGGTATTGGTGATCTTAAACTTCGCCAGATGCCAATCGCAGGTATGGCTACAACTTACGCTGCTAATCGCTACATCACATGTTCTGCTGCCGCTGCTACAGCTTTGGCAACAGGTGAGAAGACTAACATCGACTACATCTCTGTATCTGCTGACGATCGTTCAACTCCACTTAAGAGTGTAGCTGAGATGGCTAAGGAGAAGGGAATGAAGGTAGGTATCGTATCGAGTGTATCAATCGACCACGCTACTCCAGCTTGTTTCTACGCTCACACAGGAGATCGTAACAACTATCAGGAGATCGGTTACCAGCTTCTTGACACAGGTTTCGACTACTTCGGTGGTGGTTCTGTAAGATGGAACAAGCACACAGGTATCTCTTCAGACAAAGCTGTTGCATACTCTGTATACAAGCAGCTTGCTGAGGCTAAGGGATTCAACTATGTGACAAACACTGAGGCGTTCAACGCACTAGTTGGGCCACAGGATCAGCCAGTTATCGCTACACTTCAGATGTTGGCTGAGGAGCAGAACACAACTGACGGATCGGCTCTTCCATACTCTATCGACTTCAACAGCGATATCGTATCGAACGAGTACAACCGCCTAACTCTAGCAGACTTCACTGAGAAGGGTGCTGAGATCATGGAGAACGAGGATGGATTCTTTATGATGGTTGAGTCTGGAAAGATCGACTGGACTTGCCACGCTAACGACGCTGTAACAAGTGCATACGAGATGGTTGCATTTGACAACGCTATCGGTAAGGCTATCGAGTTCTACAACAAGTATCCTGAGGAGACACTTATCGTAGTGACAGGTGACCACGATACAGGAGGTCTTACACTTGGATTCGCAGGTACAAGCTACGACAACGCATTCGAGCTTCTTATGGGTCAATCAGTATCATACCAAGAGTTCTCAGGTGTTGCTAGCGACATGATGGATGCAGGTGCTTCTTTCGACGAGGTTATGGTATATATCACTGAGTCATTCGGACTTGTAAACAACGTAACTGATGGTTCTGACTCTTCATACTCAAATGGTTCTAACGAGCTTTCTGACTACGAGATGACTCTATTGGAGGAGGCATTCGAGCAGAGCAAGAGCGGTGCAAAGGTTAACAACTTCGGTTCTGACGATGTTTACACATACCTTATGACATTCGGTGGTTACGATCCACTTACAACAACATGTGTTAGCATCCTTAACAACAAGGCTGGTCTTGAGTTCTCGACTTACGCTCACACTGCTGTTCCAGTTCCAGTATTTGCGATGGGTGCTGGTGAGGATCTATTCTCAGGTTACTACGACAACACAGATGTAGCTAAGAAGATCATGGAGGCTGCTGGTCTTAACTAGTATTTTGAAACAGTAGATTTTCAACAAAGCTATTGTAGCGTCATTTTGGACTCGGTTCAAGATGACGCTATAGTAGTTGTTTATAGATTTATTTAAATTAGAATCCGATAAAAAAAACAGTGGAGACTTTATTGGTATCATGTTATCGAATCCAACGGATTCGTCATCCTGAACTTGTTTCAGGATCTCAGCAAACGATAATATTATGCATATAAAAGTGGCTTAATAGATAATTCAGAGATCCTGAAACAAGTTCAGGATGACGAAATTTTCAATTTCGTATCTCAAGTGGGACTGACAAAAAAAATCAACACATCAGAAATAATCGAATACTAAGTAGTGGAAAATAATTATTGGTGTGTTTTTAAGAGTGCTATTGGAGATGAGATTTTTTGCTATTGAATTGAAAATATAGTGGTTCTACATTGAGATTTAATAGTGAAAAATATCACTCCAAGAGTGCTTTTAAAAATATGGCAATAATTGTTTTTCACTACTTAATAATATATTTAGCAGTAATGAAACAAAAAAAAGAGTTATACTTTGTAATAGTAGTTATAGTTGCGATCATCGCATTGATCTTTTCACCTACAGGGTATGAGAATCCTGATCTGACGAAAGATACACTCTACGAAAAGGCGGTCATAACAGCGGTCGACAATAGCGACATGGAGGCGATATCGGTCGTATATATGGGCACTCAGAATCTAGAGATGGTGTTTAAGTCTGGCAAATTCAAGGGGGACACCGTCAAAGCGAGAAATGTCCTTCTGGGAAATAAACAGCGTGATAAAGTATTCGAAGTTGGAGACAAGGTTCTAAGCATCGCAAAGGTCGATAGCACACACACCAAGATCCTAGATGCACGCGCCGAAGAGTTCTACAGACAAGATATCGAGCTACTACTAATTATTGCATTTATCGCCTTTTTGGTACTCTTTGCAGGTAAAACAGGTGCAAAAGCGGCACTATCATTTGTCTTTACAGCCCTTGCATTCTGGAAACTCTTGATACCTGCACTGCTAAATGGTTACTCCCCTCTCTTTATCTCGGTCGGCATTGTCTTTATGACAACATGTGTCATTATTCTACTTGTCGGGGGGATCTCTCGCAAAGGTTTTGTAGCTCTTTCGGGTGCAATGGCAGGTGTGGTAGTTACAGCGATATTGGCTCTAGCTTTTGGATATTACTTTAAAATCCCAGGCTCTGTGCAGAGCTATGCAGAGTCGTTGATGTATATGGGATATGTCAAACTCAACTTCTCGGAGATGTTTATCTCTTGTATCTTCATCTCAAGCGCAGGAGCTGTGATGGATGTCGCTATGGATATTGCAGCGGCACAAGATGAGCTCGTTGCAAACGCCCCACACCTGAGTCGCAGAGATCTTATTCGTTCGGGGTTGAATGTCGCTTCGCCAGTTGTTGGAAGTATGACCACTACCCTACTATTTGCATATTCAGGTAGCTTTATGTTTGCATTTATGGCATTTATGGCTCAAGGTGTCCCAATGGAGAGTATTATCAACAGAGCCTACATATCGGCTGAGATTCTACACACGATGGTTGGTAGTTTCGGACTTGTTTTGGTAGCCCCAATCACAGCGATTATTGGTGGTTATATCTACAAGATCAAACGAGCGTAATTACTAATGCGGCTCTATAAATGATGGCATATTGCCCAAAATCGAGCCTTTGGATAACATATGACGATATACATGACACCTTGCACAATCCAACTTCTTACAATACTCCGTAGAGAGTTGGATGAGTGCTTGGGTCTCATATGCACTTGTTGGTGTTAGACCACATCCACGCCACTTTGTGATGTAGCGATTTGACTCCGCTGGCAACATCTCATTGAGCTCATTCGCCGCCGAGACCAACTCATCGCTCGAAGTGTAGTGACCATATGCAAAGAGCATAGGGACAACAAAGTTAATACCTATCAGATCGCACTTCTCGACCCCAATTCGACGCACTCTGGTCTCGCCATAGTAACGACTCCACTCCGAAAGGGCAGGGACATTAAAGAGGTTAAAGATATCTTCGCGCGTCCTACAGCTGATTAACTTATTGAATATAAGATCGTTTTCGTGGAATAGACGCGCCACCTGCACCAATCTAAGAATTGGCTCTTTGGCGGGCATCATACGTCGACGTATCCACTCCTCTTTTGAGATTGGATTGATCTGATATTTATGAATCATATACTCCACATCCTTGCGCAGCTTATCTGTAAAGCTATCACGTGGCAAGGTGTCGATAAGTCCCGACGCTGCAATAAACAACGCCTCCAGATTACGAAGAGAGGCTCTTTCACGGAGAATGGCTTTAAAACCTATACGAAAACCAATCTCCATGAAGTTTTTGCGATTAGCCTCATCGCTCAGATATCGAAGAAAATAGACCAGAAATGTCTGATTCCAATCCTGCCCCGAAAATTGGTAGATCTCGCGTATTTGCAGATATTTGCGCCGCAACCTCTCGATCTCCAAATTCTGATATATCTGTTGACGATAGAGCGCGTCAAGGTGGTAGAGGTACTCTCCACACCGATACTCCTTAGCCCCCGACTCCAAGAGCAACAGTAACTCTTTCGGATCTATATTGTCGTTAGATGCACTCATTGTCAATCAACAGTATTATTATTTTATTCGTGTCCGATAAAAATTAGACAAACCTTTGTAATGTGTTTCAAAAGTTAGGTGCTTATATTTTTTTTGATAGTCCCACTTGAGATACGTTCCGCAAGGAACGTCATCCTGAACTTGTTTCAGGATCTCATCAAACGACTATATTGCACTATAATATATTGATAAACAATAATGCAGAGATCCTGAAACAAGTTCAGGATGACGAAATTTTCAATTTCGTATCTCAAGCAAAAGTGCTAGAAAAGTTTTATCGAACACCAATATTTTATTATATTTTTAGAGTAAGCCCAAATCCAAAAGCGTCTCCTCCGACATCATCGAACGATCCCAAGGTGGATCGAATGTAAGTATAACATTCACATCTTCAACCCCTTTAACCTTTCCAACTTGCGTTGTGACATTCTCCACCAAGAGATCTGCCATCGGACAGTTTGGTGCTGTTAGTGTCATACGGATATTTACCTCGCCTGATGGTTCGTAATCGATATCGTAGATAAGTCCCAGATCATAGATGTTTACTGGGATCTCTGGATCATATATTGCTTTAAGTGTCAAGACGATATCCGCCTCGACTGCTGCTATATCTGCTGGTGTCATCTCTAAGTTTAATTTATTACTGTTTTGCTTGCTGTGCAGCGTAAGCCACTGCATACAATCTCATCTGCTTCACCATCGAGAGCAGACCATTACTTCGTGTTGGCGACAGATTCTCGCTCAGCCCAATTGCATCTATAAAGTATAGATCGGTATCGATCACCTCCTGCGGTGTACGATCGTTGAGCACCCCTACGAGCAGCGAAATAATACCCTTTGTTATAATTGCATCGCTATCTGCTGTGTAGAATATCTTACCGTCTCTAAGCTCTGCATCTATCCACACTCTCGACTGACACCCCTCAATTAAGTGCTCTGGAGTGCGGTGCTCTTCGCTAATCTGCTGCAGATCACTACTCAATTCAATCAGATAGTTGTACTTATCCAACCACTCATCAAAGAGCTCAAACTCCTCGATTATCTGCTCTTGTCTTGCATCTTTTCCCATTCTCTTTTTCTCTTCGTTATAAGCTATTTAGATACCTCCTCAATTATCGAACCCTCGGTCGCCGCTGGAGGTGTGATCCCAATTACATTTGCGATTGTTGGTGCTACGGAGCTGATATCCACCGAGCGTGTCACTCTAATGGTTGGCACTCCTGCACCCCAGATAAATAGCGGCACATGTGTATCATAGCGGTACATCGACCCTGGAAGCGATCGAGCGTCATCCTGTTGTTCAATCCACTCTGGCATGAGGTTAATCATCACATCGCCCGATCTACGAGGGTAGAATCCATTCTGCATCTTCTCGCCATATCCACTTCCAAAGTAACTACTACGCATCGCCGAGGCTGTCAGCGCGTGGCTCACTCCGCGGAACTGCAATGCAAAGGATGCCACCTCATTCTGCACCTCTTCGAGGTTTAGTTTACGTTGGTATATTAGATCGTGATTGAGGTATACCGAGCGATTTTCGACACCCAACACCCAATTTCCAGAGCCATACTTAGCCCCAATAAAGGTGTTGAGAATCACAGCAAATTGACTCTTATTGAAGAGTTTGTTCTCCCCGCCGCCAACATCCACCATATCGTGCGAAGGGCTTGTTCCATTGTCTGCCGTAAGTACAAAAATCACATCGCGATTTGTCACCCAACTACGCACATTATCGATAAATCTTACGAGAGAGTAGTCCAGATGGTAATACATATCCTCCACCTCGATCGACTCTGGTCCATAGCGTGATACGATATTTCGCGATGGATCTAGATATATATTTAGTAGATCTGTAGCCTCGTCATCTCCCAAGTTTAGGGTCGAGACAGCGTGCCACGCCATATCCAGAATCATCTCGTTTCCAGTGGGTGAAAAGGCTATATCTTGATAGCGATCGTAATTTCGCCACTCTTTTTTCTGCTCATCGTCGAGTTGAGACTCTAATTCAACCCTCTTTTTCTTGTCGATCAGACCAAATTCGCGAGTGTTGATATAGCCGCCATAAGGGATCATTGGTCTCCACTCCTTTACCTTTTTAGGCGATATAGCGTTATACTCTTTGACCCAACCAGGGAGCTCTGTAGCGTATGCCGTAGATGTCGACCATTGACAAGAGTGCGGATCGAGCCACAACGCTGTACCTCCGCGACCATTAAACACAATAGATGATATTGCATCAAGAGCGACTGTTACTGTTCGTGCATCGTTCACCTCATGTCGAAGAGTTTCGGCAAGTGTTGGCGCAATTAGATGGTATGGAGAGTGCCCCCCTTCGGTAATATCATACTCCAGATCTCGCTGCTTGGGGTCGATACATAGCTCTACACGCTCCGATGTTGTATAGTCATACCAAGCATATCCCGTCACTCCATGTGTTGCTGGCAACGCCCCTGTTGAGAGTGTCGCAAGCGATGTTGGTGTTGAACCTCCTTGATAGTTGTAACCAGCTGCTGTAAAGCTGATTCCCTCGCTATTTGCCCTATTAAATCCTGCTGTTGCAAAGTTTTCGGAGTAACGATCTAGATCTGTGGCACGCATAGATCCAACCACGATATTCACCACGAGTCGAGGAGCTGAGCCCAGACTCTGCGCTATAACGCTGTTGCATGGCACAGATAGCACTATAGTGGCGAGTGTTATTAAGATCTGTTTTCGAGATATGCGCATTGATATTTTATGTTTAGCTGCAAAATTACAAATTTATTTTTAATTATTAGTGTTCGATAAAACTTTTCTAGCAGTCCCACTTGAGATACGTCCCGCAAGGAACGTCATCCTGAACTTGTTTCAGGATCTCAGCAAATGATAATACAACCTATATAATATACTAAAACGCAATGGTTTAAGCAATGATGCAGGGATCCTGAAACAAGTTCAGGATGACGAAATTTTCAATTTCGTATCTCACATGGGACTGCTAGAAAAGTTTTATCGGACACTAATAAGTAGGGTAAAATAATTATTGGCATGTTTTTAAGTAGTGTAAAACAAGTTCAGGATGATGAAAAAAAATTAACGCATCAGCAGTAATTGCTCACCCAAAACACTCTGAAAATATAGTTTTTCTTCACTCATATCGACCTGCGAGAGTTGATCTATAGCCCTTAACTGTGCTCGGCACAACGATTTGTGAGCATCGCTCTCTGGATTAGTTGGTCGATGTTCTCGAGCCTTTATGATCTTCATCACACGTGGCATAAGCTCCTTGGCTTGGCTAGATAACGCAGCCTCACTGAATAGATCCCAGATATACTCAACTGCCACATCGGATGGATGAACCATATCTTGGGCATAGAATCTGTAATCTCTCAGATCGTCAATTAAAATCTCATAGGATGGAAAGTATACTATATTATTATAGGTATGCACCAACTGATCGATCGCCAGACGAAGCGTCGCCTTGCTAAGTGAGTTTTCGCTCAACCCATCGGCAATGTGCCGAATTGGACTAACAGTGAGGATTATATTTTTGTCTTTTAGGTGGTTATCGACCGTTTTGCCAATTGTCGAGACAACCTCCTCCACCGAGAGCCTTTCGCGCCGAAAGTTTCGAGCTGGTAGTTTATGACAATTAGCCACCAACTCCCCACTCTCGATCAACCTATAGATCCACGATGTGCCGAGCGTTATCACAACCCAATCGGCAGATTGGATCGCCTCATACCCTCGCTCGATTGCATGGTTGATCTGTTGCAGAGTCTGGAGCTTTGTTGGGGCAGAGAGTGACGAGTGAAAATCAAAATGATACCACCCCAGATCTCCCTCTCGAAGCTCATCCTCCCTGATAAATCGCTTAGTCGAAAGCCTCTCGATCGAACTACACACCGACATTGGATTGAATAGTGTCCCCGTTGGATTTACCGTTGATTGGAACTTTGCACGGCTCATCGCCCCACCAATACGCTGTGCAAAGCATGAGCCGATAGTAAAAATGCGGCTAGAGTAGTCAATCTTCTCAAAAAATTGCTCTATATCTATCTCTGTTCTAAACTTCATTGTTGCAAATTTAGTGTTTTTTTTATAACTTTGCTATATGATTTTACGTGCAAATTGCAAAATAAATATTGGACTAGACATCATCGCCCGTCGCGAAGATGGATTCCACGACCTTGAGACTCTCATGGTGCCTGTCGTAGGACTCTACGATGAAATTACAGTTGAACCACACTTCGACTCTAGAGAGATAATCTTTCAAAGCGTCGGTATGGAGGTTGACTGTGCAGAGGATGATAATCTGTGTGTACGCGCTGCAAAGTTGATGCAGAGCCATTATAATATTGGTGGTGTTTCGATAACACTCGACAAACGAATCCCTTTTGGAGCTGGACTAGGAGGTGGATCTTCGGATGCTACAGCGACCTTGATCGCCATAAACCAAGTCTTTAAACTAAATTTACCAGAGGTTAAGATGATCGAGTTAGCCTCTGAGTTGGGTAGCGACACTGCATTCTTTGTCCGCAATACACCTCAATACTGCACAGGACGTGGTGAAGAGATGGAGCACTTCACACTAGATCTTTCGGGACGGTGGTTAGTTCTTATCAAACCCGAAGGTGTAAATGTATCGACTCGTGAGGCGTATAGCGGTGTAAAGCCATCGACTCCCGAGAGATCACTGCGCGAACTACTCTGCCAACCAATTGATAGATGGCAAGGCAATATCAAGAATGATTTCGAGCCACATATCTTCCTCTCACATCCGACACTAGAGCGCATCAAGAGTGATCTGCTCTCGGCTGGTGCTGTCTATACCGCGATGTCGGGGAGTGGATCGACAATATTTGGAATATTCAATAGTTGCCCAGATAACAAAAGTGAGCAGCTCGCAAGCTACTCACCATATATATTTGAACTATAACCCCGAGGTTATCTTCTCCACTCGTGGTATATGTCTACCACCCTCAAAAGGGGTTGTAAGCCATATATTTACCATTGCCATAGCCTCATCAAGGTTGACGAAACGGGCTGGCATAACGAGGACATTTGAGTCGTTGTGTTCGCGCGATAGCTTTGCGATCTGCTCGCTCCAGCATAGTGCTGCACGAACAGCCTTATGTTTATTGAGTGTGAGGCTCATTCCTTGTCCTGATCCGCAGAGTGCAACTCCACGCTCAACCTCACCACTCTCAATACCGCGCGCCAAAGCGTGTGCATAGTCTGGATAGTCGATACTCTCCTCGCTCATACAGCCATAATCGACCACATCGAGCCCCTTTGTTCCAAGCAGTCCAACCAAAAACTCCTTCATCTCATAGCCTGCATGATCCGCCGCTATCCCTATCGTATTCTTCATAAAAAAAGTCTATTTTATATTGTATCGAGATTTATCTGCGTGCAAAGGTACATTTTTTTTGCTTTCACAACGTGTAAATCATCAAAAAAAGTTATTTTCGCGCCGTGAAGATATTTTTTATCATAGTTGGGGTGCTCTCACTCATTTTAGGGGTATTGGGGATTTTTGTCCCATTGCTCCCGACCACCCCGTTTTTATTACTCTCCGCTTGGCTCTTTATTCGATCATCTCCTCAACTATACGAGTGGTTGATTAGAAGCCCGATATTAGGCAAATATATCCGAAATTATCGCGAGAATCGATCGATACCTATGCGCGCTAAGATCACATCCATATCACTGCTTTGGGCATCAATGCTCTACTGCATATTTTGGGTTGTCGAGGGTAAACTCTTAATACAAGTGTTGCTCCTAACGATCGCTATTGCCGTATCTTGGCATATACTATCGTTAGGAGCAACTCCTCGAAAATAGATTAATATTATTGATGTCCGAAAAAAATCCGACAAACCTTTGTAATGCGCTACAATATTATACATTATATCTATTCACAAAATCAGAGACTTGCTTTTAAGTAGTGTAAAACAATTATCGCCATATTTTTAAAAGCACTCTTGGAGCGATATTTTTCACTATTAAATCTCAGTATAGAACCACTATACTTTCGATTCAATAGCAAAAAATCTCATCTCCAATAGTACTCTTAAAAACATACCAATAATTATTTTACCCTACTTACTGATAGTCCCACTTGAGATACGAAATTGAAAATTTCGTCATCCTGAACTTGTTTCAGGATCTCAGCAAGTGATAATATCGTCTCTATAATATGTTAGCAAACAATAGTTTAATCAATAATGCAGAGATCCTGAAACAAGTTCAGGATGACGTTCCTTACGGAACGTATCTCAAGTGGGACTGTTAGGAAATTTTATCGAACACTAATATATCTTACTTCGCAGCACGTTTACGATCATGCTCATTAAGTAGGATCTTGCGTAGACGCATTGAGTTTGGTGTAACCTCAACATACTCATCCTCTTGGATATACTCCAACGCCTCCTCCAAAGTGAACAATCGAGGTGGTGCAATAGCAACCTTATCATCATTTCCCGAAGCACGCATATTCGTAAGCTGCTTAGCCTTGGTAACATTCACCGTGATATCGTTCGAACGAGAGTGCTCGCCAATAACCTGACCTGCATATACCTCCTCCATCGGAGAGATAAAGAAGCGACCGCGATCCTGCAACTTATCAATCGAATAGGCGAAGGCTGTACCCAACTCACCCGAGATAATCGAACCATTGCTACGCATCTCGATATCGCCAACCCAAGGCTCAAAGCCCAATAGACGGTGTGTCATGATAGCCTCTCCAGCTGTTGCGGTAAGCATATTCGAACGAAGTCCGATGATTCCACGCGATGGAATTGAGAACTCCACACGAGTACGATCATCCACTGTAATCATATTTGTCATTGTACCCTTACGACGAGTAATAAGGTCGATAACTGTTCCTGAGCATCCCTCTGGGCAATCTACTGTCAACTCCTCGATTGGCTCACACCTCTTGCCATCGATCTCCTTGATGATAACCTTTGGCTGACCAACCTGCAACTCATAACCCTCGCGACGCATAGTCTCGATAAGCACCGAGAGGTGAAGCACACCACGTCCAAATACTAGGAAGCTATCAGCACTCTGACCATCCTCAACTCGAAGTGCAAGGTTCTTCTCCAACTCTTTATCTAGACGATCCTTGATATGGCGCGAAGTTACATATTTACCATCCTTACCGAAGAATGGAGAGTTATTAATTGTGAATGTCATCGACATTGTAGGCTCATCGATCGAGATTGTTGGAAGTGGCTCTGGGTTCTCATAGTCACAGATTGTATCTCCGATATCAAACCCCTCGATACCCACTACGGCACAAATCTCTCCACATGGAACAACATCCACCTTCTTCTTTCCTAGACCATCGAAGATCATAAGCTCCTTGATACGGGTCTTAACCATCTTCTCACCATCGCGCTTTGCGAGTGTCACCATCTGACCAGCCTTCAACTCGCCACGTGTCACCTTTCCGATTGCGATACGACCGATATATGCCGAGTACTCCAACGATGTTACAAGCATCTGAGGTGTTCCCTCGACAACCTCTGCATCTGGAATCTCCTCGATGATAGTGTCAAGAAGTGGAACGATAGAGTCGGTCGGAGTCTGCCAATCCTCGGTTGTCATCCAACCCTGCTTTGCAGATCCATAGACTGTCTTATACTCCAACTGCTCATCTGAGGCTTCGAGTGCGAACATCAGGTCAAAGACCTGCTCGTTAACCACCTCTGGACGACAGTTTGGTTTATCTACTTTGTTGATAACTACGATCGGCTTTTTACCCAATGATAGAGCCTTCTGAAGCACGAAACGAGTCTGTGGCATAGTACCCTCGAAGGCATCAACCAACAACAATACTCCATCACACATATTGAGAACTCGCTCAACCTCACCACCGAAATCGGCGTGACCAGGGGTGTCGATAATATTAATCTTGTAATCTTTATAGGTAACCGAGACATTCTTCGAGAGGATTGTGATTCCTCGCTCACGCTCCAAATCGTTGTTATCGAGAATTAGGTCTCCCTGACCTTGTTGAGAACCTTCGCGGAGGATGTTTCCTGCCAAAATGATCTTGTCGACTAGTGTTGTTTTGCCGTGATCGACATGGGCGATAATGGCAATGTTGCGTAATTTTTGCATCTGTAATTGATAAATTTGGGACAAAGGTAGTCATTTTGCACTTAAAAATAGCTATCTTTGAGCCATAAAATTAAGCGTAACAAAATTATAACAATAATATACCCATGAACAGTTATACTCTGAAGATTAAAAATAGCAGCGATGTCTGCGTTGTAAGTGGATTATCGGTGCTTTCGGAGCTTCTTCCAAAGGCTAGAGTTATCGTAATAACAGACCATAATCTTGAGAGGCTATACCCCGAAGTTTTGGCACCATTCGAGAGAATCGTAATCGGAGAGGGCGAGACGATCAAAACCCTAGCTACGGTGGAGATGATCTACACTCGACTCATCGAGATGGGTGCTGATCGCAAGACATTTTTATTGGGCTTTGGAGGTGGTATCGTGACCGACATTACAGGATTTGTGGCGGCTACATATATGCGAGGTGTCGATTTCGGGTTTGTCTCTTCGACTCTTCTAAGCCAAGTTGACGCAGGCGTAGGTGGCAAGAATGGTGTTAACTTGGGTGGTTACAAGAATATGGTCGGCACATTCAACCAACCTCGATTTGTGATCTGTGACGTGGAGCTGCTCGACACTCTATCGGATCGTGAGGTTCGCGCAGGGGTGGCTGAGATCACAAAATCGGCAATCATTGCAGACCCCGACCTATTCGATATGTTGGAGGGGCTATCATTCGAGGAGCTACGTGCCGACAAAGATCTTTTGAGTCGTTCGATAATTGCATCTGTAGAGGTCAAGGCTGCAATCGTGGAGCGAGATGAGAGGGAGTCGGGAGAGCGCAGGAAGCTAAATCTCGGACACACATTTGCCCATGCAATTGAGAAGCTATCCAACAAGATGATCCACGGAGAGGCGGTCGCTGTAGGTACGATGATCGCAACAAAGATATCACTAAACCTCGGTCTGATTTCAGATATCGACGCAGAGCGTATTATCGGAACGCATACTAAATTGGGATTTGACCTCACCCCACCACTCCCTGTCGAGGAGCTATTCAAGGCGATTAGCAAGGATAAAAAGGCAGAGGAGGGGTCTATATATATGGTGTTGCCTCGATCAATTGGAGACTGCGAGGTTCGCAAAATGAGCTTCACAGAGGTTGCTGAGGCTATTAAATGGTAGAGAAGATGAAGATTATATTTGCAACAAACAACAGACATAAGCTCGAAGAGGTGCAACAGATGTTACCCTCATCGATCGAGATCGTGACACTTCGCGAGTGTGGAATAACCGAAGATATCCCCGAGACAGCCGATACCCTAGAGGGGAATGCGCTCCAAAAGGCTCGTTATCTATTCGAGAAAAATGGGGCTAACTGCTTTGCCGATGATACGGGGCTCGAAGTGGAGGCTTTGGATGGTGCTCCAGGTGTTCGTTCGGCTCGATATGCAACAGATGGACATGACTTTGCCGCGAACAACGAACTTCTGCTCAAAAACCTCAATGGCATCGAGAACCGAAAAGCACAGTTCCGAACTGTTGTAGCTCTAATTTTGGATGGCAAAGAGTATCTATTCGAGGGTGTTGTCGAGGGTCAAATTGCAACCGCTCACTCTGGACATGAAGGGTTTGGTTACGATCCGTTATTTATACCCGATGGAGAGAGTCGCACCTTTGCAGAGATGTCGATCGAGGAGAAGGGGGCAATATCACACCGCGGTCGAGCCGTTAGGAAATTGGTTGAGTTTTTGCGTGAGCAGGCTCTATAATTAAATAGATTGCATGTATTTACAAAATCAGAAACTTACTTTTACCGACAGTCCCACTTGAGATACGAAATTGAAAATTTCGTCATCCTGAACTTGTTTCAGGATCTCAGCAAACAACAATACAACCTAATAAGTAGTGGAAAATAATTATTGGTGTGTTTTTAAGAGTGCTATTGGAGATGAGATTTTTTGCTATTGAATTGAAAATATAGTGGTTCTACATTGAGATTTAATAGTGAAAAATATCACTCCAAGAGTGCTTTTAAAAATATGGCAATAATTGTTTTTCACTACTTATAATACACTAAAACACAAATAGTTTAATTAATAATGCAGGGATCCTGAAACAAGTTCAGGATGACGAAATTTTCAATTTCGTATCTCAAATGGGACTGCTAGGAAAGTTTTATTGGAGACTAATAATTAAATAGATTCAATGAGTAACTACAAAAAAGAGGAGCACTACGATCTGGAGAAGATCGAGAAGCTAAAGTACCACTATACCGAGATCCTTCGACTACTCGGAGAGGATGTTGAGCGCGAAGGGTTGGTTAAGACTCCAGAGCGTATCGCAAAGGCGATGTCGTTCCTAACCAAAGGCTACGACGAAGATCCACTTGAGATAATCCGCTCCGCAATGTTCAAAGAGGAGTATCGCCAGATGGTACTTGTAAAGGATATCGAGCTATATTCACTCTGCGAACACCATATACTGCCATTTATGGGCAAGGCTCACATAGCATATATCCCAAATGGGCACATCACAGGTCTCTCGAAGATCGCTCGTGTTGTGGAGTGTTTTGCACGTCGCTTGCAGGTTCAGGAGCGACTCACTGTATCTATTCGTGACTGCATTCAAGAGGCGTTGAACCCACTTGGTGTCGCTGTTGTGATCGAGGCTAGCCACACATGTATGCAGATGCGAGGGGTCGAGAAGCAGGGCTCTGCAACCACAACATCTGCCTTTACAGGGGTATTCTTGTCAGATCCTCGCACTCGCGAAGAGTTCATGACACTAATCTCAAATCGCTATCGTTAGCAATCGAGCAGCGTCAATGCTCCCGTAGTGGAGTCAATTATCATCCCCTTTACTTCGATATCATGAGGTATAAGGGGATGTTCATTTATTAGCTTTACATCGCTCATCACCGCCTCCTCCGAAGAGTCAAACCCCTCGAGCCAGTGGCTATAGTCGATCCCCTCATCTCTGATTGCATCTATTGTCTCTTGGTTGATTCCACGTTTGTGCATCTTATCGAGCAGAGCATCTACATCGAGGTGTTTCACTCCGCAATCGGTATGCCCAATGATCCAGATTGTATCGACCCCCAAGGAGTATACCGCCACAATCAAGCTACGCATAACACTTCCATATGGGTGTGAGATGATACCTCCTGCATTCTTAATGATCTTGACATCTCCATTTTTGAACCCCAAAGCGGCAGGGAGCAGCTCCACCAGACGCGTATCCATACAGGTTACAATAGCCACCCTTTTGAGTGGATATTTATCCGCTTTATACTCTTTATAGCACTCTTTAGCTACAAACTCCTTATTGAACTTCAGTATATCATTTAACATATTATTGTCGTTTTTTCTCTCTCCAAATCATTAGTATCCGATAATATTTTCCAACAGTCCCACTTGAGATACGAAATTGAAAATTTCGTCATCCTGAACTTGATTCAGGATCTCCCGATTTTCGGAACGAAAACTCGGGCACAACTTTTTTACCTTCGTAAATTTAGAACTCTCAAACCCCGAGTTTTTTCTAACGAAAAAATCGGGAGATCCTGAATCAAGTTCAGGATGACGAATCCGTTGGATTCGATAACATGGTGCCAAAACATTTAACACGAATACATTTATCAAGCACTAATTTTATCTCTCCAAATATACAAAAAAGATGTGAATCGCTCCACATCTTTTTATTTTTCTCGATATTTTAACATCTACTCCTTAAGATCTGAACCGTTGTAAGCCCACTTAATATAGATAGCACCCCAAGTGTAACCACCACCAAACGAAGCCAAAATTAGATTATCTCCAACCTTCAACTCCCTCTCATAGTCGCTTATGCACAATGGAATTGTTGCAGCTGTAGTATTTCCACAAGTGTCGATATTAATCATACACTTCTCTGCACCGATTCCCATACGTCGAGCTGTAGCATCAATAATACGCAAATTAGCCTGATGTGGAACAAGATAACGAATATCATCCGAAGTAAGCGAATTGCGCTCCATAACCTCAACAGCGACATCTGCCATATTCGAAACCGCAGCCTTAAATACCGCCTGACCATCCTGAGTGATTGTGTGCCAATTGTTACGCAAAGTCTCTTCCGACGCAGGATAACGCGAACCACCAGCCTTCATATAGAGGTGTTGAGCTCCCGATCCATCTGAGTGCAGTGAGTGGTCAATTATACCCAATCCATCCTCTGATGGCTCTAACAGAACTGCCGCTGCGCCATCACCAAAGATTGGACATGTATTACGATCTTTATAATCCACAATAGACGACATCTTATCAGCTCCAATTACAATAACCTTCTTTGCTGAACCTGTCTCGATAAACTTCGACCCTGTAGCCAAGGCGAACAAAAATCCTGAACACGCTGCCGACATATCGTATGCAAATGCATTCTTACAACCTGCCTGATCTGCGATCAAATTGGCAGTTGATGGGAATAACATATCTGGTGTAATAGTGGCGCATATAACCAAACCAACCTCCAACGGGTCAATACCAGTCTTCTCGATAAGATTCTTCACCGCACGAGCTCCCATATAGGATGTTCCTACAGCTTCACCCTTTAGGATATGGCGTGTTTTGATTCCAATTCGCGACATGATCCACTCATCCGAGGTGTCAACCATTGTGCTCAACTCCTCGTTAGTAAGTATATAATCTGGTAGGTAGCGTCCTATACCTGTTATAGCTGCTCTGATTTTACTCATTATATTATCTATTTTGATAGTGCCTCTTGCACTCTTTTAACAAACTCTGCACGTATACAACGCTCTGTTGTAAGTACCATACTTGATATAGCCAATGGAGATGAACTACCATGTCCGATTACCACAGGGGCTTTAACTCCAAGAACTGGCGTACCACCAACATTCTCGTAATTCATAGCCTCCCAGAATGGATGCTCTCCACCTATTAGGGCTTTATTTATGCGGTAAAGCCCCTCCGCCATCTTTAGAACAGTGTTGCCGACAAAGCCATCGCAGACGATAACATCAGCCACCTTAGATGTAAAGATATAAGAGCTTTCGACATTTCCAACAAAGTTGAAATCTTCGCTCCCCTTCATCAACTCATACGCAGCCTTACTTTGCGCATTGCCTTTTGCCTCCTCTTCGCCGATATTGAGGATCGCAACGCGTGGATTATCTATCCCATAGGCATATTTAGCAAAGATAGAACCCAAGAGTCCATACTGTGCCAAAACCTCGGGCTTACAATCCACATTGAGCCCCACATCCAACAACAACGCCGCACGACCTGCAACAGTCGGAAGTGGTGATGAGATCGTAGGACGAATAACGCCATCGATAGCTCCGATGACCTGCATCGAACCCACCATCATAGCTCCAGTGCTACCTGCACTTGCGAAACCATCGATCTTGCCTTGAGCCAAATACTCAAAACCTTTGGTGATACTTGAATCTTTCTTCTGAACAAATGCCTTTGCTGGATGGTCGCCCATCTCGATCACCTCAGTTGTGTGAACGATGTCGAAGTTAGCAACATCAGCCCCCTCACTCTGGATGATTTGTGTTATCTGGGTTTGGTCTCCAAACAACACAATACGTGAATCTTGGTGTAACTTCTCAAGCGCAATGATTGCACCTTTGACAGCCGCTTCAGGGGCGAAATCGCCTCCCATCGCATCAATACCTACCTTCAACATATCTTCATTTTTTTAAGGTTCTCGAACATAACATATATGAACGAGTTTAGCGGCACCATGTAAAAATCATGGTAAGCCGCTAAAATTATTGAGCATAAATTGCCCTATGTATTTGTCTATTAAATCTCACTCTACACAGAGCTCATAATCCTCGATGCTTATTCGTTAGCGCGCTTCTCGATTGCCAACTTACCGCGATAGAAACCACACTCTGGGCATACGCGGTGGTATAGAGTTGCTGCACCACAGTTTGAGCAAGCAACAACTGTAGGAACTACAGCCTTGTGGTGTGTACGTCTTTTATCTCTTCGTGTAGATGAGATTTTGTGTTTAGGATGTGCCATCTTTCAAATATAATTTAATTAGTTTATAATCTTTTTTCGGGGTTGTCAACTCCTACCATCTCTGATAGTTTAGCCTCTACTCCCCCTTCTCCATTTTTGCCTTTAGGGCTGCTAGTTTATCTAGCTCTCCAGCGGGCATTGTTTCATTGTCGCTCTCAGCGGCTTTATTCTCGATCTGCTCAAACTCTTCGCCTGTAACGATCTTGAACTTTGCGATCATCTCCGCATTACACTCACCCTCTGCGTGAACTCTCTGGTAAGGTAGTGAGAGGATGATACTCTCGTATATATAGTGTGTCATATCGATTGATGTTGCTGATTTTGGAAGCCACATCACCTCATCGTCGCTCTCAGCCCAGAGTGCCTCATCATCTGTGAACTTCACAACCAATGGTGAGAAGTAATCTATCTCGACGCTACAAGGGTCAAGACACCTATCACACTCAACTTCGACGCTTCCTTCGATATCGACATCCAACTTCAACATTGACTCACTTCGTTGCATGTCGATTGTAACTCGACAATCACCATCCAACACTTCACACCCTTCGTAGAGTGCAAAAAGTTCACCATTGACCAAGAAATCAAAGGTGTAATCACCCTCTTTAAGATCCTTAAAATCAATCGAATAGCTACACTTAGAAGCCTCTTTAATCTCCATTTTCCACTATAATTAGTCCGCAAATTTACACTAAAAAAATGTAAATCCAAAATTTAGCCGCTATTTAATCGTAAATTTAGCTAAATATATTCTAATTACGAAATTTTTTGGTCTATTATTTTGCAAAATCGCAAAACTTCACTAATTTTGCCCACCCGATTCCTAGATTGGGTCTTGCTGTTGTAGCTCAGTGGTAGAGCACTTCCTTGGTAAGGAAGAGGTCGTGAGTTCAATCCTCATCAACAGCTCTTTACCTCATACAGATGAAAAAGCTAACACTCATAATCGCCACTTACAATCGTGCTTTGCAGGTGCTTGAGACACTTTCATCTGTTATTCAGCAGGATGCTGATCCATCACTCTGGGAGTGTATTGTGGTAAACAACAACTCCTCGGACGACACTATAAGTCGCGTATCAGACTTTATTGCTAAGAATCCAACATTCGATATTCGACTCGTTACCGAGACTCGACAAGGACTTTCGCACGCCAGAAATTGCGGTATGTCGGTCGCCACAACCCCACTCTTTGCCATCATAGATGACGATGAGTTGATCGTTCCAAAGTTTATCTCTTCATATATTAATTTCTTCGATAGCCACCCCGATGTGGCAGTTGGAGGCGGTGCGATAGTTGCCGTCTACCGCTCGAAACGACCAAAATGGATCTCAAAATATACAGAGCAGCCGATCGCCAACCCAATGAATTTGGGGGATAAAGCGCGACCATTTCCGCGTCGCATGATCCCTGGTGGAGGAAACATGGCGATACGACGATCAGCAATTGAGAAGCATGGAGCATTCGACCCTGAGCTAGGGCGCAAAGGCTCTCAACTAATTGGAGGCGAAGAGAATAATCTATTTGAGAGATTGCGCCAAGGGGGAGAGCAGATCTGGTGGGTACCTGGAGCTGAGATGCACCATCTAATCCCCGACGAGAAGCTCGAACGCTCATACCTAAATCGCCTGTGGTTTAATATTGGGGTGAGCCACTCTCTACGTGCAAAGATCGAAGAGGAGAGCGGAGCTAACATAATTGTTCTCGAACGCGAAGCAATTAAATGGGTGGCGACTCTTCTAATTGCTCTATTATATATGGTATGCCTCGCACCATCCAAATCAAAATATCTGATTTTGATGCGATATCACATATCACGCGGCATCCTATCAACTATTAGTGTCCGATAAAAATTAGACAAACCTTTGTAATGCGCTGTAATATAATAGATTATATATGTTTGTAAAATCAGGGGCTTACTTTTACCGATAGTCCCATTTGAGATACGAAATTGAAAATTTCGTCATCCTGAACTTGTTTCAGGATCTCAGTAAACGACAATGCAACATATATAACACGCTAAAACACAATGGTTTAATTAATGATGCAGGGATCCTGAAACAAGTTCAGGATGACGAAATTTTCAATTTCGTATCTCAAATGGGACTATCGGTAAAAGTTTTATCAGACACTAATAACTCTCAACCTACAGATCCACCCCCTCGAAGTAGCTCCACAGAGCATCTGTTTTGGGTGTTGGTGCGGTGATTGTACAACACTCCTTCGTCACAGGATGCACGAAAGACATCGTTCGCGAGTGCAACGAGATACCGCCATCGGGGTTTGACCTACGAGCTCCATACTTCAGATCCCCCTTGATTGGAGAGCCAATAGCCGACAACTGAGCGCGAATTTGGTGGTGTCGACCCGTTATCAACTCCACCTCTAACAGAGTATAATTTTTACTCGCCCCAATCACCCGATAATTCAGCCTTGCCTCCTTACTTGTCGGGCGCGGAGTTGTAGTTGCTCTACTTCTATTCTGTTTTGTATCGCGCGATATATGGTGAATTAGCTGCGCCTCCTCCTCTTTAGGTGGCTGCTCAACCAGAGCCCAATAACGCTTTGCAACCTCACTTCTGCGGATCTGTTCATTCATTCTTACCAACGCCTTCGAGGTCTTAGCAAAGAGCACTACCCCACTCACTGGTCGATCTATACGGTGGACAACCCCCAAAAAGACATCGCCAGGTTTATTGTCGCGCACCTTAATAAACGCTTTCACCTGATCCTCCAGAGCCGAAGCCCCCGATGGATCGGGCTGCACAAGGTCGCCACAGAGTTTATTCACCACAATCAGGTGGTTATCTTCATATATTATATGGTCAGCAGAGAACATAGCTTATAATTCAAAGGTAAAAGGAAGAAGCAGTTGAGCCGATTCAACTACTGTGGCACTCGTAGCACCAGCCATGATAACACGGATCTTAGAGCCTTGACGACGCTCTGCATCGACCAATGATTGACGACACAGCCCACAAGGATAGCATTCAGAATCAGTTGACAGAGAGACAATTGCCATATCTACAATAGCATCATTCGCATAGGAGCAAGAGGCGTGAAAAAGCAATGCTCGCTCAGCACACACTCCAGCTGGAAATACCTCGCTCTCGCTATTTGCGCCATGAATTATTCGTCCACTGCTCAAGCGTGCCGCAGCTCCAACCGCAAATTTTGAGTAGGGTGCGTAGGATGATTTTGCCGCTTCACGAGCCTCTTTTATTAGCTCCTGATCTGCGGTGGTCATCTCTACTAAACTATCATATTTTGTATATTTAAGTGTTAAGGTCTGATCCATAGCGACAATATTTACTCTTAATTTTACAAAGGTATGATTTTTCTGGCATCTTTTCTGTCAATATCCGATTTTATTTCACGCAATAAGTTATTATTTAAAAATCTCGTTTTTCTGGACAACAAGTAGCAAAAGCGAAACTTTTTTTGTACTTTTGATGCAAAAGATATCAACCATGAAGAGTAACAGAGAACTACTAGAGGAGATAGAGAACTATATAGCACAAATGCCTATCCCTACAGAGCCCGAAAAATTATACGCACCAATACGCTATACAATGACGGAGGGTGGCAAGAGACTTCGCCCGATGTTGACGCTACTTGCACACCAGATATATAGCGACAATAGCATTCTAGCACTTCCTGCGGCGGCAGCTGTGGAGGTGTTTCACAACTTCACACTTCTACATGACGATATAATGGATAACTCGGCAGTGCGTCGTGGAAAGCCATCGGTACATGTGAAATGGAGTCCAAATGTCGCAATCCTATCGGGAGATGTTATGGTAATTCTTGCTTACAGGCTTCTTAGCGAGTGTGCTCCGCAACACCTTAGCATGGTGCTTGAAATCTTCAATACTATGGCGACTCAAGTGTGTGAAGGTCAACAGTATGATATGGATTTCGAGACTCAGGATCGCGTCTCTGTGGTTGAGTATATGAATATGATCGAGCTCAAAACTTCGGTTCTACTGGGTGGAGCGACATTGATCGGGGCGATCCTTGGTGATGCCGATGTATCGCACCACACCACACTCCAGAGATTTGCAACGGAGCTTGGTTTGGCATTTCAGTTGCAAGATGACCTTCTCGACACATATGGCGATGAGAGGTTGGGCAAACCAATCGGAGGAGACATCTTGGAGGGCAAGCAGACATTCCTAAAGATCATGGCACTGAGCCATGCGGATGAGGCTACTCGCGAGATACTACGCAAAACACACCTCGACACAAGCCTCACAAATGAGCAGAAAATAACAAAGATCAAAGGGGTCTACGACACCCTAAACATCAAACATATCACAGAGCAACAGATCGCGACAAAGTTCGATCGCGCGCTCTCGCTTCTGGATAGTCTCACCGAAGATGCTGATCCGGATCGAATCGCTCCACTTCGCGATTACGCACTGAGTCTACTAAATCGCACAAAATAGATGAGAAGAGAGGATATAGAGATAATGGCCCCTGTCGGCTCATATGAGTCGCTTCATGCTGCAATAAATGCTGGTGCAAACTCAATCTATTTTGGTGTCGAGCAGCTCAATATGAGGGCTAAATCGGCTGCGAACTTCACACTGGAAGATCTCGCTCAGATTGTGCAGATCTGTCGCGAAGCCAAGGTTAAGAGCTACCTTACGGTCAACATCGCAATATATGGCGATGAGATCGAGACGATGAAGATGATTATTAATCGAGCAAAAAAGGAGGGGATCGATGCAATAATCGCAACCGATTTTGCAGCGATTTTGTATGCGCGTGAGGTTGGTGTCGAGGTGCATATCTCGACTCAGAGCAACATCTCGAATGTCGATGCTGTAGCATTTTTCGCACAGTGGGCAGATGTTGTGGTACTTGCACGCGAGCTTTCATTAGAGCAGATTGCAGAGGTAAGCCGTGGAATTATCGAGCGAGACATCAGAGGTCCAAAGGGGGAGTTGGTAGAGATCGAGATGTTTGCGCATGGTGCTCTATGTATGTCGATTTCGGGCAAGTGTTATCTATCGCTTCATGATAGTAACTGCTCTGCAAATCGAGGAGCTTGCAGACAGATTTGTCGACGCAAATATACGATTCAAGATACTCAAACTGGCGAGATGCTAGATATGGATGGACAGTATATATTGTCTCCAAAGGATCTATGCACGATCGATTTTCTCGATAAATTTATCAACGCTGGGGTGCGAGTTCTCAAAATTGAGGGGCGTGCACGAGGTGGTGAGTATGTAAAACGTGTGGTGGAGAGCTACCATGATGCACTCTGCGCTATGGAGCGAGGAGAGTATAATGAGGAGTATGTCGAGGGGCTTCGAGAGAAGTTAGCGACAGTCTTTAATCGCGGATTTTGGGGTGGCTACTACGCTGGAAAGCCTGTTGCGGAGCAGACCCAAAACTATGGATCATCGGCTACAAAGCGCAAAGTTTATGTTGGCAAGGTGACCAACTTCTTCAAGAATCTCTCTGTTGCTGAGATACTTATCGAGGCGACCCCACTACTCAGAGGCGACGAGGCGATCTTTATGGGTCAGACCACAGGAGTTGTCGAGATGGAGATTGGCGATGCGTTGGTTGACAACAAGGCACAGGATCGCGTAGAGCAGGGGACACTCTGTTCGGTGCGTACACCTAGCCAAGTGCGCAGAGGGGACAAACTATACAAAATGGTTGATAGTAAAGATGTTTGCTAAAGATATATATGTGTCGCGTCGCACTGCACTCATATCTCGAATGGGGTGCAGCGGTGTTGTGTTGATTCCAGGGAACGAGTTAAGCCCCAATTCATACGCTAACAATCCATACTACTTTAGGCAGGACTCCACCTTTCGATACTTTTTTGGGGCGGATCGTCCATCGCTTTGGGGTGTGATTGATCTGGACTCTGGCGAGGAGATCTTGTTTGGAGAGGATTGTTCGTTGGAGGATCTAATCTGGACTGGGGCACAACCATCCGTCTTGGATTTAGGCGAGGAGGTTGGTATAAAACATTGCTATCCAACATCGAAATTAAGCAGCTATATATCTGACGCTCAACAAAATGGGCGTAGAATACATATCCTACCTCCATATAGAGGCGAGACAAAGATTGCACTCACAGATATTTTAAAATCTCCGCTTTCGGAGTACCTCTCTGGAGAGTTAATATTTGCAGTTGCAGAGCTTCGCGAGAGAAAATCACAAGAGGAGATCGAGGCATTCGAAGAGGCGTACAAGATTGGTTACGAGCTTCATACAACAGCGATGCGAATGTGTCGACCAGGTGTTGTAGAGCGCGAAATAGGCGGCACACTCGAAGGTATCGCACGTAGAGTGGGGGCAGGGGTATCATTCCCACCAATCTGCACACAACATGGTGAGACACTTCACAATACAGATCGCGAGGGGGTGCTTCAAGCTGGACGACTGATGCTATGCGATGCTGGCGGAGAGTCTTTAGAGGGGTACTGTTCGGATCACACTCGCACCTACCCTATCAACGGCAGATTCACCGATATACAACGCGATATCTACAATGTTGTTCTTCGCGCAAAATACCGCGTAAATGAGATTGCGCGTCCAAAGATGTTATACACTGAGCTACAACGTGCAACATATATTTCGCTTGCAGAGGGGCTTCGTGAGCTCGGTTTTATGCATGGATCGGCTGAAGATATTGTTGAGTCGGGGGCGATCTCGATGGTTATGCCGCATGGTGTTAGCCACGGTCTAGGGCTCGATGTTCACGATTGTGAGGCGATGGGAGAGCGGACATTTGACCTTTCGAGATTCACAAAGCAGGTTGAAAAATCGACCTCTTGTATCATCCGTTCAAGGTGGATTCTCGATGAGGGAACGGTACTCACAAATGAACCTGGTTTATATTTTATCCCAGCACTGATCGAAAAACGACGCTCCGAGGGGCTATATCGAGGCATTGCTGATTTCGATAAGATTGCCCAACATCTCGACTTTGGAGGGATTAGAATCGAGGATGATTTGGTGATAACAGAGAGTGGTTGTCGCGAGATTGGAGAGAATAAAATCCCAATAACCACCTCCGAGATAGAGGACTATATGGCTGTTTAGATATGGTATTTCTATTCCCTACAGAGTTTGAGGCCGCTCCATTTCGAAAGCTGCATCCATCTGCCAATGTCATAATCTGCGGTGTTGGAATGGCTGCCACCGCTGCTACTTTGAGTCTGATTATTACAACTACAAGACCCAAGGCAGTGATTTTGTGTGGTATCGCTGGTGCTTATGACATCAATCAAAACCCGATAGATCAGGTGGTTGAGGTGATAAGTGAGCAAATAGAGGAGCTGCCCGAAATGTTCCAAAAAATATATGAAATAGAGCCACGTTGGGGATTGCCAACCGCTAGCTCCAACACTGTTAATCGTTCGAATTTTCAGGGGGCAAAATCTGACATCGAGAATATGGAGGGGGCAGCAGCAGCAGCGATATGTTTGGAGCATAATATCCAATTTTCGCAGATTCGCGCTATCTCTAATCTAGTTGGAGACCCCACTCACAAATGGTCATTCAAAAGTGCAATCAAAGCTCTAACAGAGGCATTATCAACAATTTACACAAGATAAAAATGAAACTATATATATCCCCTTGTCCAAATGACACCTTTATGTTCGATGCTCTAGTTAACGGGCGAATCGACACCGAAGGGCTCGATCTGGAGGTCTCATATTTTGATATTGAGGAGCTAAATTCACGCGCGATATCTTGCGAGGCGGAGTTCTCGAAGATCAGCTGTGCAATAATTCCACAGATCGCCAACAACTATACAATTAGCCGCAGCGGAGCGGCTCTCGGGCGTGGAAATGGGCCGCTATTTGTAAAACGAAAAGGGGATAATAGCCCAATAAAAAGAATCGCGATACCTGGTCTCCACACAACAGCGAACCTGCTTATTTCCAAGCTATTTCCAGAGATTACAGAGCGTACCCCGATGCTATTCTCAACAATTGCAACAGCGATCGAGAATAACGAAGTCGATGCTGGAGTCTTGATTCACGAAGGTCGATTCCTATACGCTCAACGCAACCTTGAACTTGTAGCTGATTTGGGGGTGTTATGGGAGGCTCACACATCGCTACCTCTACCTCTTGGAGCAATCGCAATTCGCAAAGATGTCGATGCTCAAACAGCCGATAAGTTTCAACGACTCCTCGCAAAGAGCATAGAGTTCGCCTTTGCCAATCCATCTCTTTCACGCAACTACATCAAGCAACATGCACAGGAGATGGAGGACTCCGTAATTGATTCACACATCGCACTCTTCGTAAATGAGTACTCTCGCGAGCTCGGCACTGAGGGGTATCGTGCAATAGAAGAACTCTCTAAACCTTAGAAACTGTTTAAATTATAACGCTTTAAAATACTGGCTGTCAGTTGTTTGATTTTAAAATATTAGTATCCGATAAAACTTTACAATTTGTATTGGCACCTCGTTTCGACTCTGAAAGAGTCGTCATCCTGAACTTGTTTCAGGATCCCTAACTATCAGTGTTTCAGATTCTTTGTAGAGATCCTGAAACAAGTTCAGGATGACGAAATTTTCAATTTCGTATCTCACGTGGGACTGCTAATAAAAGTAAGCTCCCATTTTATAAAACCTTTATAAGTCGCTATAATTGTGATGATTACAAAGATTAAAAAATATTTTACCGGGCACTAATAATTTTGAAATTAAATTTTACACGAGACAATTTATTGAGCCATATAGTGCACAGCTCCTACTCATTAAACGCAGCTGCTCGAATAGCGACATTCTCACGCAAACACCCCTTGTATAGCTCCAACTCTTGCAGGTGGTAATTGCCAATTTTGAATAGGTCAGCAAGCTCTGGTATATATAGGGATTCGCTATCTAAGCCATCGACAATCAAGACGTTGTAGGTTGTGTCGACTGTGACTGTTACGCTATCGTTGAGCTCTGCCACTGTGCTATCTGTCGCCCAATTCACTGGGTTGATACATATCTTCGAGTCGGAGATTAGCGGACTGATTGCATCGACCGAGGCTACGGAGCTGTAACAGACTGTAACACCTGTGTCGTCTGCCCCCGTTGCCGCTACGATGTTGCCATTTTGGAGGTCATCCTCGGTCACTTTGTAGCCAATCACGTAGGCGGCAACCAACCTTTCACGCTCCTCCGCAGTGAGGCTTTTCGTCAACTCCACGACCGCCTTTCCACCTTGACTAAAGCCTGCAATGATGAATGGGCGATCGTTGTTTTTGGTCTCGATGAAGTTGTCGAAAGCCGCCTCGACATCCGCCATCGCAGCAGGAAAAAGGCGATCCACAGCCTCCTCGCCATCCATCCAGACATTAAGGGTGATTTGTCTATAATATGGTGCGTAGAAGTTCGCCTCAGCACCGAAAATCTCCTCTGCCAACTCATACGAGTATAGTTGTGCGGCACGTTGTTCATCGCTGTAAACATCTGCATAATGGTAAGTTACACCATCGCTATCCGTCCAATCAAAGACGCATGTTGGCAGGATATAGAACAGACCTACTGCCTGAGATGGCTCACTTGAAACATTGGTGTACCAACACTCAGAGGTGGTATAATCAGGAGCTTTCGGCATCGGCTCAGAGCTACTGTCAACTGATTTGCCACACGCCACAGCGAGCAGGGCTAATAGATATAGGGTTATCTTTTTCATCGTGCTTATCATTTCGTCCAACAAAATTGAGCCGAGCACTCCACTTCAACGCCTCTTGATTCTAACTCCTCAATGATGAGCGGATAGTCTGACTCATTAATCATAAAGAGAGTATATCTTATTTTACGATCTGCAATGTAAAAACTCATATATCGCATTCCGATCCTCTCTCTACCACTGTATCTGACTGGAACATCCGTAACCTGTGAGCCAAACACGACTCTACTCATCTCCGATATTTTGTGCTCCTCTCTGTGATATTGATTTATTGCATTTGCAAATATAATCCGATCGCCATCTATCACAACATAGTTCATATGGCGAGAAAACGCAATAACTCCGACAACTCCTAACAATGCAAAGAGGAGGCAAACTCCCCCCATTATGCTAAACGGTGTCCCATCTCTATCTACACTATAAATAAATAGAGCGACGAATATAATTGCGAAAAGCGAGAATGTTACAAGACTGGAGAAATTAGTTGCTTTAAAGATCGATTTTTTCTTGAATGTTTTCATAGTTGGTCTCTTTGCATGGTAATAATATCCTACTCTTTCTAATTATCATTAAACTTCAATCGCACATAGTGAGAATAGAAAAGTGATGATTAATCGTCTCATGATAAACTATTCTAAGTAGTGTAAAACAATTATCGCCATATTTTTAAAAGTACTCTTGGAGCGATATTTTTCACTATTGAATCTCAATGTAGAACCACTATATTTTCAATTCAATAGCAAAAAAATCTCATCTCCAATAACACTCTTAAAAACACACCAATAATTATTTTACCCTACTTAGGTATTAAGAATCTGTTTAAATTTATCTACTCTCCAATTATCGTTGCAACAATATTATGTTTTCTATTCACCATACCGCTCCAATACAGTCTCGATCTTTGCCTGTCCATCAATCAATATCTGCTCTATAGAGATTGTGCTATTCATAGCAGTGGTCACTACT
This sequence comes from Rikenellaceae bacterium, assembly GCA_047174275.1. Classification (GTDB taxonomy): domain Bacteria; phylum Bacteroidota; class Bacteroidia; order Bacteroidales; family Rikenellaceae; genus Alistipes. The sequence goes on along the minus strand of JBCQUC010000017.1, from coordinate 7,267 downwards.
CCATCGATAATTGCCTCTATTTGACTCCAGTAAATCTTGCGTGGCAACGTACGACTATATTGGTGGATATCGGCTAACCTCTTGTAGTATGGCACTATTTGATTCACCTCATCATCACTCCACGTCGAGAGACGACAGCCAATGCCCCCCTCCAACGTAAGCATTTTATCTTGCTCAGGAGTGGTCAAGAAGCGCATAAATTCGTACGCGATATCTTTGTGTTGGCTACCTTTGGGTATTGAGTAAAGCCAATAGGCGTTAAGCGACACAGGCAATCCATATGAACCTGCAGGTATATTTGCCACTCCAACCTTGCCCTTTACTACAGAGTCCTCTACAACCTCGCACATAGATGAAAATCCAAACCAATTAAATGAGATAGCAGCCTCTCCGTGAGCAAATACATCTCCTAATCGCACCGAATCGAGATCTTTACACGCAGGATGAACCGCATCCACATCTTGAATTAATCGTCGATAATAGCTCAACCCTTCGGCAGCGATATCTGTATTGATATTTATACGTCCATTCTCATCCATCAGATCACCACCTCTCGTCCAAAGGTGTAGACAAAAATCAAACACAGTATTGTGCCCATCAGGGAATGCCGCAATTGCTACGCCATATAAATTATCATTGGGACGTTGAAAGAAGTGCGCTACATCGAGCAATTCGTCCCAATTTTCTGGTACTCTCAACTCTCGATTATACTCTGCACGAAACGCCGCTTGCTCCTGTTCAGATTCAAATAGATCCTTGCGATAGATCATACACTCAGGCCCATTGTGAAATGGCAATCCCAGCACCATGCCGTCATAGTGTTGCATAGTGCACATAGCTGGTGACCAAGCATTTTCGTAATCTACAGGGGGATTTTTAATTATATAGGGAGAGAGATCTTCGACCATGTCGTTATGCACAACTTGCGCTACCCAGTCAGTATTAAGATGAACAATATCCCAATCCCCATTGCGTAAACCATCATCGCTACCAATAGTTGATTTAAAGAACTCTGGCAACTCCATTGCTACCATATCTAACTCTAAAGTGCATCCGCTTTGGGCTTTGTAGATCTCCCAAGCTTTGAGTATTGCTGACTCAAAAGGTAAGAACTTACGAACAGCAAATCGCAATCTATCTTTTCTCATATTTTGTAGGTAAAGTTTGGTTTCGTTTTAGAAACTGTTTAAGTTTATCACAAATATATAAAAAACAAATCACAAATTACGCAGTTGCTACCTTCATTTGACATAGGCACAAAAAAAATAGGCTAATAATTCATTAATTATCAGCCTATTTTTCTTCTTGGTAGTGGATAGGGGATTCGAACCCCTATGTCCTGCGTGAGAGGCAGGTATCCTAGCCCTTAGATGAATCCACCATTTCTTGTTTGGTGATGCAAATATAGAGCCTTTTTTCGGCTTCTCCAAATATTTTGGGGATTATTTTTCGAAAAAATTAACATTTTACCTTAATCACCTGATAATCAATGGGGCTATTTTTGCGCCTTAATGTGACATTTCTCGAAGCATAGCTATCTCGTCAGCCCAACGACTATCATCTGGGGTCTCTAATATCAACGGCATCGAGTCAAATCGGCTATCCGACATGATATATTCGAAACACTTGAGCCCAATTTCGCCCTCTCCAAGTGGTGAATGACGATCGACACGACTCGCAAGGGGCTTCATTGCATCGTTAAGGTGCATGCCTCGTAGATATTCAAATCCAACAATCTCCCCAAATAGCCCAAAGGTCTCGTCACAAGCGTCGGAGGTTGTAAGGTCGTAACCCGCAGCAAATGTATGACAGGTGTCGAGGCAGACCCCTACGCGACTCTTATCCTCCACTCTTTCGATTATATGGCGTAGGTGGTTGAAGTCAAAACCAAGGTTCGACCCTTGACCAGCAGTATTCTCGATCACAGCGACAACTCCAGATGTTGCACTCAAAGCGATATTTATAGACTCTGCTACTCGATCCAGCGACTCCTCGATTGAGATCTTTCGAAGGTGTGATCCTGGATGGAAGTTAAGTCTGTCGAGCCCCAAGGCTTCGCAGCGAGCCATCTCTAGGTTGAAGGCGGTACGTGATTTTTCGAGTCCCTCACTCTCGGGGTGTCCCAGATTTATGAGGTAGCTATCGTGTGGCAAGATCTGCTGTGGGGTGTATCCACCCTTCTGACACTCTTGTTTAAAACGCTCGATCTGCTGAGCTGTAAGCTCTGGGGCAGACCATTGTCGTTGGTTCTTTGTGAATAGCGCGAAGGCTGTTGCTCCTATTGCTGTGGCGTTTTTGGGTGCGTTCTCCAACCCACCTGATGCGCTGACATGTGCTCCGATATATTTCATAATCTTTGTAGAATCTGTTTAAATTTGTGTAGTGCAAATATAGGTATTTTGAGAATAAATTCATACTTTTGTTGAAATTTCAACTGTAAATATATATATGAGAACATTAATAAAATTTTTCGCACTACTTTTGATTCTAACCCCTCTTTCTGTTCAAGCTCAGATGGAGATCGACAATGTTACAAATAGAGGTAATCGCAAAGTCTCTTTTGCGGACTCAATACGCATCCAAAATCTCTCTAGCGTAGATTACTTCTCCAAAGCCAAATACAAATATGAGAGGCAGCAGATCCGCAAAGAGCGCAACTCATTACAGATAACCAGCTCTCTTACAGGAAGCATGACCAATCTCAATGACCCGTGGGTCGAGACATCGGGAGGAGATAATTCTATCACGTTGCTCGCTCTTGTAACCTTGAAACATGTATATACGAAGGATCTATTCTCACTTACAACATCATTTAGCGGTAAGTTTGGATACTACAGAGTGGTGCTCGATCAAACTTTGGATGACGGCACAGTAGATCAAGTACCTACATGGTACAAGAATCAAGATGAGGTGTGGTTATCGGTAACTCCATCGATAAAGATGTCGGACAATTGGAGCTATGGAGCAACGGTGAAGTTCCGTACACAATTTGCAGATGGATATCTATCGAGTGGATCACAAAATAGTTACAATCTTAAGAGTACGTTTCTCTCACCTGGATATCTCGATATCTCGGGAGGTTTGATCTATAAATCACCAAATACCAAGTGGCCATTCGAGGTTAGTCTATCACCTCTGGCATTGAGTGCAATATATGTTACGAGCGAGGCTGTAAGAGACAATGCTCAATACTCATACTTAAATCCAGACTCTAATAGCTCCTCATATGTAGAGCCATATGGAGTCTCGCCATCTGAGAGTTCCGAGTATGAGGGTGGATCATCTATTCAGATTGAGTATAATAAGACATTTGGCAAGAAAAAATCTATAACTTACGATACTACGATATACTCCTTCTATGGATGGATGTCGCAGTTGACCTATAGCAATATTTACGGCAATGTCAGCGATTATGAAGAGGCGTTAGATAACTGGGGCTCGAATGCTGATATCGCGAAACCGATGCTCTCAATCAAGCCAACCGTGCGTTGGGAGAATAAACTCTCGATCAAGGCTACCAATCTAATTACCACATCCGTTAGCTTCCAGCTATACTACAATAAGGCTCAAAACTATAGTGTTCAAACTCAGACCTTGTTGAGTGTTGGTCTGGCTTATACATTTAAGAATAAATAAAATTAGTCAAGTTGAAAAATTTCATAAAACAGTTCTCTCTTCAAATAATCATTATACTCAGTATAGCAGTAGGGTTATTTGTCGGAGTAACCATGTCACGCAGAGCGACTCAACAACAGTTTATCGAGGCTCTGCGTTCGGTTGCCCCGAATCAGCAGGATAGCAAGGTGGGGGCGATACTCTCGATAATCGATCAGCTTTATGTCGACCCTATCCAGATTGACACTCTTCAAGAGGCGTTGATCCCGAAGTTAATGGGGATGTTAGATCCACACTCTACCTATATCCCAGCAAAGGAGTTTTCGCGCGTTAACGAGACTCTGGATGGAGAGTTTGATGGTATTGGGGTGGTATTTAATATGGCAACTGATACGGTTATTATCCTCAATGTGATTAATTCGGGACCAAGTGCCAAGGCTGGTATTATGGCTCGTGATCGTATTGTGATGATAAATGACACACTTGTTGCTGGATGCAAAGTGCCGCAAGATAGTATTGTGAGTAGATTGCGCGGAAAGCGTGGCACAAAGGTTAAATTGGGTATTGAGAGGGTTGGAGTCGACGAATTGGTCGATATTGAGGTTACACGTGGCAAGATCCCGATTAATAGTATCGGGGCGTCGATGATGATTAATAATAGCGTTGGATATATCAATATGTCGCAATTTGCACGTACGACATATAGCGAGATGATTAATGCTGTCAATAGACTCTTACCCGAGGGAATGAACTCCTTAATCCTCGATTTGAGGGGTAATTCTGGTGGTTATATGGATCAAGCGATCGCTGTGGCTACTGAGTTTTTACCAAAAAAGTCATTGATTGTCTATACGGAGGATCGTGATGGGAAACAGGTCAAAGAGTATACGGATCGTGATGGTCAACTGCAAAATATAAATTTGGTTGTACTTATCGATGAGGGTAGTGCTTCATCGAGTGAGATTGTGGCGGGAGCGTTGCAAGATAACGACCGAGGCACAATCATCGGACGACGATCATTTGGAAAGGGACTTGTTCAGCGACAGATTCAGCTTAACGATGGTTCGGCTGTTCGAATAACAACATCTCGATACTTTACTCCAACGGGGCGTTCGATTCAGAAACCATATGAGATGGGGCAAGGAGAGGATTATGAACATGAGATATTGGCTCGCATCGAGCATGAAGAGATCTTTTCAGCCGATAGCATCGCCTTTGTTGACTCTTTGAAATTTATCACTCCAGCAGGAAAGGTTGTATATGGTGGTGGTGGTATCATGCCCGATATCTTTGTGCCACTATCCAAAGAGAAGTTGCCTGCATACTTCTTGGAGGTCTCTGGAAAGAATATACTCTACCGATATACTATAGAGTATTCGGATCGCCATCGAGATGATCTAGCGGCAATAGATAGCTTTGAGGACTTGGAGGCTCACTTCGCTGCAAACCCGACACTATTCGACGATTTTGTGCGTTATGCAGCAAAAAAAGGGCATAAAGCATCGAGTGGAGAGATCAACAAGTCGCGAGAGATTATTGAGCGTCAATTGCGAGCCTTTATTGGGCGTAACACCGCATTGGAGGATAATGGATACTATATTAATATGTATCCTATAGATGATACTATAATGAGAGCACTCGATGAGCTATCGAAGATCCCAACGGATAGTTTGAATCTGTAGTATTAGCATCTACGAAGAGATCTTAACACTCCCTCTTGAGATACGAAATTGAAAATTTCGTCATCCTGAACTTGTTTCAGGATCTCTACAAACAACAATGCAGCCTATATAATATACTAAACACACTGGTTTAATTAATGATGCAGGGATCCTGAAACAAGTTCAGGATGACGAAATTTTCAATTTCGTATCTCACATGGGACTGCTAGGAAAGTTTTATCGGACAGCAATATATAGGCAATATATAGAGGAATAAAGAGCGACAAGATTTGAAAGATACAGCAATAATGCTCTTTCAAATCTTGTCGCTCTATTATTATTATATGGACTACTCTAATATATTAAGAGGCAAACATCGTTAATACTCCCGAAACAAAGAGTAGAATAATAACGCATGGGACAATATAACGAATCATAAAGTAGCTAAACTTTATCAGGGTAGTATACGAAAAGAGTCCATCTGAAGAGAGCTCGCTAAGGACAACTTTGCGCGAAAGAAACCAACCTACAAAGATCACTATAGATAGCGCACAGAGTGGCATGATAAAGATCGAGGTAATCATATCGTTGAAGTCGAAGAGTGTCATTCCCAACAACTTAATTGGTGAATCTGGCATCTGAGATAATGCACACAATATCGCAACCGAAGCGATCAAGATAAAGGCAATGATCGTCGAGTACTTTCTCTTGATCTTAAGCTCCTCACTAATAAATGCTATAACAACCTCGATCAACGATACAGATGATGTGATAGCGGCAAAGAAGAGCAACAAAAAGAAGGCGATAGAGATGTAGTATCCGCCAGCCATCTGGTTAAAGATATTTGGCAAGGTCAAAAACACGAGCTCAACACCCGAAGTCACCTCGATACCATATGTAAATACAGCAGGGAAGATCGCAAGACCCGACAAGACGGCGATCACAACGTCACTTACCGCAACAATTCCTGCAATCTTATACATATTCTCTGTTCGTTTGATGTACGATCCATAGACCACCATCGCACCCATACCGAGGCTCATCGAGAAGAATGATTGCCCCAGAGCTTTCAATGCTACATCCCATGTAAGTTTACTAAAATCGGGCTCAAACAAGAAGTTAACACCTTCGCTCCAACCCGAAAGGGTCACAGAGTTAGCAACCATACCAACCAAGATAATAACCATAAGAGGCATCAATATCTTATTAGCCTTTTCGATTCCCTTCGTTACTCCAAATACCAAGATTCCACAACTCAGAAGCAAGAATAACAGAGTCCACACAATAGGCTTCATTCCACTTGATATAAAGGTGTGGAACGCTGCGCTAAGCGACTCTGGAGTGTGATTCATCATGTTTCCAGCTGCCGACTCATAGATAAAATCGAGTGACCAACCAGCAATCACAGCGTAATAGGACATGATAATATATGCGGTCACCATACCCATTATTCCAACTATCTGCCACAACTTATTCTTCGATAGTTTGCGAAACGATGCCATCGAGTTACCTTGACCAGCACGTCCAATCGTAAACTCCGACAACATAATCGGCACAGAGATAAAGAGACTCATAAGAAAATAGAGCAGAATAAAGATTGCACCACCATTCTCACCAGCCATATATGGAAAACGCCATATATTACCCAATCCGACAACCGATCCTCCAACGACCGCAATCGTACCTAATATTCCACCAAAAGTACCTCTGCTATTCTCTTGCATAATATCTACATTAAATTATTCACCACTATCGAGTATAATGGTATGATCGCAAAGATAGTAATTTTATTTGTACCTATAATAAAAAAACTAAAAAACTGTTTAAAATATTCTCATCTACCGACAGAACATTTTAAACAGTCTCTTAAGATCTCAATACTCCGTTAAACTTTCAGGAGTATCAAGCGGCTTTCGAGCCATATAGAATAAGTTCTTTGAAAACAATGTGATTTTTCTTCAAGTTAGGGTTTATGCCGAACTTGCGAAAAA
>JBCQUC010000081.1:0-7842 GCA_047174275.1 Rikenellaceae bacterium | reverse complement strand
CGGATATTTGGCTAAGTCGTTTGTGAAATATGGGCTTGAGGCATTGGTCGCTGCGCTCTACAATTATGGACGGTTATGCAATGGGCGTGGGGTGTTTGATTTTTTGTCGGGTAGTTAGCTAATTCCCTAAGAAGTCTCTTTAAAGTCTCTTTTTACTGGTAGTCACTAAATGCAAAAATGAGGCTGTCCAAAAACGAAAGTTTAGGACAGTCTTTTTTGTACCCAACAATTTGCATTATTCCACAATTATTCGTATCTTTAATGTGTTGAATAATAGTGAGTTATTATGAAATTTAAAGAGTAATGTGGTCAAAAATAGTTGGTTTTTACATTGAAAATTATCGTATTTTTGCAGAGTAAAGTCGAAGAGGAAACAAGCTCTGCTGGGGAGCAACTTGTCAGAAATAGGCTTTATGATTATACAGCAGGAGGCTGTCCAAAATCACGAAAGTGATTAAGGACAGCCTCAAACGAGCGGCAATCGAACCGATAATTGGACACTTAAAATTTGATTACAGACTGAACCGCAACTTCTAAAAGGGGCTGTTTGGTGATGTGATAAATGTGATGCTATCTGCTGCTGCATTCAATTTCAAAAGAGCTATAGCTTTTTTGTGGACATATATTATTGGATATATCAGAAAAAATATCCGACCTCAGATATATACTGAAATCGGATATTGCTGTTTCTAAGGGTCGATTAAATATGGTGTTGTTAGATCTTAGTCGCCAAGTCCATTGCGTTCAAAAACAGCTCTCTATAACTCTGACCTATTGGAAGATAGTAATCGTCTGATATATAGACTCGACCTCGTTCATAGCTCTTTACAAAATTAATATTTATGATATACGAACGATGTGTGCGAACAAAGTGCGATGATGGGAGAAGAGTCTCCATATTCTTCAACCTTGCAAGGGTTGTTATCGGGCGAAGACCCTCAATATGAATCCTCACATATTCGCCCTCACTCTCCAGATATATTATATCTCGCAACTTAACCAACGTCACCTTATAATCCGCCTTTATCGAGATAGATCCATCGAGGCTATTCGTATGCTCTAACTCCGACTCCGCAACAAGCTCCGACTCTGACTCATGTCCCTGACCTTGACGCAGCATAAAGAGCGAATAGGCTCTCTGAGCAGCCTGCCTAAAGTCACTATACGGAAATGGTTTTAGGAGGTAATCGACAGCATCGAGTCGAAAACCCTCAACCGCATACTCCGAATATGCAGTTGTAAAGATCACCATAGGGGCTACACCATCCATTCGTTCCTGTAGATTGCGAACAAAATCTACCCCACTAAGCTCTGGCATATTGATATCGCAAAATATCAAATCAATCGAATTACTACGCAAAAACTCCTCGGCACTCAAAGCATCCCGAAATCGACCAACCAACTCCAACATCTCTGTGCGAGCGATATACGCCTCTATCTGACGCAGTGCCAGAGGCTCATCATCTATAGCTATTACTCTAAGCATTATCAATTGGTATTATAAGGTGTGCTAAATACTCTCCATTTTGAATATTACAATCCATTCTAAATCTGTCGTCGTAGATTAACTCCAACCGCTTGCGAAGATTGATTAGTCCAATACCCGACTCTTTTGATCTCTGACTACCTCTCGATAGGCTATTTCGCACACGATAATGGAGCATTGACGACTCATATTTAATATCAATATCTATAAAATTTTCACCACCCAGAGCTCCGACACCATGTTTAAAGGCATTCTCAACAAATACGATCAAGACCAGAGGAGGTATAACAGCTCCGCTTGGCAGATCATCTGAACATCTATATTGGATCTTAATATCATCTTCATAACGAATACGCATCAACTCAATATAGTTGACAATAAACTTCAGATCATTGCTCAATGATATCGACTCGCTTCCCGACTCATACAGCACATAACGCATCATTTTAGAAAGCTCGATCACCGCACTCTTCGCCGACTCCGAGTCAATATCAATGAGCGCGTGGATATTATTGAGTGTATTCATAAAGAAGTGTGGATTGAGCTGATACTTCAGATAATCCATCTCCACTTGCAGATTCTGCCGCTTCAACTTCTCCAATAACTGGTCATCGCGCATCGACTTATAGATCAACTTCAAACCATCATTCGCCGAACACATCAAGATTGAAAATAGAACATTCCCCCAGATATTAAGATCTGTAATAGAGATACTACCTGGCACAAGCTCCTCCATCAATTGACGTGCGAGAAATCTCGACATCAAATGCTCCTGTATATAGTCTACCCAGCAAAAGATTACGAATATAGAGAGAAGCGTATATATGACATATGGCAGATATCGCCCCTTAAAGAGCAGCCTTGGAGCTAGATAGTTATTATTGAGCAAAAAGAGCAAAAAGAATGGAGAGATCTTAAACCACGCAGCCAATACATCCTCGATATATATGTGATCCCTCGATGTCAACACCGTATTAAGAGGCGGGACAAAGAAGATCGCTCCCCATAGCAATATGTAGAGCAGAGTCTCACTTGTCCGCTGCTTATCGATTGAAAACATAATATCTAATTATACGTAGTCAACAACGATGTGTTATATAGGTATCGTTTAATGCTCTTCTTTGGTGTCTTTTGGAACTCTGTCGGATAGATCGTAATAGATGCAACTTTCTCGTATGAAGCTACTTGAGTATTGAGCTCTCGTAGATTCTGCTCCATTATACCATCCAATGCCTCACGACTAACTCCCTCTATTTCAGCTTGATCGAAATCTGGTACTACCAACGCTGCAAGTCGCCCATTATTCTCAATAATCAACGACTCACTAACCATATACATATTATTTAGTCGCTCCTCAATAGCCTCTGGATAGATATTTTGACCACTTGCACTAAGGATCATAGTCTTGCAACGACCTCGAATATAGAGCGTCTCGTCAGCCTCCATTACACCCATATCACCCGTATGCAGCCAACCATTCTTATCAAGCACCGCCGCAGTATCCACCTCATTTTTATAGTATCCAACCATAACATGTTCGCCTCGAACAAGGATTTCACCCGCAATCTTCTCTGGATCTTTAGAGTCAATACACACCTCCAAATGCTCTGTGAGGGCTCTTCCACACGAACCAGCCTTGAAGCGATCAGCCCCCGTGAACGATATAATCGGAGCACACTCTGTCATACCATATCCGATAGTAATTGGGAATCCAATCTTCATCAAAAATGCCTCTGTCTCTTGATTCATCGGAGCTCCACCAACAATAAATATCTCAACCTCGCCACCAAATACATCCATCAATCGGCTCTTAATTACAGAGTAGATTGCGCTATTGACAAATGGGATCTTCATCGCTAGGCTCATCGGTGTTGTCTCCAACATCGGTTGCACCTGTTTTCTGTAGATCTTCTCCAAGATCAATGGCACACAGTTTACAATCGTCGGACGCACTTTTTGCATAGCCTCGATTAGTATCTTTGGTGAAGGGATACGTCCCAACAGAGTAATATGTCCTCCAACAGCTAGTTGCGACAAGAAGTCAAAAGCACATCCATAGGCGTGTGCTAGAGGCAAAAACGACAATACCCTACCACCACGATGGAAATATGGTGAGTTAGTCCTTGGGTTGAGATAATTCCTTGCTATCAATACATTTCCCGTCAAATTGTTGATCGTAAGTATCACACCCTTCGAGCTACCAGTTGTACCCGATGTGTAGTTCAACAGACATGGGTGGCTGTTTGGAAGATCAGGGTATGAGATATCCTCTGCCGAGAATCCTCGCTTATACTTTTTACGATAGTGTGTTACGATATCTCTTTGAAACGATGTAATGCTATCTCCATTTCTCTCATAAATCACATGAAAATCTGTAAGAGAGAATACTGCACTAACCTTTCTGATCTGATCCTCATCCATCAAGTCCCAGAAATTATCTGTCAAAAATAGCAGACGGCTCTCCGAATGCTTCACAATATGGATAATATCACTTCCGCTAAAATCCTGAAGAATCGGAACAATAACAGCACCATAGGTAATTGTTGCAATGTAACAGATACACCAACGAGGGTTGTTACGCCCCACAAGAGCGATCTTATCACCCTGCTTTATCTTCGCTTTTTGGAATATTAGGTGTAGTTTAGCGATCTCCTTCGCTAACTCATAATATGAGAAACACTCCTCTTTGAAATAATCTGTTAGAGCCGACATTTCACGATTTTCGCGAAAACTCTGTTCATATATCTTGATTAGATTCTCCTGTAGCATATCTTTCTTCTATATTTGTTAATTTGTAAATTACTCTTTTGACGAATCATTACGACCCTTAAATACATATATCTTTGACTCCTCTCCTGCTCTAAGCCGCTCTATATTTTTGCGATGTGTCCAGATCAGCAATACGGCAATTATAAACGAAAAGACGATAAATACCGTCGATTGGCTAGCCTCTGGCGAAAGTATTGTAAAGATTGGAAAACAGACCCCACCCACCATCGAAGAGAGAGAGACATAGTGAAACAACAGAAGCACAATAAACCAGACAACCAAACAATAGAGCATAATCGGAGGGTATATTCCAGTTATCGACCCAACAAGTGTTGCAACACCCTTACCACCTTTGAACCCTGCAAAGATCGGGAATATATGTCCTATCACCGCTGCAAATACCGCCACAATCCTAAAATTTATCAACCACTCAGTGTTTATTGCAGAGTTGTAGCTCAACACTCCCATAAGCGAGACCGCCACAAAACCCTTCATAAAATCCAACACAAATACTGGAAGTGCCGCACGTCGCCCCATAACTCGCAAAACATTGGTTGAGCCAGCATTTTTGCTACCATGTTCGCGAATATCAATACCATAATATCTCTTTCCAATCATCACAGCACTAGGGATAGATCCCAGCAGATAAGCCACAACAATTAGCAACAAAGCCAAAATATAAGTTACAATCATAATCTTTCAAAAAATTATCTATTCGGTACAAAGATAACAAAAAAAGTGATACTTCTTGCAATATTCCATTTTTTCTACACTCCAGAATGTTGGTAGTTTGCCTTATTAATCGTACCTTTGCTCTCTGTAGAGGGTCACTTACAGGTGGCTCTTAATAACTCTTATAAAGTTCGTAATATTTTGAATTTCAACACAAACACCCTTCGACCAATACAAGGTTCGGGTAAAAAATTATTTATCGAGACATATGGTTGTCAAATGAATGTCGGGGATAGCGAAATTGTTGTCTCCCTACTTCAAAAAGATGGTTATATATATACACAATCTATTGATGAGGCGGATGTTATCCTAATCAATACCTGCTCCATTCGCGACAATGCGGAGCAGAGAATATGGGGGCGACTGCGTGAAATGCGTCGCCTACGTCGCGCAAAGAAGGGGCTCGTTATTGGTATAATTGGCTGTATGGCTGAGCGTCTTAACGACTCTCTGTTGAGTGGTGAAGATGCCGTTGATATAGTCGCTGGGCCTGATGCATATCGCTCACTCCCAATACTTCTTCGTGAAGCTACATTGGGAACAAAGGGGGCTAATACTATTTTGTCAGCTGAAGAGACATACGCCGAAGTTGCACCTGTAAGGCTAGACAAATCGGGCGTTAGTGCCTTTGTCGCAATTATGAGGGGTTGTAATAACTACTGTTCGTATTGCGTTGTACCCTACACTCGTGGTCGTGAGCGTAGCCGCGATGTGGAGACTATCCTGTCGGAGGTTAACTCACTCTTCGAGAATGGCTATCGTGAGGTTACTCTATTGGGGCAGAATGTTAATTCGTATAGATGCGAAGAGGTTGATTTCCCGAAGTTGATTGAGAGGGTTGCCGCTATATCGCCACTTTTGAGGGTTCGCTTCGCTACATCACACCCCAAAGATATGAGCGATAAGTTATTGGAGGTGATGGCTGCAAACTCGAATATATGTCGCGCAATTCACCTTCCAGCTCAGTCGGGATCAACAGCGATGCTGGAGAGGATGAACAGAAAATATACTCGCGAATGGTATCTAGGGAGAATTGAGGCTATACGCCGCTTGATGCCCGATTGTGCCATTACAACCGACATAATCGCAGGATTCTCGGGCGAGAGCGAAGAGGAGCACCAAGCTACTATATCGTTAATGCGCGAGGTGGGTTATGAGTTTGCGTATATGTTCAAATACTCGGAGAGAGAGGGTACTTTTGCCCACAAAAACCTCCCAGACGATATATCCGAAGAGGTTAAAACCGCACGTTTGACAGAGATTATAAACCTGCAAAATGAGCTTTCAGCTGAGAGCAACCGACGCGATGTAGGTCGAGAGTTTGAGGTGTTAGTAGAGGGAGAGTCGAAGCGTAGCAGCGCGCAGATGTTTGGTCGCAACTCTCAAAATAAGGTTGTTATCTTTGATCGTGAGCAGGCTCGTGTCGGAGATTATGTTCGTGTTGTGGTTGAGAGCTGCTCTTCGGCAACACTTATTGGTAAGATTATAAAATAATATTAGATGTTTTTTGACGAATTAGATTTGGATTACGACGTGCTTGACGCGATCGAAGAGATGGGTTTTCGCGAGATGACCCCAGTCCAAGAGCAGACAATACCAGTTATTCTCAAAGGGGATGACTTGATCGGTTGTGCTCAGACTGGAACAGGAAAGACCGCAGCCTTTGCACTTCCATTGCTCAGCTTGCTGCAAGATGGAAAGGCGGATGGAAAGTACAACGAAGGTAAGGTCAAATCTATAATTATGGTCCCTACACGTGAGCTTGCGATGCAGATTGATGCTCAATTTCAGGGATTTTCATACTATTTAGATCTAGCTACTACGGTTGTTTATGGTGGTGGCGATGGCAAGAGCTGGGATGTGCAACGCCGCGGATTAGACAATGGAGCTGACGTTGTTATAGCGACTCCAGGAAGATTATTGGCTCACTTAGAGGGTGGACAGATCGACCTTTCGGAGGTGAGACACTTTATCTTGGATGAGGCAGATAGGATGTTAGATATGGGATTCTTTGACGATATAATGAAGGTGGTGAATAGAATGCCAAAGGAGCGACAGACGATACTGTTCTCCGCTACCCTACCCCCAAAAATCCGCAAATTCGCTGAGCAGATACTCACAAATCCAACCGAGATCAGCATTGCGATATCTAAGCCAGCGGAGTCTATCGATCAGGGGATATATGTGCTATACGAGAGTCAAAAGTTGGCTCTTATCAAGAAGATATTCGAGGGTGACAATGTCGACAAGACAATCATCTTCTCCTCTTCGAAACTCAAGGTAAAGGATCTCCTCTACCAATTCAAGAGGATGAAACTCAATGTAGGAGCTATGCACTCGGATCTGGATCAAGAGCAACGCAATGAGGTGATGTTGGCATTTAAGAGCGGGAAAATAGACATATTGGTTGCAACCGACATCGTAGCTCGCGGAATAGACATCGACGATATTGGAACAGTAATCAACTACGATGTTCCACACGATCCAGAGGATTATATCCACAGAATTGGACGTACGGGACGCGCAAGTGCCACAGGGCGTGCAATGACATTCGTAAATGAGAAAGAGCAGGGTAAATTCAAGAGAATTGAAGATTTCTTGGAGCGAGAGATCAAACAACTGAAACTTCCCGAAGAGCTTGGAGAAGCACCTAAATACGACCCTAAAGCCGAAGCAAAAGGCAAACGTGGAGAGTTCAAAAAGAGATCGAAGAGCCGAAGCAAAACGAGTAAAGGAAGCAGCACAAACCCCGAGGGGGCAAACCCTACGGGAGCTCCAGGTAAGGGTCGCCATAACTATGGGCACAAACGCAAACCAAAAAGTTCAAAACCTAAAACAAATGTAAATTAAACCTA
>JBCQUC010000080.1:0-7924 GCA_047174275.1 Rikenellaceae bacterium | reverse complement strand
TCTACCTTGATAATAGTGATATGATGGAAATCACAGGATTGTCATATAGTGCATTGAGATATTATCGTAACAAGAATTTACTTTTTCCAGTAACTACAAATGGACGAAATCGGTATCCGATTACTGAAGCCATAAGATTTATGGAGGAGACCCTACACATAAAGCTCGACCACTACGTTGAGTTTCAAGATATTCAGCACATTAAAAAAGCAAAAGAGAAAGCAGTTAAAACCACCTCTACAAAGGATATTAATACAGCAATGAAGAGTACACTAAGACAAAAACAATCGCAAATGAATGGAGCAAGATATATTCCAAATCCATCTGTAGACAACAGCAAGAGAATGCCCAAAGGGTTTGCGATTATATGTTACAAAAATTCCAATATTTGTATTTCAGATTATCATAACACCATTTATGAACGTTATTATGGTACTGGACACAATGGAGAGGATGACCCTCGAAATGCAATAATATCAAAAGAGGAGGCGGAGTTTGTAATTGAAAAACTCAATCTTACATTATATAGAGATAATGAACACGGTAAGGTCTGGGAGTAATAATATACACACATTGTTTGTTTTCATAAAAAAGGTAAAATTGGTTAGTTTGTGTAATGTGTGTGCCACCCCTTATGGGGTGGTTTTTTATATACAGACAAATGTAAGCTAATACTCAGATCCTATCTCCCATAAATCCTCCACGAATATTGTCATCTATCAATCGGCTCTGTGGTAGTTTCATTGCGTATGCAAAGGTATTTCCAGTCGCTTGACGTAAAAACAAGGTCGGGCAGCGGAGCTGTTTCACTATAAATCTCCAGCCTCCAATGGAGGTAGTATTTATATCGAAAACCTTGTTTTTCCTACTCCCTACACCTTTTTCTGCACACGAAACGAAACGACCGAACCGACGGAAAGACGCATATAAAAAAATGTCGGATTTAAGAGATAGGAAATGTTTAATGTTTGAAACTTCACTCCCTCACCTCAAAAAATCCACATATAATTAAAAAAACAGAGCAGAGATGACAACAGAGAGACTTACATACAGCGCAGTAGTAGAGATGATGGATAAGAGCTACACATTGGTATATCTTGACCACAGCAACAATTTAGATAGCCACACGCAAATCATTGGCGATTGCATACGAGCAAAGTCCCCCGACACCCTATTCGAGCAGATTGGATATTGGTATGACGAGGCGGAGAGCGGACGAGTAGCCGAGATTATCGAGGAGCTAAAGGCAACCTGCACCGAGCAGGGCTATACTGAGGAGGAGATAGAGGAGGTTTTCGACACCCACATCGACACGCTAAGAGATGATATTGCAAACCGTGATGATAGCAATATAGTAGATACTTTGCTAAAGAATACCTCTCCACTACCTATCCGCATCGAGATGCACTCCAACTTCGACTGCATAAACTCACACCACTTCGAGGGTAGTTACAGCTATGATAACAGCTACTTTGGCGATATGGTAAACGCACTCAATCTCAACCCTGCAAAGGTAAAGGAGATTTTCGAGCAGAGTGGCATCGAGTGTTTCGGAGAGTTCCCCGACAAGACGGAGCGCAACGGAGAGGAGCGAGTGAGCTACCTATCATTTGCAACCGAGATTTCAAACTCCATATCTCCTGCAAATCTCTTAACCTTTATGGCTACAATCAATGTTGTGGAGCTATTCGAGGCAGGTTTTGAAGTCGAGAGCGTGACAATTTCAAAGGGCAATAGTTGTGGTTTGTACTCTTCATCGCAAGGCGGTGGCTCTATTATGGAGATGGAGTTAGAGCGAGATGTTACACTTCACCTCAAGGGAGTCAGCAAGTTCGACCACTTCGACATCGCCATTGACGAGGATAGCGACAGCGGTTATTCACTCCAAGATGTTTACGGAGTTATGACCTCATTCTTTGGTAAGCCAATCACAATCAATCCACCTAAAGCAGACGAGTAATGAACACAGCACTACATATACTAAGCAAAATCCTATCAACCATTTGGACGATAGCGTTGATACCGCTACAACTTATCCTAACGGTGGTATTCGCACTCACACTATATATACTTATGTATGCCCTAATAATTGGCGCAATCATTTGGATTTTAACTTTATAAACCTCACAGCAATGACAGATTTAATCATAAAATACGACACACTCCTCCGCATAGCCTATTACAGCAGTAGCCACTATCCGCAAGAGGCAATCACCCAAGAGATGTTCCAAAAGGCATACGGATCAGCGATGGGAGACCACTACTACTCCAAGTGGGCACACCTCTACAAATTCGATGTTTTGAAGATGGTGCAGTACTTCGGACGAGATAAATTTGAGGGACACCAATTCCTCACAATGCTAAAGCACCAAATTGAGAAATACGAGAAACGCATAAATAGATAGAGATATGAGACACCTATTTTTGGCACTTTTGGCAATCATCGCCATATCGTGTGACAAGCAAGAGAGCATCGAGCCAATATTCGATTTTGCACTCTCGACAGAGCCACAGAGCCACATCATCACAGCAGGGCAAACCATCGATATAGCGTGCGAGCTACACAAAAGCTACTTCTATGCCGATAATGCCGAGTTTACATTGAGCTATGAGCAGTCAGAGGGTATAGGCACGCTGAGAATGGAGGGCAACAGATTGAGCGAGGGCAAGAGCTACACACTTCCCGATGGCGAATTTACCCTAACCTACACAGCACAGGGCGAGGAGAACCACAAGCTACAACTTGTAATCACCGACCAATTTGGCAACCACGAGTATCAATCAATTCAATTTACCCACTATGAGCGATATACAACACACCACAAGTGGCTTAGGTTACTTTTGCGAGAAGATAGGCTACCACGACATCCGCCTAACAATCCAATATGGCAACGGACAGCGGTATAAACTCAACCACACACGAGAAGCAAATGAGTTCCACCAATTTGCATACGCAAGCGTAGTGAACAGCGCACACACTCAATATATAATCAACAGCAGGGATGCAGACGAAATTATGGCATACCTAACACAATCAAACATCTAAAAAATCACAACTATGACACAAGAGATTAAAAATATCAAGCTATCAACAATTAGAGTAAACGCCAACAACCCACGTAAGTCACTCAACGAACAGACTCTCGAAGAGCTTGCGCAGAGCATCAAGGCAGTCGGAGTGTTGCAACCTATCATCGTGCAAAACACCAACGACCCACATAGTGACTACACCTTCGAGATTATTTGCGGAGAGCGCAGATTTAGAGCATCGCAGATGTTGGGATTGGAGACTATCCCTGCAATCGTCAAGATTGGAGTTCGTGCCGACGAAGTGTTGGAGATGGCACTCACAGAGAATCTACTTCGTGAGGATATAGCACCAATCGAGGAGATGATGGTCTACACGGAGCTTATAGAGGAGCGCAACTACACAGTCGAGAAGTTGATGGAGCGTTTCGGCAAGAGCGAGAGTTATATCCGTAGCCGTATGAGATTAACTTCACTTATCGAGGAGTTTCGCACCCTGCTCACAGCTGATATTATTACTATTGGCACAGCCATCGAGCTGTCAAAGTATTCGAGAGAAATACAAGCGGAGGTTTACGACAGCCACTTTGCGGAGGGTGTAAACTATCAAAATTGGAGGGGCAACAGCACCAAGAGCATCGCTGAGAGTTTGGAGCGTAGCTATTCGACAGATTTAGAGGATTACTTCTTCGACAAATTGGCGTGCTATAATTGCTGTTTCAATACGCAGGTTATCTCGCTATTCACCGATGATACCCTTTGCGGACGATGCACCAACCGTAAGTGCCTAAAGGCTAAGAACACCGCCTACATCG
Organism: Rikenellaceae bacterium; assembly: GCA_047174275.1. Classification (GTDB taxonomy): domain Bacteria; phylum Bacteroidota; class Bacteroidia; order Bacteroidales; family Rikenellaceae; genus Alistipes. The sequence continues at coordinate 4,082 of JBCQUC010000080.1, read as the reverse complement.
TAGAGCGTGCAATCACAACCCACGAGAATAACCCCGAATTACCTCTTGCACGCTATGATTATCGTTTTGACGAGAGCGCAGTCGAGGAGCTAACCGCCAAAGGTTATGAAGTGGCAGTGGTTGATTGGTGCAGGGATTGCCCAGTTGAGCCGAACTATGATGATTTCGAGACAGAGGAGGAGTGGAACGCAGAGATGGACAAATATGGCAAGGAGACACAAACGTTATTCGACCAATACCAAAGTGGCAAAATCAAGATGTATGCACTTATTGGTTCGCAGGGTGTGACACTCTCATATCTAACGCTATCATCATCTTCGTCAAACTCCGTTGCAGAGACTCCACTCGTGAAGTTGCAGAACCAAGATAAGCGCAACAAGGAGATTGCCATCGAGAAGATTATTGCCGACACCAAAGATGTTGTAAAGTCGCTTGATGTTACGCAGGGTGAATATTCTGCACTTGAGGAACAGATGACCTATTTCACAATGGCAAAGACACTCCGTAGTGAGAACTTCGCAAAGTTGGGCATCGATCCCGAAAAGCACTACCTCACAGATTGCGATAGATGGCATTTAGTGCAGAGCCTAACGGAGGAGCAGAAGGTCATCATTAAGCGTGATTTCATCGTAAACTCCTTTAGCGAGGCACAGCGAGGCAACTACACAGGCGTAATGCTAATGGACTACGCCAAGCAACACGCACCCGAAAAATACGAGGAGATTCAAGAGACCCACAACGAGGTCTACGAAAAGCGACACGAGCGCATTATGGAGAAAATCGCAGTAATTGAAAACGAGTAGTAATTCGGTTGTCTAAAGTTTTTAAAGAACTTTAGACAACCTTAACCAAACAGATAATAATGAGCCAACAAAATAGTTTAGGAGCAATAAGCACCTGCCCAAATGGAGACGAGAAATACACCTATTTCAACCTCACCCCACGACCTCGCAAGCGAGGTAGGTATATCCAATATGAGTGGCGAGACCCCATGACAGGCAAACTTTTCTCAACCGTAGCACCCACGCTGGAACAATGCCGAGCCAAGCGAGACAAGTGGTTGAAAAATATTAGTTGTGGCTAATATCAGAGCTAACAAACGAACTCATATTACAGCTAATATTCCAACTCACAATAAAATATGAGTGGAAATATTAGTCATTTTATTAACAGGTTAAATTACAGACATATAAATATGAACACACGCATTATTACAGTATCAAACAACAAAGGAGGAGTGGCGAAAACCACCACCTGCACAACGCTACTTTTTGCATTGGCAAAGAGAGGTTACAAAGTATTGGGCATAGACCTCGACCCACAGCGTAACCTATCCATTGCATTGGGAGCGCAGAGCAAGCGAACCATCGTCACAGCATTTGAAAACTTCATCTCTGGAGCAGACGATATAATGCTCCAACCCGAAGTTATAAAGGAGAATCTATCAGTGGTCAGCGCATCGCCAAAGTTGGAGCAGATTGAGCAGATGTTGGTCGCTCAACCTGCACGAGAGAATATCCTCAAAAGTTTCATCGCCGATCTACTCAAGGCGGAGCAGTACGACTTCATCATCATCGACACTCGACCAAGTTTGGGAGTACTCACCACCAATGCTATTGTTGCATCGACAGACATCATCGTTCCAATAGAAACGGACTTTTTAGCAATTCAAGGTGTCCTCGACTTGATTAAAAAGCTAAAAAGGATCATATCGCTTACCAATCCCGACCTAAACATCTTAGGCTTTATCGCCACCAAATATAACAAGGGTGTCAATATGAATGACAATGCACTAAAGTATCTCTATGACACCTACACAGATGTAATGTTTAGCGCAGTGATCCGCAAGAATATCGCCCTCTCGGAGGCTATATCCAAGAGCGTATCAATCTTCGACTATAAGCCCGACTCCAAAGGTGCAGCGGATTACGACAACTTAGCAACCGAGATATTAACACGCATAAACGGATAACGATGAAAGGTAAAGATTTCTTTGACAACCTGAGAGAGAGCCACGATGATGACTTCGATTTTGAGTTGCCCAACGTAGGCGCACCACCACCCAAGAAAGGCAATGTTATTAAGCAGCTATCCATCGAGAAGAACGCCACCAATATCAACGTTACGGTAACGCTCAACCAAGAGCTATTCCGCAAGATTGACAAGGTGCAAAAGGAGCTACAAAAACGGAGTAAAGACAAGGTGAGCAAAAGCCGAGTTATCGCCAAGATATGCGAGCAATTCCTCTCTGAATATGATGGTTAGCATATTAGCCACAGCTAATAATCTAACTAATATTTCAGCTAATATAGTGGTTCATATTTCCACTCATAAAATAGCTAATATTTCAATTAACAATTTAACTCATAATTTACTATTAAAACCAATACTTATGAAAAACAGTGAACAACATTTTTTTAGAATTAACTATCCATATGGGATAATCATTGATCTGCAAACCAAGTCCTATACTCCATTTAATCGAGATTATATGCCTCTTGGTACACACGCTACCGAACATAACAGATACAGTAAATATAGTGAGCAATTCACTTTTTCGTCCAATAGTAACTTGATACAAGAGTTTATTGATTATTGGGAGTCATATATTAAACACAATCAAGATATGGCACTGCAAACATCAACTTTAAGCTCAGAGGGAAAAGAGTATTACAAGTTATGGCTTTATAACGATCGCACCAACCCATACATACGAGGACGCCTCAATCAGCACGATTGGGATGTTTATTTAGATAGGTTACAACTCTTAGCTGATAAACTTCAAATAGATGTATCGATGATAACATTCTAAAATTTAAGATCGGGAATAGTTTTCAAATATGTTGGTTTGAAAACTATTCCCGATGATTTTATTCTAAGGCAAAGGTGTTAAATCGAGATTTAACATATTAGTCTATTCATATTCCCCTTGTCTATCCTCCACATTATCGGCTATCATTCACAGTTCAGTCATTTTTCATTACGAGTGCAAAGGTATTTCCAGTCGCTTAACGTAGAATCAAGGTCGAGCAGCGGAGCTGTTTCGCTACAAATCTCCAGCCTCCGATGGAGGTAGTATTTATAGCGAAAACCTTGATTCGCCTACTCCCTACACCTTTTGATGCACACGAAACGAAAAATGGCCGAGCTGACAAAGCTGCATATTAAAAAAAATGTCGGATAGACGAATATGAAATTTTTGAAACTCAAATTCCCTCACTTCTAAATCCGCATAAATTTCAAAAGATATGGTAGCAACAGAGAAACAATATAAGAGAGCCAAAAGATTGATGGAGAACTACTGCTTTGACGAGGAGTATTTTATAGCCGAGAGCATAATCGAGAGCTATGATAATGGCACAGAGGTTAGCAAAGGTTACTTACAGTATGTAGATGGCGAACTTGACATCGAGATGCAATGCAACGGAACAATAAGATTTATATAATATAACACTAAATTTCAAATACTTAATAAATATTCAATTATGATGACAACAAACAGAATCAGCCTACTTGGCAACGCAACACGCAAAGCAACTATCAAGACATTCGACAATGGCAACCGAGTAGCACAACTATCACTCGCCACCAACGAGCGAGGTTTCACAACCAAAAGCGGTATCGTAGTACCCGAAAGAGTAGATTTTCACACCCTTATCATCAAGGGTGGATTGGTAAATGTAGCCGAGAAGTATATCGACAAGGGTACAAAGTTGTGCGTGATTGGCACACTCCGCTACCGAGATTTCACAACTAACGAGGGTCAAAAGTGCCGTATCGCTGAGATCCACGTTAAAGAGATAGAGTTGCTTGGAGGCAAAAAAACCAACACACAAGACCATCTAAATGCTGAGGAGATAGCAGTAGAGCAAAAGGTGGTCTACACCTCAAATGACGATGATGACGACTTGCCATTTTAACATCTAATAGGGTCGCCAAAAAAGGTCGGACTTTCCTCCCATAAGGGCAGGAAAGTCCGATTTTCTTAATTTATCACATATTTCTGAACAACTTAAAATATCCGTCTCCCTCATTCGTCTACAATAGTAGAGGGCGATGTTGCTCCTTGAAACTAATACGAT
>JBCQUC010000079.1:0-8094 GCA_047174275.1 Rikenellaceae bacterium | reverse complement strand
CCTCTCTCTCCGCTGAGTAACTTTCAAAAAGTTGCAAAAAAGCGGCAAAAGAGCGTTAAATCAATGATTTACGCTCTTTTTTTGCATTTATGCCTGTCATTCTTTTACGCCCGATTTGCACTTTTCTGTCACTTATTCGTTACAGATTCGTTACAGAAAATTTTTTGAGGCAAAATTGTAACGATTTTCGACGTAAAATCTTAATTGACAGAATACTGACAGAACTTGACAGTGATATGATAGCTCTATAATTATTGTTTAACCGTAACTTTGCCCTGCAAATCGTTACAGAAAAAAATTAAGTTATGAGCAGTACATTTAAGGTTCTATTTTATCTCCGCAAGAACTATCTCAACAAAGAAGGTAAAGCCTCAATTATGGTGCGTATCACCATAGGAGGCGAAATGGTGCAGTTTAGCAGCAAGGAAAACATCGAGCCACATCTATGGGATACCACCTCGACACGTGTAATTGGAAGAAATGGCACAGCAGGTAAGATCAATGCAGCATTAGATGACATCCGAAGCTCCATCATCAACCACTACCACACTATCTCGACACGTGAACACACCGTGACTCCCGAAAAGGTGCGCAATCTATTTTTGGGTGTTACACCCAAAGGTGAAACCCTATTACAGATTTTTAATAAGTATATAGATGATTGTGAAAGGTTAGTTGGACTTAGCATCAGCAAATCAACCCTTCAAAAATATAAGGTAACACGCACAAGGGTCACTGAGTTTATAAATAAGCAGTATAAAATATCAGATATAGGTATTAAGGAGATCAACCATATGTTTATTACTGACTTTGAATGTTTCTTGCGTGTAGAGGCTGCGTGCAACGCAAACACTACTGCTAAGTTTTTACAATTCTTCAAGCGTATCATTCTTATCGCTCGTAATAATGGGTGGCTACACCACGATCCTTTCGCAAACTATAAGATTAGATTGAAGAAGGTTGATAGAGGTTACTTAACCAAAGAGGAGATTGCTATTATTGCTCAGAAAGAGTTAGTATCGGAGCGACTGGATCAAGTACGTGATGTTTTTCTCTTTAGCTGCTTTTGTGGACTTGCTTACATCGACCTAAAGAATCTCAGGTCTGAAAATATTAGCACTTCATTTGATGGCAAAGTGTGGATTATGACTAAACGCCAAAAGTGCGACACACCTGTAAATGTTCCTTTGATGGCTATTCCAAAGATGATTTTAGAGAAGTACAAGGGAAAACTATCCGATGGTAAAATCCTGCCAATAATCTCGAATCAAAAGACCAATTCATACCTTAAAGAAATAGCAGGAGTATGTGGTATCCAAAAGAATCTGACCTTCCACCTCGCCCGCCATACATTCGCCACAACTACCACATTATCAAGGGGTATTCCTATCGAAACAGTTAGCAAAATGCTTGGTCATACCAATATAAAGACCACTCAAATATACGCCCGTATCACAAATGACAAGATCAGCAAGGATATGGAGGGGCTATCTGATCAATTCTCTGACATTGAGGAATCGTTGGGTTATGAACCGATTCCAAAGAGACGAAAAAAAGTATCTGGCGAGTAATTATATTATAGTATGAATAGAGGAATTTTAGAATCTGACCTACGGTCTGATGGAAAACTTATGATAAATATTACAGGTGATGATATTTGGATGACACGTTGTGAGATTGTGGAGTTGTTGGCTCTGCACTCTCAAAGTGTCGTTGCTAATCTGCGAGAGATATATCGTAGTGGGGAATTATTAGAACACGACACAGTTAGAGAGGAAAAAGGCGTAAGATATTACAGCCTCGATGCAGTTCTCGCATTAGTGTTTAGATGCAAAGGCGGATATTGCAGAGCCTTCAAAGAGTGGATAATGGGTCGTATCAAGCGACCTCTTGTTGAGCATAGGCAACCATTGATAATTGCGTTGCGGAGTGGCGATGTTCTGTCATAAAATATCCCCGATGTAAAACTGCGACACGTTGTAGCATTTTTTACATCGGGGATTGTTACATTCTAACCCCTCGCTGCTGAGGCTCTGGTGAGATTGGCACGCTTAGGGTTGTTGCTTGTCCGTTGTCCTGCGACTGCTCTGCGCTTTGATCACTCTTATCAATAGGCTTTAGCGAGAGAGTGATCTTGCGCTCCAGCGTGGCAACTTCGCCTTTTAGAGCTTTCAGCTCATCCTCCTTTTTCCACTCGCCCGATATAACACTCTTTAGGACGGGGATGTCTTGCTGGAGGTTGGTGATCTTCACCTGCTCCTGCTCGATTAGCTTCGGGATGCGCTCCATCGCATTTATGAAGTTTAGAGAAGCTAATTTAGAGTCGGAAGCGATGTTGCCATTGTTGTAGCTATACTTCACACGCACCCCATTTTCGCCATCGTGGACTCCCTCGATCATAAACTTATTGTGCGACAAGTCGAAGATGTCTTTACCTGACGACTCTGTTTTGACCACAATATTGAATCCATATAGCGAGCCAATCACACGGAACTCACCAGCACCTGTGCGCATACGCTCGTTTATATCTGCCAACTTCTCGCCAATCTTCTTGGGGTCGCTACCCTCTACACCTATTAATGTTATAGGGTTGAGCTTGCCTCCCTCCTTGTCGAACTGCATACGCTCGCCAAAGAGTTTCATATCCTCCTCCATCTTCGAGAGCGTCGCTTGATGAGAGGTAAGCAACCCCTCGACGTGCTGTAACTGATACTTCGAATTGTGGCGATTCTTGTTGAATACCTTGCGCTCAGACTCCAATGCTACGACTCTCTTTTCAAGTTTTGCCTTGTCCAAAAGATCGGTGTTGCCCGACAAAATTGCCATATATTCCGAGAAGTTCATACCAGATTTCTCGTCGAGTGTACCCTCGTCAATAGTTCGTGCGCCCATCGCACCACTCTTTAGCTGAGTGATGAACATTTGCTTGTTGTGGAGCAGGTTAAACTTGTAAGAATCCAACGATTTCTCAACTGCGTAAATAATCACATCTACCTTATTATCAGCGTATAACTTCGCAATTTCGTTACCTTTTCTTATCGCTCTTCCATCGCGCTGTTGGAGATCTGACGGTCGCCACGGTGAGTCCAAATGATGGATAGCAACAGCCCTCTGCTGTGCATTTACACCCGTTCCCAACATATCCGTAGAGCCGAAAATCACACGCACCGCACCCTCGTTCATCGCAGCGATGACCTTCTTGCGTTGAGCCTCCGATTTGTGTTGCTGAATAAACTGCACCTCGTGTTCTGGGATCTTGTAATCCTCGACTAATTTGCGCTTAATCTCACTATATACATTCCACTCTTGAGGTTTGAACGTACCCAAATCGGAGAATACAAACTGTGTCCCCTTATGCTCGTCAAACTTGTAGTAATATTCGGCAATTTTAGCAGCACAATGCGAAGCCTTATTGTCGATATGGTCATCGTAGTATGGTGAAATCATACGCATATCGAGAGCCATCTTGCGTGCATAGTCGGTAGCAATCAACATCTTCGCCTTCTCCTCAGTTGGTGAGAGTGGCTCACGACCAAGTATTGTAGCATCACCCGTCTGAGCAAACTTCATCAGCTTCTCGATAAACTCCTCCTGCTGTGGCGTAGGTGGAATATTATGCAGCACCTCATTCGCCTTTGGACGATCGACCCCCACATCGGCAGCGGTACGATAATCGGTGATCTCGTTGTAGAACGCAGCTAACTCTGGTACTTTAATGAAGTATCTAAATCGCTCCTTCTGCACAATCTGATTGGTCACAGAGAACTCAAAGTCGGTGGACTTCTTAGCAAATATCGCAGCCCACGCATCGAAACAGTTGATGTTCTGTCGCTCCAACTCTTTAGGGCGGAGATACTTAAATAGCAGGTATAACTCCGTTAGAGAGTTAGAGATGGTCGTTCCCGACAAGAAGGTGGCGCAGAGATCTTTTTGGCTACGCTCCTGCATAGTTCGCAAGGCAAATAGCATATTAAGTGCCTTTTGGCTACCATCTTGGCTACCCAATCCAGCGACCCTGCTGTGGCGGGTCGTGTACATTAGATTCTTAAATTTGTGGCTCTCGTCCACGAATATATGGTCAATGCCCATCTGCTTGAAATCCACCACATCATCGGTGCGCTCACTTATCGAGTGGGCTATATTCTCCAACTTCACCTCAAGGTTCTGCTTTCGCTTTTCGAGACCTTTGAGCATCGAGCGAGAGACTGTGTGTCCCTGCTGACGTAGCACATCCAAACTCTCCTCGACACTATCTAACTCCTTTTGTAAAATGGTCTGCTGCATCTCTGGCGACTGCGGAATCTTACCGAACTGATCGTGGGTCAAAATCACCACATCCCAATCGTTGTTCTTAATCTCGTTAAAGAGTTTCACACGATTAGCAGGGGTGAAATCGTTCTTCCCTGGATATAGTACCTTTGCATTTGGATAAGCTGTCTGGTAGGTGTGCGCAATCTCGTGTACATTGGCTTTAAGCCCAATAATGAGAGGCTTATTTGCCAATCCCAAACGCTTCATTTCATAAGCTGCTGTACACATTATCAGCGTTTTACCTGTTCCAACCTCGTGATCCGCCACGCCACCTCCGTTTTGGAGAATCATCCAAACTGCGTCTTTTTGCGACTTGTACAGGTCGGGGATTCCGAGTGCTTTGAGGTCGAGGTCGGGGAACTTTTGGTGTGAGCCATCGTACTGCGGACGGACGAAACAGTTGAACTTGCGGTTGTACATATCAGTTAGCTTATCCTTAAATTCGGGAGTCTGCTCCGAGAGCCAATCGGTGAAGCCGTTGCGGATCTCGTCGATCTTGGAGTTGGCGAGCTGTATCGCCTCCGAGTCTCTCACTTTGCGCTCTTCGCCATCGACCAATATGTTTTTGGTAATATCGGGTACAGTATTGAGTAGTGCGTAGCTCATTAGCGACACACCATCATAGGTACGTGATTGCCCTCTCACGCAGTATTTGTCGTAGATATTGGCGTTAGTGCCACGACTTTTGACTGAGTAGTCATCGAGGCTCTCCGAATATGTGATATTTATATCTGTGCCATAAAGATATGAGGCGTAGCGTGAGTATATCGGAGCAGGTATCCACCTTTCACCGAAGTTGAAATCAAGCTCATCGAATGATATTGGGCGAGGTGCTGCATCTTTGAGGGCTTGCAGAGACTCTTTTGCTCGCTCATCGTTGGGGTTATCCAATAGGTAGCTATCCACCTGCTCCGCCTTTTCGATGACATTACCTGCGATAAACCTGTCGGCTATCTCGTAGTTAAAAATCATCGGGTTGTAGTAGATACGCTCCTTTAGCTCCTCGATCAGAGCCTCCTCTGTGGTGGATGTTAGCTCCGCCATATATGGTAGCTCTACACTGCCATACTTGTTTAGCGATGCTGACAACGCCTCCTCTGCACTTCCGACCGCTGTGATCTCATTTTGCGAGAATGCTACTGGGTGGTCAAGTATATCAGTCTTGACGAACTGCCCATCTACCGCACGCTCCAACGAACACATCTCTCTACCTGAAGCATCCATCAAGATGAATTTGGCGTTGCTTGCTGAGTTTAGGTTGCCATATTTTGCTGTGAAGTTATCGTAGTGGGTGTTTAGCTCTATGCGAAGTTCACTATGCTCTGTTTGAGTGCGTTGTTCAGCATTGTATAGCTCAAAGTAGCTATCTCGCATAGGGATATAGGCTCGGATTCGCTCCTCCTGCTTTGGCTGGAGAGTTAGAGGGTGAAACTGTGCACCGCCAAACTTAAACTCTCGTAGGTAGCCAACTTGCGATGTTTCACCTTCAATTACGAGTGAACCATCTTTGTGGTGCGACCATATCTCACCCTCCCATTTGCGAGGGGTGAGGTCTATTATTGAGGCTTCAACAACATTCGCTACCTCTACCTCTTTTTCTGCTTTTGGCTGAGGTTGTGCGACTTGTTGTCTCCTCTGGCGAGGTTTGCGCTCTCGCTGCTCAATACTCATTCCGAATAGGTCGTAGAGATTGGCAAGTGGCTTTTGCTCAACCTCGACAGGCTGCTCAACTACTTGCTCTTTATTACTATTGTAGAGCGCCAAATCGAAATTCGCTTTGAGGTCGTTGTGCAACATATAGTCAAGATCCTTGGCGATACCATCCACGCCTCCGCTATGTTTGAAGATGATTGCTGGCTTGCCATAAGGGTCTGTGTCTTGCTTCCAATCAGTGTGAACGATACGTTCAAGAGAGCGGAAATAGCCATTGAGGTATGTCCCACTTGGACGCAGATTGCTCACTGTGAAGAGCTGCTCATCTGCCGAAAGTGATTGCTTTGCGCTATTCTTCTGCAAAATGATTAGGTCGCTACCGACATCTGTTCCTGCAATATCTGAAAATAGATTGTTGGGCAATCGGATAGCTGAGACAAGGTTTGCACGCTCCATCAATAGTTGGCGAATAGGTGCGTTTTGTGGCGAGTTCATCACCCCTTGCGAAGTGATAAACGCCATCACTCCACCATCACGCAGAGTGTCGAGACCCTTTGCGAAGAAATAGTTGTGGATAGCTTTGCTCGCTTGCACCTCCGTTGGATTCTTACTCCTTGTGTACTCAGGATCGAACACCGACATATCACCAAAAGGAATATTTGAGGCAACTACATCGAAGTGACCTTTGTAATCAGGCGAGATGGTCTCAAACCCTGCGATATTCACATCGGTCTTTGGATAGAGAGCTGCGAGGAGCTTGCCCGTGATAAGATCCTTCTCGAAGTTAGTACTCTCCATCATCGGTGCAACCTTGGCAAACGAGCGCATAAAAGCACCTTGACCAGCTGAGGGATCAAGGAACTTTTCTGTGCGCACACCGCTATCGTGTAGAGCCTTTGATACCGAGTCGATAACTTTATCGGGAGTGTAGAACGCTGTGAGAATGGAGTTTTTAAGGCTTGAAATATACTGTTTATACTCGTCTGGAGTGGTATTCTTGCGAATAACACTATGGAGCTGTACCACTTGTGGAAACAACTCTTGATCTGACTTGCTCCATTTGAGAGCATCAGCCAAGGAGTCGGCAGGGTTAAGAATCGCCTTTAACCCTCCGAAGCCACAATATTTCTGCAATGTAGCTCGCTCATCTGCTGTTGCCTCTCGCCCGCTCTTGTCAAGCTCAAAGAGTAGTCGTATCGCTGCAATATTATCCCCAAGACGTTGCTTGCGGTTAAATGCCATACTCGTTAAGTGAAATTAATATTGCTCCAGTGAGTTCTGTGTATAGCTGGTTGTACTCATCACTCTGCTCAAAATCATCGGTGAGATCGTATCTACTTGTGATGTGAGAGAACTTATGACAAAAATCTAATGCCATATCGTCAAAGGCGTACTCTGGAATATCACCCTCAAATTCCTCCCACAATATATTCTTTATTGTGTCGTAGATTGAAAAGCGAAGATTGAGATAGAGAATTTGATTAGCCATCTCAAGAGCCTGCTCAATAGGTTCTCCTAAGCGACGAGCCTGCTCAAATGTGATTGAAGCAATATCACCACGCTGTTTGATAAATCGAGTCTCAACTATCAAATTGGGGTGGCTACTCGCTAAAAATGATTGCAGAGCAATCGAAAATATAGAGAACTCTATATTGTATTCTGTAACTTGAATCATAGTTATTTGGATTTTAGTGGTTTGTAAATGGGATATAACGAAAAGGCACTCAGGGTATCCCTCCCCAAGTGCCACCACTAAAATCCAAGTAAAAACAGCATTAAACCATTTATGACCTGTCTTTCAGTGGCAAATATAAGGAATTATTTTGAAATTATGAGTTACTCTTATTCCTGTTGTGGCGAATTAATTTACGGTCATAGTAGATATGATTGCCATCTTTGTCATAGAACTCGAAATCATCGGGAACTCTATGCGCACACTTTACAGCTATACATATCATTACAACATTCAATATTACCAACACACCTACAATTATATAGCAAATTGAAATACCCTCCATAATTACATCTTTCTCCCTCGTGATTGCTGTCTCTGCTCCTCCGAACCCTGCCCCTGCTTCAATGGCTCATTCTGCTCTTTTGTTGCCTCGTTGGTTTTACCCTCAGAGTTTA
>JBCQUC010000078.1:0-8156 GCA_047174275.1 Rikenellaceae bacterium | reverse complement strand
CAGTCAAACTTTTCTTCTAAGATACTGAAAATTAGGGACTTTTGCAAATATTCACAGGCGTTTATTTGTTGATTATCAACCAGTTATGCTGCATTCATCTTTTTTGTCGGGTAGTTAGGTGAAAACCAACCATTTTTGACCACATTACTAAATTAAGTTTCGGGCAGCTCCTTTTTTTGTTCAGTTTTCAGAATCTGTTTTAACCTACCACTGCATCTTCGCCATATTCTCTTCCGCCATCTTTAATAGTTTTGCTGAGTATGTCGCTTTTGATCCACTAGGCACAGATGTTCCACCAGGACCATTGCGCTCTACGCTATATAGGTTATACTCTTTGAGTTTTTCAACAAGCTCATCTCTCTCGGCACGGAACTCTGGTGAGACTTTGCTCCAATCCAATATCTCAGGATAGCTGTTTAAATCAGCCTGCTCCACCGATACATCATACCATCTGCCATAACCATCTCTAAGCACCTTATCGCCTCTAATCATCTGACATCCCGAACGATAAGAGTAGATAAAGTCGCGATGCCCCTCACTTTTATTGGTCAAAAATGGAAGCATACTCTCGCCATCAATTGGATAATCCTTCGGGATTTCAACACCTACGATATCGGCAATTGTCGGAAGTATATCGCCAAGATTCGCAAGAGCCTCTTGTCTACCCTGCCTCTTCATATTGAGGGCTGGAGCGTAGATTATCATCGGCACATGTGTACCCTTCTGCTTCTCGACATATGACTTTCCATATTTAGATGTTCCATTATCAGCTGTGATAATAAAGATAGTGTTATTATCAATCCCCATCTCCTTGAACTTCTCCATATATCGCCATACCATATAGTCGATGTAGTTTACATGGTTATGAATACCCTCATCAGATGTTGAGTTATGGTAGTCGTAGATACCCTTATCACCTGTGATATTTGGCTCGGTTCGTATATAGCCACTACCTGTCCACTCAATCTTTGGAGTCTCAGGGTATTGACACTCTGTTGTTGGATTTGTGAAGTTATATGCTCCATGCCCCAAATGTGTCGTGTGATAGATAAAGAATGGCTTCCCCTCTTTGTGTTTGCGATCTATGAAGTTAAATGCGAAATCTTGCTCGATGTCTGGCGCAAAGGTGTTAAGTCCATAGGTTGCACGAGCCTCTGGAGTATTAGGCCATGTCTCCATTTTGTTGCGCTCCTTGCATGAAGGATCATTTACAAGAGCCATTGCAGGCATCCAATAGTAGCTTGCCTGCATATATGTATCGAAGATCTTCTCGCCACTATCTGCATTGATAAAGTTCCGAGGCTCACCAGCTATCTTATTCATTCTTAGGTCGGTATACTGTTCATCACCCTCATCTGGAGAGTAACACGCCTCATCAAAACCATACCTATCGATAGAGTCGTCAATATGCGACATCTGTGCCTTACCAGTCCAATATGTAGCATAACCACCCTCTTGAGCTATCTTTCCGATCATCATTGGAGAGCTCTCGAAGAGAGGATATGTCTCCTGCTTCCCCTCTGCATTTTCATAGGTTCCACAATCTGAATTATGCCACCATTTGGTCTGTGTTGCGTAGCGTCCTGTCATTAATTGCGCTCGGCTTGGTGAAGATACTGTACACGCCCAACAGGTCGAGATCCAACACCCTCTATTGGCTAGGTCATCCATTACAGGAGTAAAGGCTCTCTCATCTTTTGCCGAGGTGTTTGTCTTGATCTTGCCTGTCCATACATTTGAGTTGTAGATAGGAAATTCGCGTGCGCTAATATCGTCGGCAAGGAGCACTACGATGTTGGGTTTGTCGGATGTTTTAGCGACACTTGCCGCAGGTATTGCAACCGCAGATAGCGATAGCAGTGTCGTAAATTTTAGGTAATTACTGCTCATATTAAATAATGTTTAAGTTGGTTGTTAGTGATTGTTACACATAATACAAATATATAAAATAGTTTTTAGAATTGAAAATTTCGTCATCCTAAACTTGTTTCAGGATCTCTACAAAGAATCCGAAACACTGATAGTTAGGGATCCTGAAACAAGTTCAGGATGACGACTCTTTCAGAGTCGAAACGAGGTGCCAACATAAATCGCAAACTTTTATCGGACACTAATAATAAAAAGTAGACCATTGCAACATTTAGCATTGCAATGGTCTACTTTTTTTATCTCTAAATCCTTAAAAAAGCCAGAAGTTAAGCCCCTGAGATTGAGCTGTACCGAACAGGTGCTCGAAGCGATTCCAAATACGCGATTCTCAGAGGGTTTAACTTCTGGCTTTTTTGAACAATTTTTCTATTGATAGTGCTTTACTCCTCGATCTTCCATACACGTACCCAGTCGAAGTAAGTTGTGCGATCCTCTACAGATGCGCTTGTAACCTGTCCTCCATCCTCTGGAACAAGATTCCAATCATATACCTGAATAGACATCTGAACATGGCTACTTACATCAAAGTCCATGTTTGGATTAAGTGTATATTGATACTCTCCGTTTAGATAGAAGCGAAGCTCACGAACACCCTTCCACCAGAATCCGTATACCATGTAGTCATCCGAATTTTTTGTAGTAAGCACTGTTGCACCCTGCTTCTTTGCCTCGCCAGATGGGATATCTGTATCTGTATCATCAGGCTTAGTGTAGATCGCATTGCTATGGAAGATATTTGCCCAATCTTTGAAGTTGATTGTGCTATACTCAGTATACGAAGTTGGATCGTAAAGTTGAGTTAGAACACCTACACACTCCTGAACATCAATCTCATGACGACGAGATAGATCTGGATGCGCCATAAGCCAGAATCCACCACCTAGCTCTGTCTTATTCATCTTCATACGACACTCATAGTAGTGACCAGGACCTCCTGTAGCCAATGAACGTACCAAAGCACAGTAGTAGTTGTACTCATTCTCTACACCATAGCTTGTAGCCTTTACTGGCTCAGGGAATGCACCAACCTCGATTGTAAGGTTTCCGTCAACAACTTGAGCACGCTCCTCTTGGAATAGTCCGTCAGCAGCACCTAACCAAGCCCAGCCATTTGCCGATGGGTCAGCACACCACTTTGTAATATCAAGAGCTGTTCCATTAAATTCGTCTGACACATTAGATACATATGTAGCACTAGCAATCTTATCAAAATCGCTATCTGTTCCAGCTACCATTGTTGGCTCTGTCGGGATATCTTCATCACTTGTAGATTTCACAAGTGCTCCATTCTCCCAGATTGCAGCGTAGTTTGCGATATAGACTACACCTGTAGATGAATCAGCCAACATAGCTACCCATGTAGCGTAGTCATTATCAGTGTCAATTGCTGCCTGAGCTGCCGAGAGAGTAAGCTCTTCAACTGCCGATGTACCCTTAAATACAAGACCACTACACTGTGAAATCGCAGTATTACTTATATCCAACTTAGTTACGTAGCTATTAGAGTTAAAAGAGAGCGCAGTAATTGCACTATTTGTAGAGAGATCAAGCGATGTTAACTCTGAACTTGATTGTGTGATACAGAATGTTTTAAGTGACGAGCATCCTGTCACATTCACACTTGATAGAACTGCTGATCCACAGTATAGGCTGTATAGACTTGGATAGACGCTTAGATCTAGCTCTGTGATTACTGGGATAGTCTGTATATATAGACCCGTCAATGTGCTACATCCCTCTGCGCCACCTGGCAATACAACACTTGTAATCGCTGTGTTATTCATCTGAGCAGACTTCATAACTGTATTGTATGTTAAATCGATCTCTTTTAGAGTAGAGCAAGCAGATGAGTTTAGAGTGGTCATATTTGTGAAGTACTTGATCTCTGTAATATCTGTAATTCCTGAGTCTGATGCAAGCACCATGCTTCCTGTATAGAGCTCTGCCTCCTCTACAGTGATAACACCGTCATCATCTGAGTCAATACCTAGAGTTAACAAATAACTCTCGAATGCTGAGTCGTTGAATACGATTACATCTGTATCCTCCTCTGGCTCTTCTGCCTCATCCTCTTTGAGTTCAACGACATTCCAATCATTGATAATAGCGTTGCTAAATGTGATTTGGTCACCAACGATAGTTGCAGTGAATGTATAGGCGTATCCGCTCAAGATATTGATATCTGAAGTAAATGTAAATTCATAATTAGTACCACCAACAGTAAGAGATCCGAAAACACTATTTGCAGCGATAACCTGAGGTACCAAAAGAGCCTTAAAACTCTTCTCGCCCTCACTTGCCATAGTGATTGTTTTAGCCTCTCCAGATGTTGTGTAGCTAGAGTTTGTTAGATCATACTCAATATCTGTAAGTGCATTAAGAATAGCGACAGCATCATCTGTAGTTGCGCTAGAGTCGATATTAATCACCAATTTTGACAACAAGTGGTTGAATACAAACTGAGGTGTTATGCTATTTGTTGCAGATATTGAACCCGATAGCAGATCACTCAATGTATAGTTATTATCGATGCTCTGATCCTCTTTAACAGAGAAGCTAACCTTTTTATCATCGCTGATAGATGTGTAAGGGTATACCGCCAAGTAAGATAGCTCTTGATCTGAGCTCAATTTCACAATAGGGGCATCGCTTGAGAAGATGCTACCACCGTAGGTGTAGAGTACATTTTGTGCATAAGCGTTGCCATCTGAATCAGATGCCATAACAGAGATCTCGTCATTCACCTCAAAGGCGGTGTCGGTAGCTCTGGTTGTCATTGTAGCTTCGAAGCTGACTGCTCCAGTGTTGTCCAGTATGAGCCCATCTTCGGTGCTCTCGGTACATGCGACGGCTGCAAATAGAGCCGAAATGCAAAATAGAAGTTTTTTCATGGTTTTTTTAATAAGTTTTTTGGTTTAAATAAGTTTTAAATTTAGAATAGCTCAAAAATTAGCCTGCGTCTGGAGGGATAACACGCTCTTTTTTCATCATAATTTACATTGGTTAGATGTTATTTAATAAATAGGCTTGTTGATTTGTGATAAAACAACAAATCATTGCACAAGATAGTAAAAAAAGATAGCAAAAACAAGTTATTTTGCCATCTTTTTTTTGTGTTTTTATCTATCCTAATATTCGTCGATCACCTGTTGAATCTCTGGGTAGTTTTGATCCTCTTCATTTAGATCTTTGCGCATCTGTTTGAGCTGCACCTTAAGATCTGCGATGACTTTAGCGTATTTCGGACTGCCATAGAGGTTATTCATCTCCTCTGGGTCTTTTCTTAAGTCATAAAACTCCCATGCTGGAGGGGTCTCGATATAGCTTGGATCGAACTCCGCTCTGCGAGGGCGATCATAAGTGTAATCCTTCGCATAGTAGAAGATCAATTTGTAATCCTTTGTGCGGATTCCGAAGTGCCCTGGGTTGTAGTGGTGTGTCATATGCATCCAGTAGCGATAGTATGTAGATTGCTTCCAACCCTCTGGCTCTTTACCTTTGTTGTATAGAATCTCTTTAAATGAGTCTCCCTGCATATACTCTGGCACATCGCCACCTGCCATATCTATAATTGTCTCTGCATAGTCGACATTATTCACAATAGCATCGCTTCGTGAACCTGCCTTGATACGAGGTGGATAGCGCACCAAGAATGGTTGACGCATAGACTCCTCATACATCCATCGCTTGTCCATATAGTCGTGCTCTCCAAGCATAAAGCCCTGATCTCCAGTATACATGATGATTGTATTGTCGAGCAGACCCTCCTCCTCTAGATACTCGAACAGACGTGCCACATTATCATCAACACCCTTAACGCAGCGTAGATACATCTTCAAATACTGTTGGTAGCAGAGACGAGTATACTCCTTATCAGAGAGAGCTTGCACTCCATCAACTCCCGTAACCTTTCCTTGGAAATGTACAAATTGACGGCGCGAGATACTTGTTCCGATGGTATCGAGCATTGAGTCATTATAACCGCGTGTCGCCACTGATCCATGATTTCCACGCTCCCACAGACTCTTTGGCTCTGGGATAAATGTATCTGCTAGATAATCTTCGTATTTAGGGTTATACTCAAAATCATCGTGCGGAGCTTTGAAGTGGAGGCTTAACAAAAATGGCTTATCATCTTCACGTTTATTTTTGAGCCAATCGAGCGAGATATCCATCACGATATCCGACTCGTGACCATAATATTGATGACCTGCGACCATCTTATTCTGCCACTTAACCATCTCTGTAGTGCCCTTTTCGCACAATACAGGGTCGAAGTATGATCCTTGACCATAATAGACATTATAGTAGTCATACATCTCAGGTTGATTATGAAGATGCCACTTACCAACAATTGCAGTTTGGTATCCTAGCTTCTTCATCTCGATTGGGAGATTCTGACGCTCAATTGGGAGTGGATCGTATAGGTCTAATACCCCCGTTGTTTGAGAGTATTGACCCGATACGATACATGCACGCGATGGTGTCGAGATAGAGTTTGTCACAAAGGCATTCTCCATAACGATACCCTCCTTACCAATACGATCGATATTTGGCGTAGGGTTGAGTTTAGCCAGACGGCTACCATATACACCTATTGCCTGAGAGGTGTGGTCGTCCGACATAATAAAGATAACATTAGGCTGCTTAGGCTCTGCGGGGGCAGTTTTTGCCACCACTTGAGCCATCGGAATAGCAGTCAGTGCCACTATAGGCAATAATGCTCTATTTTGTCTCATCGCTTAGTTGATTTTAAATACAAACGCATGGTCACAAGGCAACTCCGATGGGAATGTAATCTCAAGACCCTTTGAAGTCTGTTTGAACTCAATCTTCGCCTTTGTACCCAACATCTTAACCTTTGTAACAGGCTCTTTTAGATAGTTTTCTGTCGTTGCAAGGCTCTTAATTGTGAGCTTTCCACCCTCTGGATAACCCAACGATGTAGCGTAAAGCTGATCTCCATTCACAGTGAATCGGATATCCTCAGCAACGGCATCTTTTGTCATATGCTCTGCCAGGTGTCCCTCGACAACCTCCTGAGGACCTTCACCATAGATCACCCATGGACGTGTATCATATATAGCCTCTCCATTGATCTTCAACCATGCTCCCATCTCGCGAAGTCTCTGCTCAACGGCACGTGGAATAACTCCCGTTGGAGTCGGAGTTACATTCAATAGCACCGCTCCATTCTTCGATACGACATCGACCAAGAAGTCCAAGAGTCGGTTTGTGCTCTTTAGATTTGGGTTAATGTTATAACACCAAGCATCCCAATCCATCGAATCATCTGTAAGCCAGTTAAAATCCTTCTTCTCGCTCATTCGCGCACGCTCCAGATCAAGAACTGCCGAACCCTCTTTAAAATCGTTGAACTTGTAGGTACATACAACCTCTTTGCCTCGCTTAATACCATCATTATAGAAGTCCGCCAAGAACTGCATACGGTATTTAGGGTCGATGATACTAACCTTATTATCGAACCAGATGATATCTGGATCATACTTCTTCATCAACTCATCGAGTCTATCATACCACTCCTTGCTAAACTCCTCGGTTGCCAACTCATCTGCAACATAATTTCTGACGCCACCAACATCGAATGAACCCTCCTTAACATATGGACCATATAGATCGGCATATTGAGGATCTCCCGTATCATACTTTTTGTCCCATGTTGGGAACCACGCATATAGCCATTGACGGTGATAGGTGATGATATACTTCATACCCTGCTTCTTCACAGCCTTCTGCATCTCGCCTACAACATCTATCCCAGGCCCCATATCGACAGAGTTCCAACGTGTACGATCTGAATCCCACATCGCAAAACCCTCAGCATGCTCTGCGCAAGGTCCAGCAAATTGAGCTCCAGCATCCTTGAATAGCTTTGCCCACTCATTGGCATCGAACTTCTCTCCCGTAAACATCGGGATAAAATCTTTATATCCGAAGTTTTCAGCACCACCAAATACCAAATCATGGAACTGAGTAAATCTCTTCATCTCTGGCATATACATCCAGTGTGAATACCACTCTTTGTATCCTGGTACTGAGTATGGACCCCAGTGGAAATAGATTCCGAATTTCGAGTTTTGCCACCACTCTGGCACTTCATACTTGGTTAGTGACTCCCAATTTGGTTCAAACTCTGCCTGTTTTTTAGCCTCTACATTTGAGGCGAGTGCTACGGTTAGAAGTAGCGGTAGTAGTCTCTTTTTCAT
>JBCQUC010000016.1:0-39601 GCA_047174275.1 Rikenellaceae bacterium | reverse complement strand
TTGGAGGCACAACATACGAGTTTACATTTGGCTCAGATATCACAATCGAAAGCGGATATGTCTATACCCTCAATGCAACAATCGTTGGAGATAAGATCACATTTGGCAACGCTATAATCAATGACTGGAACGAAGTTATACTTGAGGATACAGCGGAGGATGAGGTGCCAACACTCATGTTTAGTGACTTTATCGCATTGGACGAGTATAAAAACCTAAGCACAATAGCTCAGATCACAGCGGCTATCAACTATGTCGATGAGGGTGATGTTATTCAGTTCGACGCTGGAACATACTACCTACCATCGGATTTGAGCATCTACAAGGGTGTAACTCTACAAGGTGTCGGAGTCACACCAACTCCTGACGGTACAGAGACAGAGATCCGAGATATCGCTGGAGCTGGTGAGATCGAGACTACCTTCAAGCTATCGGGAACTAGTAGTGGAAGTAATAGTATTATCATCTATTCGGATGATGTAACATTCAGACACCTTCGAATCGAGGGATATGACGACAATTCGGGTAATGTCGTTGAGTTTAAGGGTAGCACAAGAAACTTCCTCGCTGAGAATGTATACTTCTACAATGGAGCATATCACCTATCACCTCGCGATGCAATGAGCCACGCTTTGAAGTGCTACTATACAACATTTGACAACTTCAAAAATAGAGGATTCTTTATTAATCGCAAAAATGAGGATTTAGAGGGTGTCGGTATTACACTATTGGAGAAGTGTGAGTTCTATCGTTGTAAGTTCGATGTATGGGATCCACAAATTAGTGACACACGTGCAATATCGCTCGACGCAGGAAATAATGAGAACCCTAACATCTTGGATTTTGATGGATTAGAGGTTCGCGAGTGCTACTTCTACGATATCGGTTTTGCATCATCTAAGTGTTGTAACTTCAACATCATAGATTGTGAGTTCTACGTTAAGGATCTATTCGATTTCCCACTACATATGGAGGAGTACTCTTATGACATAAATATAACAGGTTGTAAATTTATCTGTGAGCAGGATCAAACCACATTTACCAACTACGCAGATGCTATGATGGGAGTTATAGATAACTCTGTTATTGAGAATAATATTGTTGAGGGTAGCTGCTATGGATTTGTTCAGGGTCGCTACGCAGAGGGTATGGTTATTAGAAACAACGACCTATCGAATATGACTAACCTCAACTCTACTAATCGAGTAGTATCTTTTTGGGATGCCGATGGAAGTAGAGACATCACAGTTGAGAACAATGACTTCCCAAGTGGATCTGTTGCCTATATTCGTGCTACAAGCGAGGATAAAGAGAGTATTGTGATCTCTGGTAATAGTAACTGCACATCGAATATTAGTATTACAACTGGTTACGACTGGCCACTAGAGGATGATGTATTGTGTAGAATCAAACATGATGGTACAGGCGAATACCTACAAGCAGCGGGCGCAAATGCTGATATAGTAACTACTACCACTCCAGACGAGGCTTGTAACTGGAGAGTGACTCGTGTTTGGCCAAACAGATATAATGTCTACAACGAGAAGTATGACACCTATCTATATATTGAGTTTGATACAGAGGGTTACTCAACAGCGGCGTTAGCGTTGGCAGCCAATATCGCTCCAGAGACTAAGCAATACAATAGTGCTCTCGAGAGAGTTCCGATTTGGGACTTCACGGAGCAGAATGTAGGCAGCAATATTATTGGTCCAGGAGGTGGTAACCATGGATGCTTAAGTATTACAAGTAGTGTCTTGGTTCTACTTAAGGAGACAACTAGAGCAAGTGATGCAGTGACAAATGAGGATTGCTTCTGGAGTTTTGAGCTAGATTTTTAACATATAGCAAGAGGGAGGCTTTTCCCATTAAATAGATCGTTGATAGATGGTTATGATTTTCACCATCTATCAACGGTCTTATTATATTAAACATTATTAGTGTCCGCTAAAAGTTTGCAATTTGTATTGGCACCTCGTTTCGACTCTGAAAGAGTCGTCATCCTGAACTTGTTTCAGGATCCCTAGCTATCAGTGTTTCAGATTCTTTGTAGAGATCCTGAATCAAGTTCAGGATGACGTTCCTTGCGGAACGTATCTCACGTGGGACTGCTAGAAGAGTTTAAACAGATTATAATTATGAAAAAACGATTTTCACCAACAATCGGGGCGATATTTCTCGCCTCAACAACACTTTTATCGTGTGTGTCGCAAGATGCAACATCGCCAGTCGATGGCGTTACAGTCGAGGTCAATCTCAACACCATACACTCCGTGGGAGGTATCGACGAGTTTGATCGCGAGAAGTATATAACAATCCATGCCGACCTAAAATCGGGTGATTGGGATGGCGACAATGTCGTTCCAGATCTAAGAGAGGATTTCTTGGAGAGATATGATGTATACCTCGGACGCGAGTCTGGAGGGTTAGCAGGTGCTTTAAAAAATCGAACCTACGAAGATCCCAAAAGAGCAGGCTATGCCGACCTAGAGAAGATGAAGGAGTCGGGCAAAAAGAGCCGCGAAGCCTTTAGCCAAAAGAGTGCAGAGCTGGGGCTCGATAGATTTAAGCATAGGACAAAAAACATGCTCATCGTAAATCAGTTCCACCCATTCTGGCCAGATGGTACAGAGACCAAAAATGGTTGGGCATTTAGCCAAAAAGATACCAAAGATGCTCCATTCGGAACAGCATCGGGCGAGTTTGCAGGGACATTCCTCAAAGAGAACTTCGGAGATGATGGTGAGCGCAGACCTCGATATATGGAGGTGATAAATGAGCCCGATTGGGATCTTATTCCAATGAAGAGAAACGGAGATGAGGAGTTTGAGTTGGCGGCAATTAAGAGGCTAGCTCTGTTCCACAGCTCGGTTGCAAAGGAGGTGCGAAGAATCTGCCCCGATGTCAAAGTTGGAGGATTCACATGCGCATTTCCCGACTTTGACTCCTATAACTTCAAACGTTGGGAGTATCGTTGGAGGCAATTTATCGACCTAGCAGGCGATGATATGGACTTCTGGTCGCTTCACCTCTATGATTTCCCTTGCAAGGTCGAGAATAAAGGGCGCGTTGTGAAGCGTCTAAGAAAGGGTAGCAATATCGAGGCTACACTCGATATGTTGGAGCAGTATAGTATGATGAAGTTCGATAGAATCACACCGCTCATCGTTACTGAGTATTCGTGCTCTGCTCACGAGATTAGATTCGATCCATGGACTCCATACCGCGATTGGCTCTATGTGAAGAGTGCAAATTCGATGTTGATGACCTTTATGGATCACCCTCAAAGCATCGAAATGGCGATCCCATTCTTCACTCTAAAGAGCGAATGGGGACGAAAGGAGCATCCGAGTGGAAACCCATATCGAAGCCGCTTAATGCGTCAACAACATGAAGCAGAGGGCGAAGAGGGCGATAAGTGGGTCTATACGGATTTTATACACTTCTATGAGATGTGGGCAGATGTTAGAGGAAAGCGTCTCGATATCACCGCCGATGATCTAGATATCCAGACACAAGCCTATGTTAATGGCGAGAGGGTCTATGTCATTGCCAACAACCTTATTCCCGAGAAAAATATGCTGAATATCAAGATGAACGAGCAAAAAGGGAATAACATAAAGAGCATAAAGCTAAAACACTATCACAATCCAAGTGGCGACGCTGGAGTGATCGAGGAGAGCGTATACGCCAAAAATCAAGCTATAGAGATTGGAGCGGAGGGTATGGTTGTTTTGGAGTATACATACCAAAAGCCACTTCAATTGACAAGCACTCTGCAAGAGGTTAAATACTATGCCGAGGAGTACTACAAACAGATAGTTGCGGGCGAGGAGAATCTATTTAGTTTTGATGGAGTATCGGCAGAGAAGGATAGCAGAGCGGTGCTTAGAGTGAGCATTGCACGCGACCACGACAAAACACTAAAGCCAATAATCACGGTCAACGGCAGAGAGGTATCAGTTCCCGACAACTACAAAGGAGAGCCACAGAGCGAACGCGAACGCTTCTACGGCATGTTAGACATCCCGATTGATGCCGAGTTATTAAAAACAGATAATAAGATTGGCGTAAAATTCAACGATGACGGAGGTCAAATCGCAAGTGTCACAATGCGAGTGTTTAGTGTGAAATAATATAATGAATTGTAACACAATGCATTATATGTACTTATAAAATCAATAGCTTACTGTTGCCAATAGTCCCACTTGAGATACGAAATTGAAAATTTCGTCATCCTGAACTTGTTTCAGGATCTCTGCAAATGACAATACGATCTCTACAATAAATCAATAAAATTCGACCTAAGTTTTGATGCAAAAATAGCTCAAAACTTAGGTCGAATCTCTATTAATTGTCTTGTAAGTAGGGTAAAATAATTATTGGTATATTTTTAAGAGTATTATTGGAGATGAGATTTTTTGCTATTGAATCGAAAATATAGTGGTTCTATATTGAGATTTAAGTAGTGGAAAATAATTATTGGTGTGTTTTTAAGAGTGCTATTGGAGATGAGATTTTTTGCTATTGAATTGAAAATATAGTGGTTCTACATTGAGATTTAATAGTGCAAAATATCGCTCCAAGAGTGCTTTTAAAAATATGGCAATAATTGTTTTTCACTACTTAATAGTGCAAAATATCGCTCCAAGAGTGCTTTTAAAAATATGGCGATAATTGTTTTACACTACTTATATTGAGCAACTTAATCTCGATTATCGAAAGTACCTAATAATCCAAACGATCTAAAGACTTCTCAACTTCAGATATGACTGCAATTGATCCCGATACGCCTCACCGATTGGGATATATACATTGCCAATCACAATCCGACTCCGCTCAATAACCTTGATCTTATCCTTGCGAACAATAAACGACCTATTGACACGAATAAATTGACTCTCAGGCAGAAGATCCACCGCCCGTTTAATACTCATCAACGATAATATCGGTCGGCTCTCACCCTCCACATAGAACTTAACATAATCCTTAAAACCCTCCACATAGATCAACCGATCGAGCTCTATGCGCAACAACTTATACTCCGATTTAACATAAATAGAGTCGAGTTCTGACTCGCTCTCCACTCCATTGGCTCGCTCAACAAGTTCAAACCATGAGAGTGCCTTATTTGCAGAGGTTAAAAAATCGAGATATGAGATCGGCTTCAGAAGATAATCCAAGGCATTCACCCGATAGCCATCCAGCGCGTATTGGTTAAATGCGGTGGTAAATATTATTCGAGTCTCCGCTTTAACCATCCGACTCAACTCCAACCCACTCAGAGTGGGCATCTGGATATCCAAAAATATAAGATCCGCCTCCGCCAACTTCTCGCTATGTACAGCCTCAATACCGCTGTAAAACGAAGCTATATGCTCCAAAAACGGGGTCTTAGCGACATAACTCTCGATAAGTCCCAAAGCTAGAGGCTCATCATCAATAACTATGGTCTTAAGTCTCATTTCGTGTCACTCTTTAGGGTTAAAATACTCTCGTAAACCTCTGCATTTTCGTTTATCTCCCAGCTATAGGCGTTCGGATACTGCAACTCCAATCGTCGTCGAACCTGATCGAGCCCGATTCCGTTACCGCTCTTGTCGTTGTCGCTCTTCGCATTATTGCTGTTGCGAATAGAGAGTGTCACCTCTCCACGATCCGTTGCACTCTCGATTAGAATATCAATAAAACTCTCACGTTCGGCATTGACACCATGTTTAAAAGCGTTCTCAATGAGTGATATAAAGATCAACGGAGCGATCTGCGTTGTGCTATCATCGCTCAAATCATACTCCACCGAGAGTCGAACATTGGCTGTGAGGCGTATACGCATAAGCTCAATATAGTTCTTCAGAAACTCTACCTCTTTTATGAGCAGCACCTTATCGCTCTTATTTTCGTACAACACATACCTAAGCAACAGACTCAACTCCTTGATCGTCTTTTGCGCCTTTTCGGCATCTATAGCGGTCAGTGCGTAGATATTGTTTAGCGTATTGAGCAAAAAGTGGGGATTGATCTGACTCTTTAGATTCGTAAGCTCCGCCTTAATCCTTGCATTTTCCGCCTCTTTGAGTGCCTCCTCGCTCTTTTGCAGGCGGCTCATAAGCTGCAACGAAGTGACAAAACCCACCATCAAGACATAGTTGATTAGGTCGCGAGCCAGAAACACCATATCTGTCCTTGGTGGTCGAGATCGTGACACCTCGACTCCAAAAAACAGTGCTATATCGTGGTTGCTAACATAAAAGGTAAATATCAATAGTAGCGTCAGCAGAATCGTATTAGCGATAAAAAATGCAGCTCTACGATTCTGAAACAGAAATCTCGGTATAAAAAAGAGGTTATTCAGAGCATAAATCAGCAGCAGTGGCAATATATTTAGAATGAGCATAACCAACCCGACCGAGTTAAACCCCTCGGTCTGCGAATGTGCACTCCAAAAAAAGGAGATGCCCAGAATAAGGCACCATCCAATTATATTTAATATGTGAATTTTATACTTTGTCTCTACTGTTGCCATTTTGAGAAAACTTAAATATACCCTTAGTGTCCGATAAAACTTTTCGATTTATGTTGGCACCTCGTTTCGACTCACCAGAGTCGTCATCCTGAACTTGTTTCAGGATCCCTAACTATCAGTGTTTTAGGCTCTTCGCTGAGATCCTGAAACAAGTTCAGGATGACGTTCCTTGCGGAACGTATCTCAAGTGGGACTGACAGATCTATCGTTCTTATGCAGAGCTAACCTTATACTATTCGTAACGTATAGCATCAATCGGGTTGAGAGCCGCAGCCTTCTTCGCAGGATACCACCCAAAGAATACCCCCGTAAAGCTACAAACCGCAAACGACAATATAATAGTCCAACTCTCGATCTGAATAGGCCAATTCGCAAAGTACTTCACACCCCACGCTGCACTGCAACCCAGCACAACACCAATAATACCTCCCGAAATACTAATCATCAAAGCCTCAATCAAGAACTGAGTCAGAATATCAATTCCGCGAGCTCCAACTGACATTCTAAGTCCAATCTCCTTGGTACGCTCCGTAACCGATACATACATAATATTCATGATTCCGATTCCTCCAACAATTAGCGAGATCGAAGCGACACAAGCCAACAAAGTAGTCATCAACCCACTTGTAGAGTTCAACATCTCGGCAAGCTCCTGCTGCGAACGGATATTAAAATCATCGGGAGCCATCCCCGTTAGATTGTGATTCTCTCTAAGTATTGATGTAATCTGCTCAATCGCCTCGTCGGTCTTCTTCTCATCCTTGGCACTTGCATAGATCTGGTTGAGGTAGGTGACCGCCAAAACTCTCTTCATGATTGTGGTGTATGGAGCGAGCACGATCTCATCCTGATCCATACCCATTGTGTTGTATCCCTTCTCCTCCAAGACTCCGATAACACGCATCGGGATGCTCTTGAAGCGGATAACCTTACCAACAGGATCTTCACCATCGGGGAATAGATTATCGACAATAGTCTTTCCAATAACACAGACCTTCGCCGCAGTCAAGATATCACTATCGGTAAATATCGCTCCACTTTTGAGCTTCAATTGACGGATATCAAGATACTCTGGCGAGACTCCATTGATCGAAGCAGGGTAGTTGTTTGCACCTGCAATATATTGTCCCGACGATGATACGTATGGACTCACATTTGCTAAGAGATCACCCTTCTCGATGATCGCCTCCAGATCGCGGATCTTGAGAGTCTGCATCGCCGAAGCCTCCTGACGAACTCCTCCACGCACATCCTCACCTGGGCGGATCATAATCATGTTAGATCCCATCTCGTTGATACTAGCGTTGATACTCGCCTTCGAACCCTGACCTATCGCCAACATCGTGATTACAGATGCCACACCGATAATGATTCCCAAAGCGGTCAAAAACGCACGCAACTTATTATTTATCAACGCTTTGAAAGCGATCGACAAAAGATTTGTTATATTCATAATTCTCCTCCTACTTCTTGATTAATCCTCTTCAACAATTGGAAGTGCCGCCAAAGCCTCACTTGCACTGCTCACATTATCGTTACGCGTATCGCTCTTGACAAGTCCATCGCGCAAGACAATATTACGGCTCGAATACTCCGCCATCTCGGGGTTATGCGTCACAAAGATAATCGTACTTCCCTCTTTGTGAAGCCTCTGCAACAGCACCAATATCTCGAACGATGTGCGAGTATCCAAGTTTCCTGTAGCCTCATCGGCAAGGATCACCGCAGGGTTGTTGACCAGAGCTCGTGCAATCGCCACACGCTGCATCTGTCCACCACTCATCTGGTTGCTCTTGTGATACATTCTATCCCCCAAACTCACAGCCTTCAGAGCCTCCATAGCCATCTCTTCACGCTGTTTCGCGCTATATTTGGTGTTGTACATCAATGGCAGCTCGACATTTGCCAAAGCTGTGGTCTTAGCGAGTAGATTGTAGTTCTGAAATACAAATCCGATCTTCTCGTTACGCAGATTAGCGCGTTTGTTGTTGCTCATACCGCGAACCAAGATCCCATCCAAATAGAACTCCCCCTCGGTTGGCATATCCAGACACCCCAACACATTCAGAAGCGTACTCTTACCACTTCCCGATGTACCCATGATCGTCACAAACTCACCCTGCTCGATGCTAAATGAGACACCTCGCAGAGCCTTTACAAGTTCGTCACCGACTTGGAAATACCGCTTTATATCCCTTAATTCAATTACTTTTTTACTCATAATTTAGCCCCTCTCTCTTTAGCGTTTTGAGCCAGGACGTTGTGGCATAAATGGATTTGTTGTTCCGCTTGCAGCCTTCTCAAGGACAGATGGATTTGTAATTCCGAGTACTACACTATCCTGAGTCGAGATCCCGCGACCGATGATCTCAGATGAGATACCATTTGTGATACCAACCTCCACTATGCGTGGCTCAATCTGATTACCATTTTTGATCCAGATTGTCTGCATACCTGTCTTTGGAGCGCGTGTACCCTTGCTTTTGCCCATCATTCCGCCAGGACCACCGCCCATTCCTTGACCCATTCCTGCACCCGATGGAGCACCCATTGGAGCACCTCCATCCTCTGGAAGATCGAATCCAGGGTCGAACGATAGAGCCGAAGCTGGAACAACAAACTCACACATCTGATCCAAAGTAAAGACCTCGACACTAGCTGTCAAACCTGGTTTAAGTTTCAGATCAGGGTTGGCAGCCGAGATCACAACCTCATATGTTACAACGTTGCTCTCAACAATAGCCTCTTGACGCACCTGAGTCACAAAACCTTCGAATGTCTCAGTAGGGTAGGCATCTACGGTGAATGTCACCTTTTGTCCCTCTTTGATATCGCCTATATCAGCCTCATCAACATCGGCAATCACACGCATATCTGTCAAATCGGCAGCGATAGTGAAGAGTGTTGGTGTGCTGAAGCTCGAAGCGACAGTCTGACCCTCCTCGACATCTCTCGATAGTACAACTCCGTCGATAGGGGAGTAGATCGTAGCATATCCCAAATTGATCTCCGAACGAGCGACGTTATTCTTCGCCACGTCATAGTCGTTGAGTGCCTTTTTGTAGTTGTATACCACTAGATCGTATTCGCTATCCGAGATCAACCCCTTGTCAAATAGCTGCTTCGAGCGACTGTAGTTTGCCAACTCATACTCATAAAGAGCCTCTGCCTCCGCCATATTGTTTTTGTTGCTCTCCAGATCAAGTATCAATGTACTCTTATCCAACTCAGCGATCACCTGTCCTTTGGTCACCACGCTGTTGTAATCCACATATAGCGTAGTCAAGATACCCGAAACCTGAGTTCCGACATCGACCACCGTCACTGGCTCGATAGTACCCGTTGCGGTGATACTCTTAACGATATTCTCACTCTCGATAGCCGATGTGATCCACTGTGGAGTCTTAGCTTCAGCCGATTTTGGCATAAAGAAGTATGCTGCACCAGCAGCCAAAACAACCGCCGACACTCCCAATATAATTACCTTTTTTGTCATGATATTTTATAATTTTATAATCCCTGTTTGATAATACTCTAGCAACGCCTTATTCAACATCAACGTATACTTGTTCTGCAAAAAGTCCTGTGCAGCCACTCGATAATCATCCTGCTCCGTAAGAAGTTCGATGATATTCTTCGCTCCAACATTATACTGCTCAGTAACCAACATTAAACTCTTCTCCAACGCCTTCAACTTACTATCCGATACCAGATACATCGACTGTGCATTGATTGCATTTGTGTGGAGTGTCTCGATGGTCTGATATAGCTCCTTTGTCTTATCCGTATAGTTGAGATTTGCCCAATCTATAGCGTTTTGGCTCTTAAGAACGGAGTTTCGGGTCTGGAATTTACTAAATATCGGAATTTGAATATTGAGACCAATAGAGTTGCTATAGTTATTTTTCAGCTGATAGCTAAATGTATAGTTGCTTCCCGTAAGGTGATTTACACCAATTCCAGCCGAGAGATTTACCGTCGGAAGATATCCGCTCTGAGCGATCTTTTTATTTAGGATCGCCGACTCGATACTAAGTGTGCTCGATGTGATCTCTGGGCGAATATCCATCGCTGCAACATACACCTCATTGATCGAAGGGATAGCGCGATTAATAGAGTTGTTGCCCTCTATCTCCGTAGCCGAGACCTCCAAAGTAGCCTCATTCGCCAACTCTAACAACTGTTTAAGCTGCACATATTTATTGCTTAGCGAAGTTTGAGCCACCACTAAATTATACTCTTCACTCGCCACCGCGCTCTCCAAAAGTGCATAGTCAGCCTCATTCAAACTACCCACCTCTTTCATCGCTGCGCCACGCTCCAAGCTCCTCTTCGCAAGGTCGATGCTCTTTTCGACCACTCCGATCTGCTCGATCGTATATAGAATCTCGACATATAGCTGCGCGATGTTGATCTCCAACACATCCTCCTGTTGTGCCACACTCAATTTTGCGATCTCTGTGCTCACGCGACTCTGCTGTAGATTGAGGATATTCTCGCCACCATTGTAGAGCGTCATGTTAAGATCCACACCATACGAACCATTGTAACTACTCTTATTCACCGAGCCATTGTAGCTGCTAGGGTTATCTCCCGAGATAAAAGGGGAGTTTGAAAAACCTTGGCTCACCGATGCCGATAGGCTAGGCAAGAATGCGCTCTTAGCGGTCGACTCATCTATCCCTGCATCATCGACACTTAGTTGCGCCTGCTTAAGAGTGATACTGTTCTCTTTTGCGTATTCGAGGCACTGTTCGAGGTTCATCACCATCGCACCGCTGCTGTTTTGCGCGTTAGAGTAGAGTGCGGTAGAGGATAGTGCCACCACCGCCATAATTCTCCATGCTTTCATCTTTATCATATTCATCTATTTAGTAATATTTTCTAAACAAATATACAAATTTATATTTTACTACAATTAGCAAATATACGAACCCCCGATTTTTATAGACAAAGCCCCTCTTTTCATGAAAAACCATCCTCAATACTATTTGTGTCCGATAAGACTTTCCTAGCAATCCCACGTGAGATACGTTCCGCAAGGAACGTCATCCTGAACTTGTTTCAGGATCCCTGCATCATTAATTAAAAGTATATTACATAGGTTGTATTGTCGTTTGCTGAGATCCTGAAACAAGTTCAGGATGACGAAATTTTCAATTTCGTATCTCAAGTGGGACTATCACTAAGTAGTGTAAAATAATTATTGGTGTGTTTTTAAGAGTGCTATTAAAAATATGGCAATAATTGTTTTTCACTACTTAAATGGGAGATCAATTTTCCCCTAAAATTATGGACTTCTTTTTGCATCACGTCTCGACTCTGAAAGAGTCGTCATCCTGAACTTGATTCAGGATCTCCCGAATTTAGTGAAACTAAATCTCGGGCACGAAGAGAATAACATTACAAACCGACAAAAAAAAAGCTGCAAAACGTCTCAATAACGTTTTGCAGCCCGCCTCACAAAGTTAGTATCTTAGTTTGGTTTTTTGTCATAATCAACCCAACGTTGCTCAACAACAACTGTTGCGTCCTCATAAGTTCTGATTGTGTTACCAGCCTCATCCTTGATAGTAACTGTACCGTAGTTACGAGTCCAATCCACACCTGTTCCAATAACAGTGTAGTAGCGACGAGTCTCAGTCTCAGTTGTAACACTCTCGCCAGTAGTCTCATCAGTCGATGAGCTGCTAGATACGATCACCTCAGTGAACGAGAAGTTATAAAGTAGACCGCTATCAGTAACATTACCCTCGTCGTCAGTCTCCGACATCTCCACAGAGTTGTCGACGAAATCCTCGATAGTGCTATATCTATTCATGAAGTTGTAAGTGTTATAAACACTTAGCTCATTAACCTCATAGAATACCATATACTCATACATATCGTATGTGTACTCATCAGCACCAGTACCAGTTGTTGGGTCAAAGGGCATGATAGAGTATATCGGAGTATAGTATACAGGTACCTCTGCCCACGTTTGATGCCCACATCCAGTAACCGAGATGAGCGCAACAAACATTACTACTATTGATTTTAGTAAATTCTTCATTCTTTTTACTTTTTATTTATGAGGGGTCTCGACTCTTTTGTGTGTCGAGTCCCCTCAGATTATTCATATGTTTGATCTACTCAGTAACCTCCTCGTCAGTTGGACGTGCCTCGATGTTTGTTAGGTAAAGATCATCGAAGTCGATAGTACCACGCTGAGCAGCAATATGGATATTAAGGTATCCAGTGATGCTCGAAGCCTTAGTAAATGTAATCTCGAATGGATGCCATACGTCATTCACCAATCCTGTAAAGTCGATAACCTGAGATCCTGCGAATCCAGTTGCATTGATAGTCGTTGTTTGAGTGATATCAGTTGGGAAGAACAAACTCAAGTTAGTTGCATTCGACGAAGATACACGGATCTTACCAGTCATTACGTTGTTACCCATCTTACCAGTAAATTTATCAGTATTTATGAAGTATGGGCTGTAGTCTAGGTAAGTCTGAGGGTCTGGAGTGATAGAGATGTAGTGGTTACCATCCTCCTCCTCAAGAGTTGGCTCAGAGTGTGTACCTGTCCATGGCTGGTATACGCTCAAATCCTCAGGGATAATGATCTGCCAGCTATCAACGTTGTCAACATCCTCGAAGTTGTAGTCAAACGATACAACTGCGCTCATTGCGATAGTCTTCTCCTCCAAAGTGAACTTG
The DNA here is from genome assembly GCA_047174275.1 of Rikenellaceae bacterium. Lineage (GTDB taxonomy): Bacteria > Bacteroidota > Bacteroidia > Bacteroidales > Rikenellaceae > Alistipes. The sequence continues at coordinate 26,373 of JBCQUC010000016.1, read as the reverse complement.
CTAACAGTACCGTTGAATAGCACATCGATATCATCACCAACATAGCTGATAGTAGCTGTGTCCGATGTATAGATCTTCTCATCAAGGAATACATTAAGGATATGCTTAGAGTTAGCATTTACGTAGTATACAGTATCCACAGGGATATATTGAGTCTCTGTAATACCAGCAGCCTCATTTGTATAAGCTACAACGAAGTCCTCAGCCTTAGCCTCAAGAAGAGTGTTCTCGTCGAACTGACCATTACTAAGAGTTACACGAAGGTTCTTATTCAAGTAGTCTGTAGTTGTATTCGAGTAGTAAGAAGCAGATACCGATAGATCACTCACATTCTCCTCAACGAAGATATTAAGTGGGATATGGATCTCATCAGACTTCAACTCACTCTCGATATAGTCACCAACAGACCAACGAGTAGCCTGATAGTATACCTTACAAGTATCTACACCTGGCTCGATAAGAGCATTTGGACGGAAAGTGAAAGTTGGAGCAGTAGCTGTACTAGATAGTACTGGGTTACCGCTAGACCAGCTTCTTGCGTTGATAATATCTACAGTCTCGAAAGCATCCGAGAATGAAAGAGACTCACCATACTTCAAAGTAACGCTAGGGTAGTCAGCAGGATCAGTATCCGCGTCGAACTCATTCATATCGAATACCCACTCCTCGCCACCTGTGCTATACTTAACAGTCAATACAGGGACGATAGCGTCAGATACTACGAATAGGTCGATATCCTTGTCGATAACATATACACCATTCTCATAAACTGAAGAGTATGTGATCTCCTTCTCAAGCACTGTACTATAAAGAGTATAAGTTACATTTCTGTCATAAGTACAACGAAGGTTAACAGAGAAGCTACCCGACTCAGTGAAGTAGAGGTGAACAGCCTTCTTGTTGTCCGAGAATGTGTAAGCATGGTCGATAATCATAGACTCATAATCCACCTTCGATGTCTCGTCAGCAGTTGTATCTGGATCATCTGTGAAGTATAGATACTCATCACCAAGGAAGTAGATTCCACAATCCTCTGGTACAGTCCATGTAGCTGAGAGTGCACCCTGCGACATGTTAAGGAACGACATCTGCTCGTTCTGCTGCATTATGATTGGAGAGTTGTTGTTGTTGGTACTACCCCATGTATATGCGAAGTCTCGAAGCGAGCTATACTCAGAGAGAGGCTCGTTGTAGCAGCCCGTCGCAAGCACCGATGCCAACAGCAATCCTCCTATTTTATTTATGTTTTTCATGATCTTCATTTTAATGTTAATTTTTCAGTTTCTCCTACTCTGATTAGTTGAAGTTTGGATTAGCCAAGATCTCATCATTAGGAATAGGCCAGTAAGCGTTGTCAGCCTCTGTGTAGTTCTCAGCTGCCAAGCTAAAGTCTGTTACATCCTGAATCATTACGATCCAGCTAGCGAAGTTTGTCCATATATATGTGATATCCTCATCTGTGTATATACGAGAAGCATATCGAGTAGCCTTTGTTATACCGTCAGATCCAGATACGAACTGTGTAGGAACGACAACATAAGTTGGGCCATAGTTGAACTCATATGTTGAAAGCTCCTTGAAGCGACTGTGAGTAATTCCCCAACGACGAAGGTCACAAACACGAGTTGCCTGACCTGTACCAACCTCAAGAGGACGCTCTACATACATAAGAATATCCAGAATAGCAGATGAGCTATATGACTCTCCATCATAACCAGCTAATCCTGCATACTCACCCTCTGATCCAAGAAGTCTAGCACCACCACGGTAACGTACCTTATTGATGTAATCAAGAGCAGTCTGAGTGTCACCCAACTGAGCCTTACACTCAGCATACATCAAGTATACATCAGTCAATGTCATAAGACGAAGGTTTGTACCACAGTAACCAGTAGTTACAACATTGTTCTCTGTAGTGTATAGGTCGTGGTTAGTAAACTCACGATACATACCCAAGCTATGACCCTTGATCTGAGTAGTCTGAGTGTAGTCAGCATATCCACCATAATATGTGTTCTCAGTATCATTTGCTAAAGCCATACGAGCAGCTGCACGTGGAGGGAACTGTCTCAATCTGTAGTATACGCCATTCTCCTCCTTGACGATTACCTCTTTATCCAATCTGTAGTAAGATGTTGCATAAGTATCATCATCAGTATCTGTGTTACCATCAGCATCGTAAGTTCTAGTTCTTAGCTGGATACCGCGGCTATATGTAGTTCCGAATGTACCCACCTCAGTGTCGCTATACAACTTGTGCACCATAGAGTATACTTTAGTGATACCAGTACTTGCTGTAGTAACCTCATATCTGTAGTCATAATCACCATACATAACAACGATGTTACCCACGTCGTCAATCTCTATCTCATTCCAGTTGCTAGGGTTGTCATAATCTACCTCATCCTCATAGTTAATAAGCATCATAAGCCATCCTGCAGGGAATAGAGAGTAGTATACACTAGTACCGTTAGTTGCGAAGTTACCGTGCCATGTGTTACCACCCTTCTGGTCAGTAGAAGACTGCTCAGAGTAGTAATCCTCAGTGTAGCTAACCTCCAAGATAGACTCGCTTGTGAACTCATCTACAGCAGATACATTCATTCCAACCTCAGCCAAGCTATATACGCCAAGTGCAAAGACCTCCTCGAAATATGCAGCAGCCTCTGAGTACTCTTTGTTGTAAAGACAATCCTGAGCAAGGTAAGCATATACAGTACCTCTCTCGATACGTCCCTTGTAAGCAGCCTCCCACTCATCAGGAAGATTGTACTCCAAAGCACTCTTGAAGTCATTTACGTAGAACTCACGAACCTCCTCAGCTCCTCCATCAGGAAGAGATTTGAAAAGACTCTCGATAGATCCGTCAGGAGTCTCGTCAACGATAGGCACATTACCTCCGTTATATGAGATAGCCAACCAGTAGTGGAATACTCCTCGTAGGAATAGAGCCTCTCCCATGATAGTCTCCCATGTATCCTTATTGTCATCACTACATGATGACTCATACTTCTCAAGACCCTCGATCAACTGATTTGCACGGAAGATACCTCTATACAAAGCCTCCCACTTCTCGTTACAAGCGGTCTCTGTGTTGTTGAATGTCTGTGTGTCTGTTGTACTGCTATATGTATTTGCTGCACGTCCCGCACTAGTTACAGTCCAAGAACCCTGAATAGCAAGGTCGCTTCGCAACATCTCCTCTAGCGGACGATAACAATCCATATCTTTGAACGCGTTGTACACGGCAGCCAACGACGACTCGCAGTCTGAAATAGATGAGTAGTACGAGCTACTAGTCACCTCATTTGGGTTTACTGTGTCCAAGAAATCCTCGCACGAGCTGAGCCCGACAGAAGCTAGAAGCAATAAACCAGGTATTATTTTATTTTTTAGTTTCATAATGTCTTTTTGTTTAAGGATTAGAATTCAAGTTGAACACCACCACGTATCTGACGACTGATTGGGTATGTAGTCCAGTCAAGACCACGCTTAGATAGTCCATTGCTACCAACCTCAGGGTCATATCCTGAGTAACCTGTAAATGTCAACCAGTTATCAGCTGCTACATATACACGGAACTTAGAGACTCCGATCTTGTTCAAAACCTTCTTAGGCAATGAGTATCCCAATGCAACGTTCTTTAGACGAAGGAATGAACCATCCTCAACCCAAATGTCAGTGTATGCATAGTAGTTCTTAGAGCTTGAATATCCTGAAGGAAGTGCTGACTCTGGATACTGCTCGCTCCACTTGTAAACTGCATCTGAACTCTTACTGTTACTTACATTGTAGATATTTGTACCGTTGATAATCTCATTACCAATGTTTGCATACCAGTTCATGTAGAGGTCGAAGTTCTTGTAGTTAAGTTTGTAGTTGAATCCGATCTCATACTCTGGAATACCACTACCGCAATATACACGGTCGTTATCGTCGATCTCGCCACTGCCGTCTGTATCAACATATGCCAAATCTCCCATACGGTAGTCTGAATCGATTGATTGGTAGTAAGCCAACTTCTCCTCTGTGTTGATAACACCATCAGTTGGGTAACAGAAGAATGCTCCTGCCTCGTAACCCTCCTTAACCATTGTCACCTTATATGATGAAGAGTTTGTTGGGTAACCATACTCGAAGTAGTATCCATCTGAGCTACCTCCCATGTCTGTTACACAGTTGTCATTTGTTGCAAATGTAGCGTTAACAGTGTAGTAGAACTTCTTCTTGATGTTGTTACGATATCCCAATGCAAGCTCATATCCTTGGTTGGTCATATCTCCAACGTTGATAGTTACTGATGTACCACCTGCTCCACTTGATGCTGGTACAGATAGTGGGAAGAGCATGTCTGACTTGCTACTCTTATATCTATCTGCCGTAAGGGTAAGGGTATTGTTGAAGAACGATGCGTCGATACCGATATTCAACTGCTTTGTAGTCTCCCAACCGATAGATGCATTAGAGAACTCAGTCTGAGTAGCTCCAGTTGTAGGAGTCTGGTTTGTACCTGTTCCGTAAACGTAGTTGTAATCCTGTGTGATTGTAGTTTGGAATGCGTAGTTATCGAAACTCTGGTTACCTGTAGTACCATAACTTGCTCTAACCTTCAAGTTGCTGATAGTCTTTGCAACTGGCTCCCAGAACTTCTCCTCAGAGATGTTCCAACCTCCAGAGATTGATGGGAAGTAACCCCAACGGTTTGTAGAGGCAAAACGAGATGATGCATCACGACGAACAGATCCACTCAACATGAAACGGCTATCGTAGTTGTACTGGATACGTCCCAACATTCCGACCAATGTATTATCATAGTCTAGAGAGTATACAGAGATATCTGCTGTACCTGTGTTAAGGTTCTCGATCTCTGTCGATGTAAGGTCATAGATAGTTGCGTCGAAACGATCCGTTGTGTATTGCTCTGTACTGAACACTCCTGTGAAGCGTACATCGTGCTTACCGAACTCTTGTCCCCAGTTCAACATAGCCTCCCATGTTGTACTCTCATATGTGGTACTACGCTCAACAACCTTAGAACGAGTATATGTACTCTCCTTCAACTCACCATCAGAGTCATAAACGGCGATAAGTGGCTTGATATCTGTATAACGTTGCTCAGAGTATCCCAAACCAAGGCGTGAAGATATCTGGAAGTTATATGGAAGATCGTATGCTACATAGATATTCGCATTGTATGAGTTTGTTGCCGTTGTAACAGTCTCCAAGATCTGTGACAATACGTTTGACAACGCTGTTGCAGAGTTGCTATCTCCAGCATCTCCTGTAGTATCAGCGTTAACATCTACATCCTTCGCTGTTGGGCGAGAGTTGTATGCCAACAACAACAAACTTCCTCCTGGAGCTACCTTCTCCTGAGCCTTGATGTTAACATTTGTGTTAAGAGTCAAGTTCTTGCGCTTCAAGTTAAGGTCTGCACGCAAACTGTAACGCTCGAAAGATGATCTGATGATAGATCCCTCTTGGTTGAAGTAGTTACCCATAACGTTGTATGTCATACCGTCAGCACCACCACTTGCAGATAGAGAGTAGTTCTGGATTGAAGCGTTGTCGTTGATGATTGTGTCATACAAGTTAGAGTCATTCCACTGTGCAGATGTATATCCCTGCCATGTAGTGTAGTACTGGTCGAATGTTCTAGAACCAACCTGACTTGTTGCGTTGTTCGAAAGTCCAGCGTACAAGTAGTCTGACAAGTTGTTCATCTCCAAGTCATTTGTGATGTTCTGAACACCATAATAACCGTCGAACTTCAACTTCATCTGTCCCTTCTGTCCCTTCTTTGTTGTAATCAAGATAACTCCAGATGCACCACGAGTACCATAGATCGCTGCAGAGGCAGCATCCTTAAGTACGTCGATGCTCTCGATCTCACTTGGGCTAAGTCCTGGATCACCTGAGTAAGGTACTCCGTCGACTACATAAAGTGGGTCGCTACTACCAGAGATAGAGCTAAGTCCACGAATCTGTACGTTCGCTGTAGATCCTGGCTCTCCAGATGATGACGATACACTTACTCCCGCAATCTGTCCCTGAAGTGCAGATCCAACATCAGATGTACTGATCTTAGTCAACTCCTCAGAATCAACACGAGCAACCGCTCCTGTTACCTCCTTCTTACGCATTGTACCGTAACCTACTACGACTACCTCGTCGATCTTCTGTGTATCCTCAGAAAGAGCGATGTTGTACTTCTTTCCGCCTTGGATAGCCTCTACTTTGTTTGCGTAACCGATGTAACTGATTACAAGATTTCCTGCTGCTGGAGCATTTGTGATGGTAAATTTACCATCGAAGTCTGTTGCCGTACCAACGGTTGTACCCTCAACGATGATTGTTGCACCGAGAATAGGTTGTCCATCCGTCTCCGACACTACACTTCCCGAGATAGTCGTACCCTGCGCCATAGCTGTTGTGCTACAGATTACAAACAGAGCAAAACATAGCACTGAGCGACATAACATTCGTAGCGCCACGATAGTGTGTCTTTGTTTTTCCATTGTTTTTTAGTTTTAGAGTTTTTTTCTTTTAGGTTTTGTGCCACCTTCAGTCTCTCTGATAGGTTAGCTTTGATTGATTGATTTTTCTCTTCTTTTTTTAATTCATTAAGTTCTTTTGTTTTTAAGGTTTTTATCTGTTTGTCTACTGTTATTTGCTCTGATCCTCTCCCTTTGCAGCGTGAGTCGTCTTGTTATAACCCGTGAATCGCATTATGCATTGATAATCGCTCGTCACATACTTATGAGTCAATCCCCACTTCATAATCTCCGATGGGCACCTCTCTGCATCAGCTGCTCTATTGAGACCTATTGCATGTGGTGCACCTGGTATCACCGACATGATCTCGAAGTTGATTCCATCGGGCGACCACTGCATTGTATTCTTCTCGACTCCATCTGTTGTGATTAGTGCCGCTACGCCACCGTTGTACTTCCAGACGCAGATCTCGTGACCGCTATTACTGATTGGGTTGTACTCCGATTTCACATATGGCCCAAGTGGGTTGTCTGCTATTGCAACACCATGTTTGATCTCGCGACCTCCAAATGTGATCTCCTCTCCCATTCTCTCCCCTTTATAATATAGGTAGAACTTTCCGTTGTATGGCAGGATGCATGGATCATGAACCTTATGGCTATCGAAATCACCCTTGCTAACCACTTTTCGTCGATCCTGCTCTTCGCCCAACCACTCGCCTGTATCCGATGCATATAGGATCGGCTCTTTGCTCTTGTGCCAAGGTCCGCGAGGTGAATCAGCCCACGCGATTCCCACCGTGTTCTTTACTCGTATCTCATATGGTGATTTTACACATTGATAACAGAGGTAGTATTTACCCTCCCACTCCATTATCTCGGTTGTGAATACCGAACGATCGTCATACTCGCCTCTCTTACCGCGAGCCACTGCAATCCCCTCCTCCTTCCATGTGATGCCATCTTTTGATGTTGCATACCAGATATCGCAACGATCCCATGGATATACCTTACCATTCTCTATATCTCCCGCAAACCCATCTGTTGGGCCTACGCTTCTTGTGTACCAAACATAGTAGAGTCCATCGACCATAATCATGGCACTTGGGTCTCTACGAACAACACCCTCTTCGTAAGCTAGATCTCCCTTAAGAGGCATTGTTTCATACTCGACGAACCAGCTATTATCTCGCTCTGGCCACTCGAATGCACGCTCCATCGCAGCACTCAGTTTATTCCCCTCGGGAACACCAAACTCCACCATCTTTGCCTCCTTGTCGGAGAGCGTTGTGGAGCTTGTTGAGCACACACAACTGCAAGCGGCAGTCGCGATAATTGCAATGGTTAGTAGTCTCTGTAGCATGGTCGGTTAGTTTGTTAAAGTTTTGTTACCTTGGTTTGGTACGTCAAAAGTAAAAAAAAAATCAGGAGCGGATGCATGGTAAATGCGACATCCCGTGCATGGTAAATGCGAACAAGTCGCAATAACCATGGCTTTGGGGTCGTTTCCACGCGGTATTCTGCCTATTTCTCCTCTCCTGTATAAGCCGACGGCGTTACTCCAAAACGCTCCTTAAATCGTATTCTAAAGGTGTCGATATCGTTATATCCGACCGCCCAAGCGACCTCCGAAATGTTCATATTGCCATCCAATATCAACCCCGCAGCATGCTTCAATCTCACGTTGCGAAGCAGCTGTGTACAGGTCTCTCCCGTGAGTGCTTTGATCTTGCGATTGAGGTATGTTCGCGACACTCCATACTCCTGAGCGATGAGCTCGATACTCAGCTCCGAATTGCTGATATTTCGGTTTATGATCTCGATGATCTGGCTCACACACTTCTGATCCGTTGGGCTCTTCACGATCGGCTCTGTATCGACACTTACCGACCCTCTGAATCGCTCGATAATCAACTCTCGATTGCGCAGAATTGTCCTAATATTACTCTTTAGCACCTCGATATCGAACGGTTTATCGAGATAACCATCCGCACCTCCAATCGTAAAACTATCAATCTGGCACTTGGTCGTTGCATTGGCAGTCAGCACCAATATCGGAGTGTGGCTAATCTCCTCGCACCCCTTTATCTTGCGACACATCTCGATACCATTCATTATCGGCATCATCACATCGGTCACAACGATCTCTGGATGGCGTTTTAAGCAACTCTCGAAGCCCTCTGCACCATTCGCCGCGCTCAACACATTGAACTCTCCTCGAAGCTGTTTTGTGAGCTGTAGACGAAGTCGCTCATTATCCTCCACAATCAATATCGTCTTCTTCTCCTTCGACTCCTCGATTGGGGTTGCCTGCTCCATCTCTGCCTCCGCAATATCGAGAGTAGGCTGCTCAACCAATGTCGGGATATACTCGATAACGCTCTCCGAGTCGACCATTGGAAGCTCGATATAACATGTCATACCCTCTCCAAGGTCGCTCTCAATGCGCATTTTACCGCTATGCAGATCGACAATACTGTGGCTCAACGCAAGCCCCAATCCACTTCCATGGATCATAGAACTCTTGTTGTTCGCCTGATAGAAGCGGTCAAACAGATATGGAACCTCCTCCTTTGCAACCCCTGGTCCATTATCCTTGAGTATAATGGTGACAACTCCAAGGTGTGGATTGCTATTGACATGAAGCGATATCTTACCCCCTTTTGGAGTATACTTAAAGGCGTTCGACAAGATATTAAAGATCACCTTTTCGAAGAGCCTAGCATCGATATTAACCCCGATATTATCATCCTCAGGGTGGTACGTATAGCTCATTCCACGGCTCTTAGCGAGTCGCGCGAAGTGGTTATAATATGGACGCAAGAAGTTATTAAGCTCAATATGTTTAAGCTCGACGCGCTCTTTACCCTCTTCGGCTTTTCTAAAGTCCAAAAGCTGGTTGATGAGCCCCATCATTATATTTACATTGTGTTTGATCTCCGCCACATCATCGTGCATATCGGCACTATCAACCTTTGGCATCTTCGCTATTAGACTCTCTAATGGGATGTTAATCAGGGTTAGTGGAGTTCTAAATTCATGCGATGTATTCATGAAAAACTCCAATTTATACTGCACCATATCCTCCGTCTTCTTCTGCTCCATGAGTGCAATGAGCGTCTCGCGCTTTTTACGCGAAATAAAGCTAGCGACACGATACCCAACATACAAAACAAGCGAAAGCAGGATTATATATGCCATAATAGCCCACGTAGAGCGATGTGCTGGCGGAAGCACCCGAATATCGAGTCTCAACTCCTTTTCGTTCCAGACATTGTCGCTATTTGCAGCGCGCACACGAAGCGTATACTCCCCTTCGTGGATATTGGTATATTGAGCTAAGAATTGGTTTCCGAATGCCGTACGCCACTCCTTATCCAGCCCCTCCATCTTATATTGAAACCTATTACCCATCGGAGACATGAAGTTAACCCCCACAAATCCTATCGAGAAGTTGTTCTGTCTGTATTCCAGTGTGATCTCTTTCGTATACTCCATCTCTTGAGGCAAGATCACCTCATAGTTGCTGTTAAGCTCCCCAACCTCAATACGTTTGTGGTTGACATATAGATCCGAGAAGAACACCTTTGGTGTAGAGTTCGACAGCGGAATACGCTCTGGTCTAAAGCTCACAATACCAAACCTATTACCAAAAACCATCTCTCCGTTCGAACGACGCACTCCGCATATCTCCGAAAACTCCGCCTCTGAGACTCCATCCGCCTCGTTATAGTTTGTGAGCACCCCCGTAGCTTGATTATACTTCGTGATGCCTCGATTTGTCGACAACCATAGATGTTTGGTGATCGGATCTTCCAATATTGTCTTTACAGAGTTGTTAGCCAGTCCGTTAGCTGTTGTGGTATGCTTTATCTCGTTTGTTACTCTATTGAATGTTATCAGACCATCTCCCATCGTACCAAAGAGCATATTTCCATTGTAATCCTCGGTGATATGGAGTATAAAATCGCTGCTTAGAGTCAGATCTGAATCTATCGATAGTTGCTGAGCAAAGTGGATATTATCGGCATCAAGATCCTCATTTGCTATACGGTTGATACCCTTGTCTGTTCCGATCCAGATCTCGCCATTGCGACACATATAGATCGAGCGTATGAAGTTCGACGAGATATTAGAGTTGTCGATATTGAGCGATTTCATCTCGACAATCTCCCCATTATCATCAATCTTCAACCTCCAAAGACCACGATTCTGAGTTCCGACCCAGAGTGTGTTATTATTACTTTTCCTTATAGTTGTTACTCGTCCTATAGTCATAGCCTTGGGGATGTCGATCTTTTGCAGACTCTTCATGTCGATCGCCACCAAATTAACAGGATAGGCTGTGCCAACCCATATCAGATCTCGCTGATCGCCCAGATCCCCAGTCTGCTCTATTGCAAATACACGGCTCTCCATCTGGTCGATACTAATGTGCTGGAAACCATTTGCATACGATGCTCCGCTAGGTTTGTAGAAGAGTCCATCCTCATCAATTCCAACCCACAATCCACCCTCGCGATCCTCAAACATCGCCTTTGCAATTCCCGCCGCCAAACCTCCGCGACTACTCTGTTGAGGGTAGTTGTTGAACTCCTTATATTTGTAGTTTAAGGTCATAATACCACCACCCTGAGTTCCGATCCAGATCTGATTGTCTCGTGTCACCGTGAGTGCCGAAATCACATCCGATGCCAATTTGAATGGCGCATTCCATCTATTAACCCACCATGTTCTCTCCCACACCCCATCTGTATTGCGCTCCCACAATATCGCACCGCTACGGTTACCAACCAATATCTCCCCATTGCGGCTCACAACCTTAGTCGATGGTCTTACCATCTTTGCCACTTTTTGTATATGATACTCGCCTGAATCAAAGTCCCGAACAATGAGGCTAACTCCGTCAGAGACAGCGACAATCGTGTTGTTGTCGAAGTCGCAGATGTCTATTGCAGGTATATCAAATGTCTCGCAAATTAACTCTTTATCGCTAAATTCGATAATTCGTTTTAATTGGAGGTTGCTACCCACCCAGATATTCCCCAATAGATCTTTGTGGATCTTATTTATGAAGTTACGATCCGATATATCTTGATCCGTTATCGGGTATGATGTGACATCGCCAATATCCTCATTTTCGATGTTGTTCTCGATCCTTACAACACCCTCGCTGCATCCGATCCATATATTATCCTCATTATCTATCTCCAAGCTACTCACATCATTAGCCCACCCCTTATCTTTGAGCATCTTGCTGAGGTTGTAGTTTGTGATAACTCCGCTGCGAGGGTCGATCTTGCTGATGCCTCGACCATACGTCCCGACCCAGATATTCCCTCCGCTATCTTCGCTTATGCTATATATCAGATTGCTGCTAATAGAGTTTTGCGATCCATTGATCTGGTATGCTTTATAGCTGTAGCCGTTATATCGAAACAATCCATCGTGGGTTGCGATCCATATAAATCCGTGGCTATCCTCATATATGTGGTTAATCTCGTTTTGCGGCACATCTGCCACCTGCCTCAGGTCGATAGCTGCACCCTTGGTGAGTGAGATTGAGCATAGAAGAGTCACTATAACGACCCCTATAACCCTATTTAATAACTGTTTCATCTCTATATATCTTATTACCTAGACAAGATAGGTATAATTCTCAAATTTCCAAAATTTCCCCGATTTAAAGCGATCGAGATTAGCCTGTATCATGTTCGATAAAGTTATGACAATATTATGATAAAGTGGTTTCATCACTCCCATTTGAGATACGAAATTGAAAATTTCGTCATCCTGAACTTGTTTCAGGATGACGGCTCTTTTAGAGCCGATACATGGTGCCAACATATCTCAAATTTCCAAAATTTAAACCGACTCTAACCTTGCATCTATCATTTTGCGATACTCTTTCGGGCTTATCCCCGTATACTTCTTGAAGTATTGGGCAAAAAACGAACTGTTGGGAAAGTTATACTCTGTCGATATATCGTTTATCGAGTTCAGTTTATTTTGTAGGCTGAACTTCAGATTGTTTATCACACAATCCACCACCCATCTCGATGCATTGCGCCCCGATACCCGTTTCACAACCTTCGAGAGGTGGCTAGCCGTAATTAACTGGAGTTGAGCGTAGTGCGTCAACGACCTCTCCCGTTTGTAGTCGTTGAATAGCGCGAAGATAAACGTGTGGAATATTGTCTCGTCACGGCTGCATTTGTGTTCGCTGTTGGGCTTTCGATTTATATATATTGTTGCCACCTCGTAGAGTATGATTTTGAGTATCGCCTCCTCTATTTCGCCTCGAAATGGGTGTGTTGTGCGCTGCTGCTGAGCTATTAACATATCGTTGAGTGCTATGATATTCGAAGCCTCCTCTTGAGTTAGCTGTATCGAGGGGTGGTCTTTGATTGTGGTGAAGTATAATCCCTTGTTAGGTAGCTGAATATGAGCGAAGAAGTCAACCCCGACCCCGATCATAATAGAGTCGAAGTCGTCGCTAGAGTGCAGAGTCTGGATTATAGAGTATGGAAATACCACCACCAAATCCCACTCTTTGATATGATATTGTTTGGTGTCGACCACCACATCGCAGTTGCCATTGAGACACAACATAAAGCCTCCCGATTGGATTTGAATCGGAGTTGTGGTCTTTGTGTTGAGCACATTGAAGTTCGAAACTCTATGTGCGATATACTCTATTGTGTGTGGCATAATGCAAACTATATCTCTGTTTTCTAATAAGTTGGTACCATGTTTCGACCTCTTAAGAGGTCGTCATCCTGAACTTGATTCAGGATCTCCCGATTTTCGGAACGAAAACTCGGGCACAACGATGTTCCCTAAAGTAAATTTCTAACTCTCAACGTATTCTCTTTGTTCCCGAGTTTTTTCTAACGAAAAAATCGGGAGATCCTGAATCAAGTTCAGGATGACGGAAAAAAATTAACACACCAGCAGTGATAATTAATTAAAAATGTATCGCATTTGCTTCGCTCTCTGTGGAGATTTTTCTGTCAAAAATCTCCTTTTTTTCAGAGAGAGCGAGGGTAACTTCTCGAACTGCCTCTGGCAGGCGGAGTGCTCTCCGCGGAGCTAATCTTTTAGTCTCTTTGCAAAGATAACAATAAAACCCAAAATAGAACATTTTTTACCATAAAATAGAGTTTTTTATCTATAAAATAACCAATATCTTTGTACCATGAAAATTAGAAGAGATATGAGATATAAATTATGTTTTTGTGTAGCGACGCTCCTTATGGCGGTGTCGTGCGTTGGTAATCAGCAGAGTACAACCTCGGTGCGTAGAGTAAAGTGCGAAGTGGCACAAGGGGTGTCGCAGAGCAGCGGTGGTTCACGCTACCCTGGTAAGGTTGTCGCAGCTAAAGAGGTTAATCGTGCCTTTCGAGTGGCGGGTGTAATTGATCGTATTGTGGTTAAGGAGGGTGATTTTGTTCGCGAGGGTGATTTAATTGCGGTTATGGATAGCCGCGACTACAAACTACAGCTAGCGGCGACAGAGGCGGAGTATACCGCGATCAAGGGTGAGGTAGATCGTGTGGTGAAGCTCTTCGAAGAGGAGAGCGTCTCGGCAAATGACTACGATAAGGCGGTGAATGGCTTGAAGCAGATCGAGGCGAAGTTGGAGTCGCATCGCAACTCGGTTGCCGATACAGAGCTTCGAGCACCATTTTCGGGCTACATCCAAAAGATCTATTTCGATCGAGGGGAGACCGTTTCGGCTGGTATGCCGATCATCTCAATCGTCTCATCTTCAGCACCAGAGGTGGTGATAAACATCCCAGCGAGTGAGTATATCAAACGATCAAAGCTTCAATCAGCCTCTGCAAAGTGCGAGCTATACCCAGATGTTGAGTTTGGTCTAAAGCACCTCGGAACAACCCATAAAGCAAATCTAAATCAACTCTATGAGGTTCGATTCACCCTCTCAAAATCGGAGTGCGATGTTGCGCTCTCACCAGGTATGTCGGTGATGGTCTCGCTCGACTATGGAGATCTTACGAATGGAGGTGTTGTGAAGATCCCATTTAGTGCCGTTGTGGAGCGCGATGGAGCCTCAAAGGTTTGGGTTTTGGAGTCGGGGCGAGTGTCGCTTCGAACGGTTACGATATGCACTATCCTAAAAGATGGAGATGCCACCATAACAGATGGTCTCGAGGCTGGTGATGTCGTTATAACAGCTGGTCTAAATTCGCTCGAAGAGGGACAGCATGTCGAGCCACTAGAGGCTATGTCTAACTCTAATGTTGGGGGGATATTGTAGTTATGAATATTAGTAAATGGGCTCTAGCCAACGATAAATTAATATACTACCTTGTTGCGATACTCACTATCGGTGGCGTATTCTCTTATGTCAATATGAGTAAATTGGAAGATCCAGCGATCACGGTGAAGCAGGCTGTGGTGGTTACAACCTACCCTGGAGCGTCGCCATACGAAGTAGAACTCCAAGTGAGCGACAAGCTAGAGAAGGCAATTTATACCATAAAGGGTATAAATAAAGTCGAAAGTAACTCCTATGCTAACCTCTCGATAATCACGGTCAATCTGTTGAGCACCGTTCCCGACAACGAGATAGAGCAGTATTGGGATATCCTTCGACGCAAAATCTCCGATGCCCAGCGATCACTTCCCGATGGAGCTTCGGCGAGTGTTGTAGTCGATAGCTATGGCGATGTCTTTGGAATGTTCTACGCACTATCGTCGGATGGCTACTCCAACGAGGAGCTCTCGGACTATGCGGAGCTAATCAAGCGCGAAGTGCAGGGGATTGATGGAGTCTCGAAGGTGGAGCTATATGGTGTTCTGCCTCCAACGATCCAGATCGAGATCAACGAGGATCGAATGGCAACTTTGGGGGTCTTGCCTGTCGAGGTGATCCAGGCGGTGCAGGGGCAGAACAAGAGTGTCTATTCGGGTTACTACAAATCGGGCGATCAACGTATCAGGGTCAATGTAAATGATAAATATCGAACATCGGAGGATATCGAAAACCTTCTAATTCGCGGACACGAGGGGGATCAAATCTACCTTCGAGATATCGCAAAGGTCAAAAAGGGATATGCCGACCCGATCCGCAACTCGCTGTCGTTTGATATGAAGCCAGCGATTGGAATCTCGATCTCGGCACTCGAAGGGACAGATATAACAAAGATCGGAGCGCAGGTCGAAGCCCTTATCGCGAAGTTAAGCGAGGAGCAGATCCCAGTTGGCGTGGAGTGCAATAAGGTCTTCTTCCAACCTGAGAGGGTTGCCGATGCGATCGATACATTCTTGATAAATCTTGTGGAGTCGATCGCGATTGTGATCGTGGTATTGATGTTTGCGATGGGCATTAAGAGTGGATTGTTGTTGGGTGCAACCTTGGTAATAACGGTGTTGGGGTCGCTGTTGTTCCTTAATATGTTCGATGGAACTCTGCAACGTGTCTCGTTGGGGGCATTTATATTGGCGATGGGTATGTTGGTCGACAACGCTATTGTGATTGTCGATGGTATCTTGTTGGATATCGACAAAAAACGCCTTCGCTCCAAATACCTGACAGAGATCGGTCGCAAAACCGCTATGCCACTTTTAGGTGCTACTTTAATAGCTATCTTGGCATTCTTACCTCTGTTCCTATCTCCCGACACCACAGGAGTCTACGTTCGCGACCTCTTTGTTGTGCTTGCCGTCTCGCTACTTTTGAGTTGGGTCTTGTCGCTTACGATGGTGCCACTTCAGGCGAAGTTTATGTTGAAGCCAACTGCAAACGAAAAAAAAGGTGAGAAGAGGAGATCTTTCTCGCAAAATATTGTCGCAAATTGTCTGGTATGGGCACTGAAAAATAGAACGATCGCAGTTATCGGGGCGATTCTACTGGTTGGATTGAGCGGATGGTTATACCCTCAACTTCCACAGAGCTTCTTCCCCGATCTAAGCTACAACCAACTCTACATAGAGTATAAGTTGAATGAGAGCAACGACTCCGAAAAGACACGTCGCGACCTCGATTCGATATCGTCGTACCTCTTGTCACACGAAGATATCCACCATGTAACAACATCGGTGGGTGCGACTCCGAGCCGCTACAATCTGGTTCGAAGCATCGCAACCCCATCGCTCACCTATGGCGATATCATCGTGGAGTTCAAAGATGAGGCTACGTTGGTCGATGCAATTCCCGATCTGCAACGCTACCTCACCGAGAGCTACCCCGAAGCATACGTTCGAGTGAAGCGTTATAACTTGATGTATAACAGATACCCGATCGAGGCGACATTTACTGGGGCTGACCCTGCGGTGTTGCGAGATCTCACTTTGCAGGCTCAAGCAATAATGGCGGCAAACGATCGAGTGACCCTTATAACATCGGATTGGGATCGCAAATCACCAGTTCTAGAGATCGATTATGACCAAGCACTAGCGAGAGAGTTAGCCCTATCGCGCCAAGATGTTGCCCTCTCTCTGCTCGCCTCAACGGATGGAATCCCAGCTGGGGCGATCTATACGGGGCGCGATAGCGAGACAATTGTCGTGAAGTGTGTCGATACAGATGGTAACCCGATTGAGTCGCTAGAGAGCGCACCGATATTTTCGTTGATGCCATCAATCGCGAAGATAGACAAATCTATGGTTCAAGGGTTAATGACAGGAGCTATGTCGTCGCAGGATGTGATCTCTGACTTCTTGGCAACGACTCCGCTAAGTCAGGCTATCAACGGAATTGAACTCAAGTGGGAAGATCCTGTTGTTGTGCGATTCAATGGTCAGCGCGCCATGCGAGCACAGTGCAACACACTCCCTGGGGTGGGAGCTGAGGATGTGCGAAGTCAGATCGAAGCGCAGATCGAGGCTATAGAGCTACCTGCTGGGTACGCGCTCCACTGGCAGGGTGAGTATGAGACTCGAAAGAGCTCTATGAAGTATCTCTTTGCAAATCTGCCTTTGGCGATTGTGTTGATGGTTGGAATCCTTATTATGTTGTTCAAGGATTATCGCAAACCTATGATTATAATGTTGTGTGTACCTCTTCTGTTTGTCGGTGCGATCGGTGGAGTGTGGGTTTCGGGCAAGGCATTTGGCTTTGTTGCGATCTGCGGAGTGTTGGGGCTGATCGGCATGATGATTAAGAATGGTGTGGTCTTGATGGATGAGATCTATATTCAGATTAACGATGGAAAAGATCCGATGCAGGCACTTTTGGATAGTTCGGATAGTCGATTTAGACCCGTGATGATGGCATCGTTGACCACTATTTTGGGTATGATTCCTCTTCTGCCCGATGCTATGTTTGGCTCTTTGGCAGCAACTATTATGGGCGGATTGTTGGTCGGCACTCTTGTAACACTGATCTTTATCCCTGTTTTGTACTCTATATTCTTTAAAATAAAGTGCTAGAGTCGATATGCTTAATGTTGCAGTTTGAAAGATAAGTTTATTGTTATCTGACAAAGATAATAGAGTTCCATCTAATTGGTGCCATGTCATCGAATCCAACGGATTCGTCATCCTGAACTTGATTCAGGATCTCCCGATTTTTACAAAGTAAAAACTCGGGCACGAAGAGAATAAGTAGTGTAAAACAATTATCGCCATATTTTTAAAAGCACTCTTGGAGCGATATTTTTCACTATTAAATCTCAGTATAGAACCACTATACTTTCGATTCAATAGCAAAAAATCTCATCTCCAATAGTACTCTTAAAAACATACCAATAATTATTTTACCCTACTTACATTGAAAATTAAAGCATTATAAAAGTTTGATAGTGTTCCCGAGATTCCGCCTTTGGCGAAATTCGGGAGATCCTGAATCAAGTTCAGGATGACGGGAAAAATTAATGCACCAGTTATGCTAGAAAAACATAAAACAGACGAAAAATAAAAGTTAAATAATGAGATATACCTATTTATTAATGTTACTCCTCTTCGCAGTCGAGGCATCGGCACAGGAGCAACTAACTCTAGAGCAGTGTCGCGAAATGACGATCGAGAGCAACTACAACCTGAAGTCGAGCCGCGAAAAAATAGCCTCGTCGGAGGATATGTTAGCAGCATACAGAAGCAATAACCTCCCAAATCTATCGTTGAAGGGGGGATATCTCTATAGCTCCGCCTCACTATCGGAGACAATCGAGGGCGGTTACCTCCCAACATATAGCCCCGACGCTGCAACTGGCGAACTTGTCCCAAATATCGCAGGTGTTGCTGCCGATGGTTCATATATATTTAGCGAGTACGCATATATGCCCGACATGGTTTTCGATATAGATTGTGGATCGATATTTAATGTCGGGGCACAGCTCACTCAACCAATATATATGGGAGGCAAGATCTCCAACGCAATCAAACTCGCTGGCATTGGAGTCAAAGTGGCGGAGTTGAGCCATAGCCTAACCGAGGCGGAGATTGTGGTGGCGGTCGATGAGGCGTTCTATACCACGATAAAAGTGGAAGAGATGTTGCTTGCAGCAAAAGAGTATGAGCAGGTCGTTGAGGAGTTTCATCGCCAGATCTCCAATGCCCTAAATGCAGGTATGGCGAAGCGCAACGATGTGATGAAGGTCGAGGTGAGACTCAACGAGGCGAAGTTGATGAGTCAAAAGGCGGAGAATGGATTGCGTCTCGCTCGTATGAACCTCTGTTATGCTGTTGGATTGCCACTCTCTACACGCGAGATCAAGCTCGTAGATGACTTTAATGTTGAGCAGACTATTGCATCGCGCGAACTCGATATCACCGCTCGACCAGAGTATGCGATGTTGGAGCGTCAGATCGAGGCGAAGGAGTTGGAGATGAAGATCTCGCGAAGTGAGTTCCTGCCCTCTGTTAGTGCCATTGCCTCGGGAGGATATGTCAATGGAGCGACCATCAATGGATCTAAAATATTCAACTCCCCAACTCTCTCGGGCGGAGTGATGGTGAATGTTCCGATCTTCCATTGGGGAGAGGGTCGTCGCAAGACATCTGCTGCAAGACGCGAGGTTACAATTGCAGAGAATCAATTCGAGGATCTCACGCAGCGAATGACGTTGGAGCTTATGCAGGCAATAAACAACTACGAAGAGTCGATCCTCGAAGTGAAACTCATGGAGCAGTCGGTACTCCAAGCAAAGGAGAATATGCGCATGGGCGAGAGCCACTATCGTGCAGGGATGGAGACAATCGCCGACTACCTCGAATCGCAAGCGTTGTGGCAAAAGGCGATGAGCGATCTTGTCGATGCAAAATCCTCGCAACGCCTCGCCTACTCCAAATACCAAAAGGCAAGAGGGCTGAGATAGGAATAAATGTCAATGATAATTTTGCGATCTAAAAAATAATCCCTACCTTTGCACCTCAAATCAGGCGGTTATGGGCGCACTCTTAAATTAGGTTTGGCGTGAGTGCCGCTGGTGGAAACAACAAAATAATAAAAGAAAACAAAATGAAGTCAATTCAAATTTCAGCAGTAGCACGTGCCGATTATGGTAAGAAGGCTACTAAGGCGGTTCGTCGCGAGGGTCTTGTACCATGTGTAGTTTATGGTGGTGGAGATGTAATCTCTTTCTCTGTAGATGCTAAGGAGCTTAAGCAGCTTATCTACACTCCAAACTCTTATATCGTAGAGCTTAACATCGACGGTAAGATCGAGAAGGCGGTACTACGTGACGTTCAGTTCCACCCAGTACGCGAGCAGATCCTTCACATCGATTTTTTCCGTGTGATCGAGGGTAAGCCAGTATCTATCGCTATTCCAGTACGTTTGGATGGTACAGCAGCTGGTGTTAAGGTCGGAGGTAAGTTGGCTCTTTCGGCTCGTAAGTTGGTTGTTAGCGCATTCGAGAATGATCTTCCAGATGAGATCGTTGTTGACGTTACTGCATTGGAGCTTGGTAAGACAATCTTCGTTGGTGACCTTGCAGTAGAGAATGTTAAGTTTGTTACCCCTGCAACTACAGCAGTTTGTGCAGTTCGTGTTACACGTGCTACTCGTTCTGCTCAGCAGCAACAGGGATAGTAAAATATACGTAATATGAAATACCTAGTTGTAGGGTTGGGAAATATTGGCTACGAATATGCCAATACTCGCCACAACATCGGGTTCAAAGTGTTGGATGCCTTAGCTGAGGCATCCAACATTTCGTTTACATCCCAGAGATATGGCGATGTAGCAGAGCTCAAACATAAGGGGCGTGCGATCACACTGCTCAAACCCGCTACATATATGAACCTCTCGGGAAAGGCGGTGCGCTACTGGATGGAGGCACTCAAGATCCCGATTGAGAATATTTTGATTATCTCGGATGATATCGCCATTCCATATGGTACATTCCGCATGCGCCAAAAGGGTAGCCATGGAGGGCATAATGGATTGCGCAATATCACGGAGCTATTGGGGACAGATCAATATCCGCGCATTAGGTTTGGTGTTGGAGGTGATTTCCCTAAAGGTCACCAAGTGGAGTATGTTTTGGGGGAGTGGAGTGATGAGGAGTTGGAGGCGATGCCCGAGCGATTGACGCAATTTGGCAAGGCGATACTAAGTTTTGCCACGGCAGGCACATCGCTTACGATGAATACATTCAACGGTAAGTAGATAAAAGCAAGTTGTTACCTTGAACTTGTTTTATTGGTCTTAGATCAAATTTCAGCAGTCCCATTTGAGATACGAAATTGGAAATTTCGTCATCCTGAACTTGTTTCAGGATCCCTGCGTCATTAATTAAACCATTATGTTTTAACATGTTATATAGATTACATTGTCGTTTGCTGAGATCCTGAAACAAGTTCAGGATGACGAAATTTTCAATTTCGTATCTCAAATGGGACTGCTAGAAAAAAATTACAGAACTCCATAATTTCGACTACACCCCAATAATTAACAAAAAATATTTGCAAATCTAAAATATTTTTAGCTATATTTGCACACGAGTTAATTACTACGACAAATTATGATAAATTTGAACACATATTATTTTGGTTACTTCTTTTACTTCTTTTTTGGCAAAAGGGGCGGGCAGTTATGTGTGTGTAGATAATATATAGCAAACATAGAATCCCGCCCAATTGTGGCGGGATTTTTTATTTTAAGATATTAAGAAAAAGATGAAACAGGTAGTAATACAGGGTATAGCGGGGTGTTACCATGAAGTGGCAGCGCGACAATACTTCCAAGAGGAGGGTGTCGATATTGTACCATGTGAATCATTCTCAAAGGAGTTTCGTATGTTGGCGGCAGATGATTCGCTGCTGGGAATCGTTGCGATTGAGAATACAATAGCTGGGCCACTGCTCCAAAACCATGAGCTGTTGAGCGAGAGCAATATGCAGATTATCGGAGAGCAGAAGATTCGTATCGAGCATATGGTTGCAGCCCATCCCGACGATGAGATTGAGGATATTAGGGAGGTCAACTCCCATCCTATCGCTCTGATGCAGTGTCAAAATTGGTTTCAGAGACACCCATCAATCAAGGTTGTCGAGCGTGGAGATACAGCGTCGAGTGCCTACGAAATCATGAAGAGCGGACTTAGGGGTCACGCTGCAATATGTGGAGAGTTGGCGGCAAATCTCTATGGGCTTAAGATCTTGGATCGCGGAGTCGAGACCAACAAACGTAACTTCACAAGATTTTTGATCCTCGCCTCCGAAGATAAAGCACCATCATTGGTCGACAAAGATAAGATCAATAAGGCATCTATCGTATTTACACTAGCCCACACCTCGGGCGCACTCTCAAAGGTTCTAACAATTCTATCGTTCTACGATCTGAACCTCTCGAAGATTCAATCCATGCCGATCATCGGTGTCGAGTGGGAGTATAAATTCTATGTTGATTTAACATTCTCCTCTTTTGAGAGGTATATACAGGCGATCGAGGCGATCCGCCCATTGACAAACTACATAAAGAGTCTCGGCGAGTATGTTCGCTGCGAAAATCCAAAATAGCGATGAATTTTACACCAGCAAAGAGAATCCAAGAGGTTAGTGAATACTACTTCTCGAAGAAGTTGCGCGAGATTGCGCAGCTAAATAGCAAAGGGCTTGATATCATCTCGCTCGGAGTTGGAGGCCCAGACCGTCCACCTCACGATAGCGTTATAGAGAGACTATGCACCGAGAGCCATAACGAAAATAACCACTCATATCAATCGTATGTCGGAGTCCCTGAGCTACGAACAGCGATGTCGAAGTGGTATAGAGCAAGATACAACGTGGAGCTAAATCCCACAAACGAGATCTTGCCACTTATCGGCTCAAAAGAGGGAATTTTACACATCTCAATGGCGTTTTTGAACCCTGGAGATGGTGTTTTAGTCCCAAATCCAGGCTATCCGACCTACTCTTCGGTGAGTAGATTGGTGCAAGCCGAGCTCTTCACATATGATCTATCGGAGCAGAGCGGATGGATGCCAGATTTCGAGGCGTTGGAGAAGATGCCACTCGATAAGATAAAGTTGATGTGGGTGAACTACCCAAATATGCCTACAGGGACAAACGCAACGCACGAAGTCTACGAAAAGTTGGTCGCTTTTGCTCGCAAACACTCGATTATTGTGGTGTGCGATAACCCATATAGCATGATTTTGAACCCTTCGCCGATGTCGATTTTGGAGATTGAGGGGGCGAGAGAGTGCTGCATCGAACTCAACTCATTGAGTAAGAGCCTCAATATGGCAGGTTGGCGAATTGGAATGCTCTCAACGAACTCTACCTTTGTGGAGTGGATTTTAAGGGTGAAGAGCAATGTCGACTCTGGAATGTTTAAGCCACTTCAATTGGCAGCGGTTGAGGCTTTGGAGTTGGGTGATGATTGGTATCACGATCTGAATGATATGTATGCGCGTCGAAGGGTGATCGCTGCAAAGATCATGGATCGATTAGGGTGCACATTCGACCCTAAACAGGTTGGTCTGTTCCTTTGGGCACGTATTCCAGCGAGCGAAACTTCTGCAGAGTCACTCTGCGACAAGGTTTTAGATGACGCAAGGGTCTTTATAACTCCAGGTTTTATCTTCGGTTCACAGGGCTACCGCTACGTAAGAATCTCTCTCTGTGCATCGGAGGCGCGAATGGAGGAGGCACTTGGCAGAATCGAGAAAGCAAACATATAGAGTAATGCAATAGATCAATTTATTAGTGTCCGATAAATTTCTCAGCAGTCCCACTTGAGATACGTTCCGCAAGGAACGTCATCCTGAACTTGTTTCAGGATCTCAGCGAACGACAATATTGTAAAAACAATACGCTAATTAATAGATAACAATGCAGAGATCCTGAAACAAGTTCAGGATGACGGCTCTTTTAGAGCCGATAGGTGACGCAAAACTTTATTTTATAAAGATAAAAGCAAATAAATATATAATTAATAATAACAACAAAATAAAAAGATGAAAGATTTAAATCCAATTTTACTCCCTGAGATCGAGGCAACACGCCCAATGGTAATCGCAGGACCATGTAGTGCCGAGACTGAGGGTCAGGTACTTAGCACAGCAAAGATGCTCTCAGAGGCAGGTGTCAAAGTATTCCGCGCAGGAATCTGGAAGCCACGTACCAAACCAGGTGGCTTCGAGGGTATCGGAAAAGAGGGTCTACACTGGCTTCGTCGCGTGAAGCAGGAGACAGGAATGTTGACATCGACAGAGGTTGCTACAGCCGAGCATGTATACCAAGCGTTGAAGGGTGGAGTCGATCTATTGTGGATCGGAGCGCGTACAACAGCCAATCCATTTGCGGTTCAAGAGGTTGCCGATGCACTTCGCGGAGTAGATATCCCGGTCTTGGTGAAGAATCCAGTGAGTCCAGATTTGGAGCTATGGATCGGAGGAATGCAACGTATCTACAACGCTGGAATCCGTCGCATCGGAGCTATCCACCGCGGATTTTCAACTTACGACAAGACAATCTACCGCAACCAGCCACAGTGGGCAATCCCAATCGAGTTGCGTCGTAGAATGCCAGATCTTCCAATCTTCTGTGACCCTAGCCACATCAGTGGAGACCGTAAATTGGTTCAGCCACTCTCGCAACAGGCTATGGATTTGGGCTTTAATGGTCTGATTGTAGAGTCACACTGCAACCCATGTGACGCATGGAGCGACGCTTCGCAGCAGCTCACTCCAGATGATTTGAAGGCAATGCTTGCAGAGCTAGTTATCCGCGAGTCGAGCGCAACAACAGAGAACCTAGGGGCATTGCGTAAGCAGATCGACGAGCTAGATAGCGCACTTTTGGAGCTACTAAGCAAGCGTATGCGCATCTCACGCGAGATCGGAACTTTCAAGAAGGAGAATAACATCCCAGTATTGCAGGCAGGTCGCTACGAGGAGATCTTGGATAGCCGCGCAGCATCAGCATCTACAATGGATATGAACGAGAAGTTCGTAAAGTCGATCTTGGAGGCTATCCACGAGGAGTCGGTAGAGCAGCAGATCAAAATTCTAAATAAGTAAAATTTATTAGCGTTCGATAACTTTTATAGCAGTCCCACGTGAGATACGTTCCTTGAAACGTCATTCTGAATTTGTTTCAGCAGTCCCACTTGAGATACGAAATTGAAAATTTCGTCATCCTGAACTTGATTCAGGATCTCCCGATTTTCGGAACGAAAACTCGGGCACAACGATTTTACCTAAAGTAAATTTCTAATTCTCAACGTATTTTCTTCGTTCCCGAGTTTTTTCTAACGAAAAAATCGGGAGATCCTGAATCAAGTTCAGGATGACGTTCCTTTCGGAACGTATCTCAAGTGGGACTGTCGAAAAAGTTTCGTCAAACATTAATATTAAACAACAACAACGATGATTACCACACAAGATGTAGCAACGCAATTGGCTGCAATTAAGGCAATTGCCGCAAAAAATAACCGTGTAGAGGTCTATGCAACATGCCTCTCTGCGGTTGATCTCACAACCCTTACACCATGCGACACAGAGTCGTCGGTAAGAGCGTTGGCAGATCGAGCAGTCTCATTCTATAACGACTACCCCGATCTAAAAAATGTTGCGTCGATATGTGTCTACCCTCCATTTGTTGAGAGTGTAGGGCTTGTTGTGGATGGATCACCGATGCGAATCACGAGTGTTGCAGCTGGCTTCCCAGCGTCACAAACCTTTATGGAGGTGAAGGTATTGGAGGCAGCGATGGCAATTGAGAGTGGGGCAGATGAGATTGATGTAGTGATCTCGGTTGGTAAGATGTTGAGTGGTAACTACGATGAGGTGGAGAGCGAGTTGGAACTTTTGCGTCAGGAGTGTGGCTCAGAGGGCGATGTTACGTTGAAGGTTATCCTTGAGACGGGAGAGCTCAAAAGCGTAGAGAAAATCTACGACGCTTCGATGATCGCAATGGAGGCAGGTGCAGATTTCATCAAGACATCAACGGGTAAAACCGCCGTTTCAGCGACTCCCGAGGCAGTTCTTGTGATGTGCATAGCAGCCAAAGATCACTTCGAAGCTACAGGAAGTAGGGTAGGAATCAAGGTTGCAGGAGGTGTTCGCACACCAGAAGATGCCGCGCTCTACTACACGATCATCGAAGAGATCTTGGGCGAAGAGTGGCTAACACCCGAATATTTCCGTATCGGAGCATCTTCGGCAGCCAACGCACTCCTCTCAGCAATTGTAGGTCACGAAATAATGTATTTTTAAACTAATTAGCTCAGCGGAGAGCACTCCGCCCGCCGGAGGCAGTTCTCAAAGTTACCCTCGCTCTCTCTGAAAAAAAGAGATTTTTAAAAGAAAAATCTCCACAGAGAGCGAAGGTAAAGCTGAGCTAATTCCCTAATTAAACCGATAACACATATTTATCGAGAAACACCCCGTCTTAATATTATTATCCCCACCGCGAATATCCCCAGGATAAACATCCAACAATCCAGCGTCGTAGGCAAATC
>JBCQUC010000015.1:0-39966 GCA_047174275.1 Rikenellaceae bacterium | reverse complement strand
ATAAAAACTTTTGAAGGTTGATTAATTTGATATATTCTTATATATTAGTGTCCGATAAAACTTTTCTAGCAGTCCCATTTGAGATACGTTCCGTCAGGAATGTCATCCTGAACTTGTTTCAGGATCTCTGCATTGTTGATTAAACTATTGTATATTAGTGTGTTGTAGAGGTCATATTGTCGTTTGCTGAGATCCTGAAACAAGTTCAGGATGACGAAATTTTCAATTTCGTATCTCAAGTATGACTGTCAGCAAAAGTAAGTCCCTGATTTTATAAACATATACAATCTATTATATTACAGCGTATTACAAGATTTGTCAGATTTTTATCGGACTCTAATAATTTTTATATTATCTTTGGGGCGTAATATTGATGAATTTATGCAAACTATAATAAGGGCTGTGGCAGGGTTAACTCTATTAATCATTTTGTCGACAGCTTGTAATTCCGAAAGGGTGGAGTATATTGGGGTAGAGGGGGCTATGATTGGCACCACATACCACATCACAGCTGAACTTCCAGTGGGTAGTGAGAGCGAGGTGCGTCGTCGCGCCGAGGAGTTAGATGCCAGATTAAAACGCGAGATGTCGATCTTCAACCCCGACTCTCAACTCAGCAAGATCAACCGCGGAGAGAGTGATCGGACAACCCTCTGGATCGAACAAAATATCCGCTTAGCAGACTCTATCAGTCGACTCTCTGGTGGGGTATACGATATCACAGTCGCTCCACTTGTCGAGGCGTGGGGATTTGGCGGAAGTTATAATGCAATGATAGAGGGTGAAGTGGCAACTCCAAATATCGACTCTCTGCTCAAATTTGTTGGATACGAGGGTATTACTCTTAAGGATGGAGCAATAATCAAACGAGACATACGAACGCAGATCGACCTTAACTCCATAGCCAAGGGGTTTGCGGTGGATCGCCTAGGCGAGATTATCGAAGAGTTAGGGTCAATAAACTATATGGTCGATATCGGAGGTGAGCTAGTTCTAAAGGGCAATAATCCGAGCGGTGGCGCATGGAGAGTAGGCATCGAGAGTCCAATCGATGGAAATATGACAAATGGAGAGTTTTTGGAGCAACGCATCGCAATATCGCAAGAGAGCGAGTTGAGGGCGATTGCGACATCTGGAAACTATCGTAGATTCTATATTTCGAAGGATGGCGAGAAAATTGTACACACCATAAACCCTCTAACGGGTCATGCCGAGAGCTCGACACTTCTGTCGGTTACGGTGCTTGCGCCAACATGTGCCGAGGCGGATGGTTATGCTACAATGCTACTTGCGGCAGGGGATAAAAGGGCTGAAAAGTTGGCTTCAGAGATCGAAAATTGTGAGGTATACCTTATATATAATAATGCGCGCGCGAATGAGGATGGTGAAAATGGATACAGAGAGTACTTTTCCGAAGGGATGCAGAGTCGGTTGATGGATAAAATAGGAGATTAAAAAGATGACACAGAGAGTTAAAAAGGCGATTTTTCTTTATAATAGAGTCTCGGGGCGAGCAACAATAGCACGGCAGGCTCACAAGATTCTCAATATTTTTCGTGGAGCAGGGTACGAGGCGACGAGCCAAAAGATAACATTTCAGCCCGACGAGGCAGATACCCTCTTTGAGGGTCGTGATGATCTGGATTTAGTTGTTGTGGCGGGAGGCGATGGCACGGTCAATTACATCGTAAATATCATGAAGAGTGTCGGTGTAAAGGCGGCACTTGGTGTGATTCCAGCGGGTACAGCCAACGACTTTGCATTGGCGTTGGGGATGAATCGCAACCCACTCAAGGCGGCGATGCAGATTGCCTCGGGAGTGGAGGAGGAGGTCGATTGTGGTTATGTAAATGGTCAATATTTTGTAAATATCTTCAGTTTTGGCATTTTTACTACAACTTCTCAAAGAACTCCTAACGAATTAAAGCAAAAAATCGGAAAATTTGCTTATATTGTAGAGGGATTTAAAGATATACAGAATCTGCACGATATAGAATTAAAAATTATAGCCGATGAGAAGAGTTTTCGGATAAACTCTTTGATGGTATTAATCTTCAACGGTTCGACTGCTGGAGGCTTTAGTTTGGTGCGTGGATCGAGTGTGAGAGATGGACTGTTGAACTGTTTAATAATCGAGAATAACTCGCTTCTCTATACAGTCTTGGCGTTGTTGCGCTTCTTTGTTGGGGGCAACCCTAGTGGTATGAAGCAGATCCAAGCACGCAATATTCAGATTCTGTGTGACGATTATGAGCCAACGGATGCCGATGGACAGCGAGGGGTAGATTTCCCGCTTAACATCGAGTGTCTACAAGGGGAGCTGAAGATGATTTCGGCTCGCGTGGATAAGACACATCCGACGCAATACCCAACAAATTTGACCCAATAATTTAAGGGGAGATCTATTTTCTCCTGAATTTTAATTTTTAGTTAATAATTTCCCATTTTTGATTTTACAAAAGTGGGTTGTAGTGGCTCTACCACCGATTTTTGAAAAATTGAAAAGGGGTGGTTAGTAGCTTAAAAGTAATTTTGGGAGAAATTAGATCTCCCCTTAAATATACATAACCTAAAAACCAGACAAGCTATGATTCCCGATAAGATTAAACCCAAGTCGCTAAAACGTGTCTCTCTCAACCGCATCAAGATGGAGCTGGGGGATGTGAGCTACCTCTCGGACGACCTTATCATCACAGCACTTACCCCCGAGACTAACCGCACAGTAGGTCAACCAGTCTCGATAAATGGCTTTGCCGCGATAATTATGATGAGCGGTGAGGCTCGTGTTTCGATAGATATGCGTGAATACGATGTTAAGCCGTGTGATATTGTATTCTTTAGCCCCGAGAGTATAATCCGTACAGTTGAGTGTACGGCAGATGCTTCGGCGTATCTATTATCGTCGTCCAAGAGCTTTATGAATGAGGTTAAAATTGACCTATCGACATCTCTCGCAATCTATATGCGATTTGGTCGAAACCCAGTTTTACATGTCACTCAGAAGGATGTGGACGAGATCCGCCAACTCTTCCAACTCATCAAAACTATGTTGGCGAGTGATAAGGAGCTCTACCGTAACGAGATTATACGCACTCTATTTACCACCATATTTTATATCTTGACCGACCTAAATCAGCGTGAACAGCGCGACAATCAGAAGGTGGGACGCGGCGAGGTGATCTTTGATGAGTTTGTACTGCTGCTTCGTCAATATAATAAGAGGGAGCGAAATGTACAGTTCTACGCCTCGAAACTCAATATCACAACTAAATATCTATCGGCAGTTGTGAAAGAAGTTAGTGGAAAGACCGCAGCTAAATGGATCGATGAGTCGGTTATTTTGGAGGCGAAATCGTTGTTGTTGTACTCGGGTCTCACTATCCAAGAGGTGGCTACTGAACTCAATTTCTCGACTCAATCCTTCTTTGGTAAGTACTTTAAGCAACATACAGGATACTCTCCTTCGAGGTATAAACGCAATGTTTAGCGAGGGTAACTTTGTTGGTACCGAGTTATCGAATCCAACGGATTCGTCATCCTGAACTTGTTTCAGGATCTCTGCATCATTGATTAAACTGTGGTTTCGCTCTCTGTGGAGATTTTTTTTGAAAATCTCCTTTTTTCAGAGAGAGCGAGGGTAACTTCGGGAACTGCCTCTGGCGGGCGGAGTGCTCTCCGCGGAGCTAATTAATTAGCTTTGTTAGGGTGTCGCGCAGGTGTTCAACACTAACGTGAGTGTAGATCTCGGTTGTAGTTATGCTTGCATGCCCCAACATCTCTTGAACCTGGCGAATCGATGCCCCACCCTCCAACATATGTGTGGCGAATGAGTGGCGAAGTGTGTGTGGACTAACCGTGGCTGTGACTCCAGCTGTCGCACTCGCACGTTTTATAATCGTGAAGATCATAACTCTGGTGAGGGCACGACCTCGATTATTTAGAAAGAGGGTATTTTCAATGGTGTCGCCACCCCCTCGAAGCTCCAAGTAGCTCTCAATTCGGCAGCGTGCCGTGTGGCTTATCGGTACTAATCGCTGTTTGTCGCCCTTGCCAATGACCCGAATATACCCCTCGCTAAAGAATAGATCGGTGAGGCGAAGCGATGTGAGCTCCGAGACACGAAGCCCACAAGAGTATAATAACTCTATAATAGCACGATCACGAATAGCCTTCGTTGAATCACCCTCTATAGCGTTGATGATTGAGTCGATATCTTCGACCCTAAGTACATCGGGCAGATGTCGAGAGCTCTTTGGCGTTGCGATAAATTGCGCTGGGGAGTTATCTATCTCGCCACCTATTACAAGATACTCGAAGTAGCTCTTTATGCTACTCAAAATTCGGGCGGTGGAGTTTGCCGACAGCTCTAATTGATATAACTCCGCCATATAGCTATCCACATGATGATGTTCCACGTCGAACGGAGGGAGGTTGAATGTCTCCACCATATAACGTCCGAATTGCTCAATGTCGCGCATGTATGACTCTATAGTATTGGCTGATAGAGCTCGTTCGAGTTTTATATATGTGTGATAATTCTGACTAAATTTCTGCCATATCAGTGCGTTTTCTGCCATTGTTTTACTACCTTTGAAGTCTCTACCAACAAAGGTAGTAAAAAAAGAGTTATAGAGGTGGATTATGTAGAGTTAAATATCGCAATTGCCGACGAAGAGCAGGGCGAGATCTTGGTGGCGGAGCTTGCTGAGTTCCCTTTTGAGAGCTTTGAGAACGAGGGCAAAACGCGACTTAAAGGGTATATCCCACAAGATAAATTGGCAGATTGCAAGGGCGAAGTGGATGAACTTTTAGCTCATTATGGAGTGACTGGTGCGCGATACATCTCGATCGAGACGCAGAATTGGAATGCGCAGTGGGAGTCGAACTTCGAACGCGTTGAGGTGGGTGATAGACTTCTCATACGAGCACCGTTTCACGATTCAGACCCATCATTTGAGCGTGAAGTTGTCATAATGCCGAAGATGTCATTCGGGACGGGACACCACGCCACAACACACCTAATGGCGGAGTGGACGATGGATCTTGGTGCGGAGGGTATGCTTGCTGGTGCAGAGGGTCTCGATATGGGAAGTGGCACAGGAGTGCTTGCAATTGTCGCAGCTAAAGAGGGGGCAAAGTCTGTCGATGCTGTCGATATTGATGAGTGGGCGGATGAGAATTGTCGCGAGAATATCGAGGTGAATGGTGTTGTGGAGCGTGTATTTCCTATGCTTGGTGACTTTTCGAGAGTTGAGGGTCGCACCTATGACTTTATCTTGGCGAATATAAATCGCAATATCTTGGTGGCAAATATGGCTCGTTTTGCAGCGGCTCTGCGTAGTGGCGGTGTGTTGCTTATCAGTGGATTTTTGGAGCAAGATATCGAGACTCTGAAGGGGGCTGCTATGGGTAGCGGTTTGACTCCAGTTGGCGAGAGGGTTCGCGATGGATGGGTCGTTATAAAGATCGAAAAGAGATAATTTTAGGAGTTGGAACAGGGTATATCAAAGGGTTATAAGGGTCGTGGGGTAGTGCTACACACCCTGAAATATGGCGAATCTTCGATGGTGGTTCACCTCTTTACGGATGTTGCTGGTCGTCAGAGTTTCATTGTGCAGGGTATTCGAAGTACTCGTGGTAGAGGTTCGAAATTGGCACTCTTTCAACCGCTCTTTGGGGTGGAGTTCGAGGGTATGATCCCTTCGCGTGGCGAGATGCACCGTTTTCGAGAGGTGCAGAGTGGGATTCTGCTTCGGCGTACCCCGTTTGATCTTCGTCGATCAACCATTGCGCTATTTGTTGCGGAGGTGTTGTATCGTTTGGTGAAGGAGAGTGGGGAGCATCGTGAACTCTTTGATTTTATTTGGGGTGCGATCGAGGCACTCGATACCATTGAGGATGGAGTGTCGAATTTTCATCTCTGGTTTCTTGCAAATTTAAGTCGACAACTTGGATTTATGCCCTCGGGGGGGTACTCTTCGGGGATGTGGTTCGATATTATGGAGGGGCAGTTTTGTAGGTTCTACCCATCGCATGGTGTTGTGATGCAGCCTCGCGAAGCGCAGCTACTATCCGAATTGATTGAGTGTGATGTTATGCAGTTGGGCGGCATAAAACTCAATCGCGAACGCAGAGTTGCATTTCTAGAGGCGTTGTTAAAATATTACGGCTACCATCTCGATGCAATATACTCGGTGCAGTCGATCAAGATACTACAGGAGTTATTTTAAAATTACTGTTGTCCGATAAAACTTTTTTAGCAGTAACACTTGAGATACGAAATTTTTAATTTCGTCATCCTGAACTTGTTTCAGGATCTCTGCATCATCTGTTAAATGTTTTTATTAGCACATTTATAGTGGCAATATTCTCGTTTGCAGAGATCCTGAAACAAGTTCAGGATGACGTTCCTTGCGGAACGTATCTCAAATGGGACTATCGGCAAAATATAAGCTCCTAATTTTACTAATATATGTAACGTATTGTGTTGCAATAATTTGCTGTTTTTTAATCGGATATTAAATATTTTAAAATAGACTAAAATGATAAAAGTTGGAGTTATAATCTCGACATACAACAACCCGAAATGGTTAGAAAAGACACTTTGGGGATACCTCTATCAAGATCATATGGCGGATGAAATTATCATTGCGGATGATGGATCGAGGGAGGAGACTCGCCTGCTTATCGAGAGCTTCGCGGATCGTCTGCCGATCAAACATGTATGGCACGAAGATAATGGTTTTCAGAAGAGTCAGATCTTGAATCGTGCTTTGGAGGCATCTACGGCGGAGTATCTGATATTTACTGATCAAGATTGCATTCCACGTCGAGATTTTATTGCGACACATCTCGCCTATGCCGAAAAGGGATGTCTGCTTTCGGGCGGATACTTCAAACTCTCGATGGATATTAGCGAACTTATCACAGAGGCAGATATAAAGAGCGAAGATGCCTTTGATATTGAGTGGCTTAAATCGAAGGGTTTTAAGGCGAATTTCAAGGCTTCGAAGTTGAGCAAAAATAGAACTTTTACTCGCTTTATGAACCTCATCACACCTGCGAAGGCGACATGGAATGGATGTAACTCATCGGGTTGGCGCGAAGATGCTATAGCCACTAGAGGCTTCAATGAGCAGATGCAGTATGGAGGTCAGGATCGCGAGTTTGGCGAGAGGTTATTCAATAGAGGTATCAAATCGAAGCAGATCCGTTACTCTGCAATTGTCTTACATCTCGACCATAAACGCCCATACAAGACTAAAGAGTCGATGGAGAAGAATGCAAATATTCGAAAAAACACGCGACGAAGTGGTATCACTGAGACCCCTTATGGTATCAAGTAAGATAGCTTTCAAAAAGGTGTGAAATAAAAGGTTGCTGATAGTCCCATTATTAGTGTCCGATAAAAGTTTCCAATTTGTATTGGCACCTCGTTTCGACTCTGAAAGAGTCGTCATCCTGAACTTGTTTCAGGATCCCTAACTATCAGCGTTTTAGGTCATTTGTAGAGATCCTGAAACAAGTTCAGGATGACGAAATTAAAAATTTCGTATCTCAAGTGGGACTGCTAACACTCTAGGGGATTATTAGAACTCCCCTCTAATAATTGGGGCGTGATTCATCAAGTAAGATCCTCCTCCTCCTCGTAGCTCATCCCCTCCATTAGGTCGTCAATTTGGCGACGGTCGCGTTTTGTAGGTCGCCCCGTTCCGCGATCGCGCACAACAAATATCGTCTCGCGAGGGATGTTGAGCTTCGCAATCTCCGACTCTGGAGTCATGTTGAGGATATATTGTTCGACATTTTTGGCTGGTTGGCGGTTGCTCACCAGATCCAACACTTTGTATGTGTAGGTTACTAGGGTCTTTTTGAGGGTTATAACATCCCCGATCTTTGCATCGCGCGAAGGTTTGCAGTATGCGCCATTTACGAGCACGCGATTTGTGCGAATTGCTTCGGCAGCATCGCTTCGAGTCTTGTAGAGCCTTACCGCCCAGAGGTATTTATCTAATCTAACATCTTGCATAGATGACAAATATAGCGTTTTTTTACGATTCTTCGTTAATTCTTCCTATCTTTGTGGTGTAATAACTAATTTTTTTGTCATATGGGATTCTTCGATCTATTCAAACGCAAACCACAAAACGACCAGCCAGTAGAGCAAAAGGCTGTAGAGAGCCCAAAAGAGGAGCTCGAACAGGGGCTAGCAAAGACCAAGAGTGGACTCTTCGGTAAGATAGCGCGTGCCGTTGCAGGACGCTCGACGGTTGATGCCGATTTGTTGGATGATCTGGAGGAGATTCTTATAACCTCGGATGTGGGTGTCGAGACCACAGTAAAGATCATCGAGAATATAGAGAAGCGTGTAGCGCGTGATAAATATATCGGAACATCGGAACTCAACTCTATTCTACGAGACGAGATCTCGAAGTTGTTGGAGCAGGCGAGTTCGTCGACCGCAAACTTCGGAATCGAGGTGAAGCAGGGTATGCCATATGTCTTGATGGTTGTCGGTGTCAATGGAGTGGGTAAGACCACAACAATCGGAAAACTAGCGGCGAA
Organism: Rikenellaceae bacterium; assembly: GCA_047174275.1. Lineage (GTDB taxonomy): Bacteria > Bacteroidota > Bacteroidia > Bacteroidales > Rikenellaceae > Alistipes. The sequence continues at coordinate 31,401 of JBCQUC010000015.1, read as the reverse complement.
GTTGACAGCTTGTGGACACAAAGTATATATAGGTGCAGCCGATACCTTCCGCGCAGCAGCGATCGACCAATTGGGGGTCTGGGCAGAGAGAGCTGGGGCTACTATGGTGCGTCAGGAGATGGGCTCCGATCCAGCTTCGGTCGCCTATGATACATTAAGCTCGGCGGTTGCAAATGGTGCGGATGTGGTGTTGATCGACACAGCGGGTCGTCTCCACAATAAGATTGGTCTTATGAATGAGCTTACGAAGATCCGCAATGTGATGGCAAAGGTAATCCCCGATGCTCCACATGAGGTGATGTTGGTGTTGGATGGCTCGACGGGTCAAAACGCTTTTGAGCAGGCTAAGCAGTTTACCCAAGCTACAAAGGTGACATCGCTCACAGTGACCAAGCTCGATGGAACGGCAAAGGGTGGCGTTGTGATTGGAATTAGCGATCAGTTCCATATTCCAGTACGATATATCGGAGTTGGAGAGGGTATCGACCAGTTACAGATCTTTGATCGCAAAAATTTTGTAAACGCACTCTTTGGGGAGGAGTAGAGAGAGGATGAGGAGAATAAATATAATCACCCTAGGGTGTTCAAAAAATATAGTGGATTCGGAGCACCTTATGGCGCAGATGGCGGCATCGGGCTACGAGGTGGAGTTTGATAACGATAAATTCGGTGCGGAGGTTGTCGTTATAAACACCTGTGGATTTATCGGTGATGCCAAAGAGGAGTCGGTAGAGATGATCCTTTCGGCTGTTGAGGCTAAGGAGGAGGGACTTATCGAGGAGCTGTATGTTGTGGGTTGCTTGTCTGAAAGATATGCCGATGAGCTGCGTGCGGAGATTCCCGATGTAGATCAATATTTCGGAGTGAGAGGTTGGGAGGCGTTGATCGAGCGATTGGGGGCAAAGCACAATCCAGCTCTTGAGACAGAGCGAGAGTTGTCGACACCAAACCACTACGCATACCTTAAAATTTCGGAGGGGTGTAATTGGAGGTGTGGATATTGCGCTATTCCATTAATTCGCGGAAAGCATATATCTGTTCCGATGGAGGCACTCCAAGAGGAGGCTGAAAAGTTGGCTACCAAAGGGGTTAAGGAGTTGATCGTGATAGCCCAAGATACAACATATTATGGTATGGATCTCTATGGAGAGCGTCGCCTAGCACCGCTTTTGGAGTCGCTTTGTGGGATCAAGGGGATTGAGTGGATTAGACTTCATTATGCCTATCCGACTAATTTTCCGCGTGATGTGATTGAGGTTATGGCGCGTGAACCAAAAATCTGTAAATATCTAGATATTCCATTTCAACATATCGCAGATTCGCAGCTCAAATCAATGAAGCGTCGCCACACAAAATCCGAGGCGATGGATCTAATTCGAGATCTAAGAGCCTCGATACCCGATCTAGCACTTCGAACAACGATGTTGGTGGGTTATCCAGGAGAGAGCGAGGCGGATTTTGAGGAGCTAATCGAATTTGTCAAGGAGGTGAAGTTCGAGCGACTTGGAGTATTTCCATACAGCGAGGAGGAGGGGACATACTCCGCTACACTCGAAGATGATGTTCCACAAGAGGTGAAGGAGCAGCGTGCGGAGCGCATCATGATGATACAGAGCGAGATCTCGCTGCAAAATAATCTGCAACGAGTGGGGCAGCATCAGCGTGTTATAATAGACTCGCGTCAAGATGAGTTTTATGTTGCACGTTCGCAATACGACTCTCCCGAAGTGGATCAAGAGATCTTGATTCCAGCGACGACTAAACGTCTAATAAAGGGGCGATTTTACGACGTTCAGATCACCTCGGCGGAGGATTTTGATCTCTACGCAACACTCTGCTAGATAAAAATAGCTTGTGTAAAGTTTGCTCATGAATTTTTTTTTACTTACCTTTGGATTGAAATTGCCAAAACTACGATACAAACATGGCATCTAGCAATAATAGTGCGTCACAGAGCGTTGTCAAAAAAGTTGAGAGTCGTGTAGAACAACTCATAGCCGATCATAAGCGGATAAGTGAGCTGAATCGCGACTTGATGAAGCAGCGTGACAATTTGCAAGCCACTAAACGCGAGATGCAAGAGCGTATTGCAACACTCGAAAAGGAGCTCTCATTGAGTGAACTTCGAGGCGGTTTGACGGTGGCGACCAAAAGCAGGTCGCGGGCAAGATTATATGTCAATCGTTTAATGCGGGAGGTTGACTACTGTATAAGATTAATCTCATCCCCAGGTGATACTCCGCAAGAAGAGGCAGAGGCAGAGGCAGAGGCAGAGATAGAGGCAGGAGCAGGAGCAGGGGGCGAAAACAACTACATACAGTAAGCGGATGCCAAATATTTTAGAGTGGCAGTGTGGGAGAAGGAGAGAGAGTTAAGAGGTGTGTAAAGTGATTAAGAGCAACACGATAAAAAACAATGGGAGTCGAGGAGATAAAGATCACAATATCTGGAAAGAGCTATAAGCTCAATATAGATAGCTCGAAGAGAGAGCTCTATCTATTGGCAGAGCGTAATGTGAACTCTTCTATATTGAGATTTCAGAAGCAGAATTTTGATGGCTTCACGCTACAAGATGTAATAGCACTTGCAGCATTTGAACTTGCAGTTGCTAACATAAATATACGCCAACAAAATGAGGTAGTGTCGGAAGATTTAGCCGTGTTAAAGGCGTTGGAGGAGAGGGTAGGAGAGTACCTGAATGACCTCAGACACGAAAAATAGTGCGCATGATGAAAATCTGGCACACTAAATGAGCAGTGATTTTACGTTATACTAGTCACAGGAGTTAGGTAGTGACAAAGTTCTTTAACATATAATTATAGAGTCTACCCGCATAGATTCCCTATAGATTTGCGAAACTGATATTTACTAAATTGGAGACAAGCTCTCAATAATCAAAATCAGGCCTTAACCCCTCGGGGTGTGTCACTTGTGGCACCGTTGGACGATTGCGACCTTTGGCACCTCCACACATGATTAATCGACAGATTCGTCAAACAAAGGGGGGATTTATGCGGGTTTTTTATACATTAATATCAACTAGATACAAATTTATTATAACACAAACACAGTAATATGGAAATCGTAACTATCATAGCGATCGCCGCCATATCCTCTATTGTCGCTGCATATGCAGCATTTTATCTCGCAAAACAGCGTGCTAAAACAATTCTGGAGAAGGCTGAGGCAGATGGCGAAATGATTAAAAAGGAGCGCATGCTCCAAGCAAAGGAGAAGTTCATCAAGTTAAAAAGTGACCACGACCGCTCGGTAAATGAGCGCAATCAGAAGGTGGCACAGTCGGAGCAGAGAGCGAAGCAGATGGAGGCAAACCTCAACAATCAGCAACGCGACCTTGAGAACAAAATCAAGGATCATGACCGCTTGAATGAGAAGATTAAGTCTCAGATCGAGCAGTATGATGCTAAAAAAGCAGCTGTCGATCATATCATTTTGGAGCAGAACCAGAAGTTGGAGCAGATCTCAGGTATGAGTGCCGACGATGCACGTAACACGCTAGTCGAGAATATGAAGGCAGAGGCGAAGAGCCAAGCATCATCTTATATCTCAGAGACTGTCGAAGAGGCTAAACTAACGGCGACAAAGGAGGCAAAGCGTATTATCGTTGCATCGATCCAGCGTGTAGCAACAGAGACCGCAATCGAGAATGCAGTGACCGTATTTAATATCGAGTCAGACGAGGTGAAGGGTCGTATTATCGGTCGTGAGGGTCGTAATATCCGCGCTTTGGAGGCTGCTACAGGTATCGAGATCATTGTTGATGATACCCCAGAGGCTATAATTTTGAGTGGTTTTGACCCTGTGCGTCGCGAGATTGCACGTTTGGCACTCCACCAACTAGTAACTGATGGTCGTATCCACCCAGCGCGTATCGAGGAGGTTGTCTCTAAGGTGCAGAAGCAGATTGAGGAGGAGATCGTCGAGGTTGGTAAGCGTACAGCTATAGATTTGGGAATCCATGGTCTACACCCTGAGTTGATCCGTATGGTGGGTAAGATGAAATACCGTTCGTCGTATGGTCAGAACCTTTTGCAGCATGCTCGCGAGACTGCAAACCTTGCAGGAATAATGGCATCGGAGTTGGGGCTTAACCCAAAACTTGCACGTCGTGCAGGTCTCTTGCACGATATCGGTAAGGTGCCAGATGATGAGCCAGAGTTGCCACATGCAATCATTGGTCAGAAGTTGGCTGAGAAGTATAAAGAGAAGGCGGAGGTTTGCAATGCAATCGGAGCGCACCACGATGAAGTTGAGATGACATCTATTATCTCACCAATCATTCAGGCGTGTGACGCTATCTCGGGAGCACGTCCAGGAGCACGTCGCGAGGTTGTTGAGAGCTACATCAAACGCCTCAAAGAGATGGAGGATATCTCTCAATCCTATCCAGGAGTACTCAAAACCTACGCTATTCAGGCTGGTCGAGAGCTGAGAGTGATTGTTGGGGCAGAGAAGTTGAGCGATGCCGACACAGAGAACCTATCACAAGAGATTGCGAAGAAGATTCAAGATGAGATGACCTATCCAGGTCAGGTGAAGATCACCGTAATCCGTGAAACTCGTGCCGTAGCGTATGCGAAATAGATAACTACTCCCCTCAAGCCTTATTGCGCTTTGAGGGGAGTTTTTTAATAGGACTTTTATATTTGTGTTCGAATAAAAAATAATGATATAAAGTTTGTTGGTACCACGTTAGCGAATCCATCGGATTCGTCATCCTGAACTTGTTTCAGGATCCCTGCATTATCTACTAACAAAAAGAGATCTTGAAACAAGTTCAGGATGACGAAATTTTCAATTTCGTATCTCAAATGGGACTGATGATTTTTTCGGACACCAATAATTTAAATATAACTAACCATTTAAACTAAAATATTATGTACTCTTTTCTACTATCATTTGTAGTCTTGATAGTTGGATATTTGGTCTATGGCGCATATGTTGAGCGTCTGATTAAGCCAGATCCAAACGCCAAGACTGTAGCTATCACAAAGGAAGATGGTGTGGATTATATGCCACTCCCTGCATGGAAAATCTTCATGATTCAGTTCCTAAATATCGCAGGTCTTGGGCCAATCTTCGGAGCGATTATGGGAGCGAAGTTTGGTGTAGCCTCTTATATATGGATCGTGCTAGGAACTATCTTTGCGGGAGCTGTACATGACTATATCGCTGGAATGATCTCACTAAGAAATGGGGGTGAGTCTCTGCCAGAGAGCGTTGGTCGTTACCTTGGTGCGACTACAGGACAGGTTATGCGTGGCTTTACTGTTGTGTTGTTGATTCTGGTTGGAGCGGTATTTGTGGCAGGGCCAGCAGGGTTGTTGGCTAACTTGACATCGGGCTTTAATCCAATTTTCAATGTTAACTTTTGGATCATTTTGGTCTTTGTCTATTACATTATTGCGACATTGATGCCAATTGATAAGATTATCGGACGTGTATACCCGCTATTTTCGCTCGCATTGATGTTTATGGCAGCTGGTATCTTTGTGATGCTGTTCTTCCATGGAGGTCCACTTCCTGAGTTTACAGACCCTTCAGATGGTCACCCTGCTGGTCTACATATCTTCCCAATGATGTTTATCTCTATTGCGTGTGGTGCTATTTCGGGATTCCATGCATCGCAGTCACCTATGATGGCGCGTTGTATGACCAACGAGAAGCAGGGTCGTCCAATCTTCTACGGTGCGATGGTATCGGAGGGTATTGTGGCTCTGATATGGGCAGCTGCAGCAACGGTATTCTTCCATGAGAATGGATTTGAAGAGAGTAATGCAGCGGTTGTTGTCGACACAATCACTAAGAATTGGTTGGGCACAGCAGGTGCGATTCTCGCTATGTTGGGAGTTGTATTTGCACCTATCACCTCGGGAGATACCGCACTCAGATCTGCACGTTTGATTGTTGCTGATATCCTTAAAGTTGAGCAGAAGAGTATCCCTCGTCGATTGATGATCTCGATCCCGATCTTCCTAGTTACAATAGCTATTTTGATCTACTCATTGGCAGATGCCGAGGGATTCAATATAATCTGGCGATACTTCGCATGGGCAAACCAGATGTTGGCGGTATTTACATTGTGGATGATTACAGTCTACCTTTCGCAGAAGGGTAAGAACTTCTATGTAGCGTTGATTCCAGCCCTATTTATGACATCTGTGACAATCTGTTATCTCGTAACTGCGAAGGAGGCATTTGGGCTTCCATTGACCACTGGTTACATCGTATCGGGGCTAGCAGTAGTGATCTCGATCGTGAAGTTTATACTTTGGAGACGAGATAAATTGAAGTTATAGAGATATTACTGTCCGATAAAAGTTTGCGATTTATGTTGGCACCTCGTTTCGACTCTGAAAGAGTCGTCATCCTGAACTTGTTTCAGGATCCCTAACTATCAGTGTCTCAGATTCTTTGTAGAGATCCTGAAACAAGTTCAGGATGACGAAATTTTCAATTTCGTATCTCACGTGGGACTGCTAATAAAAGTAAGCTCCCATTTTGTAAAACCTTTGTAAGTCGCTATAATTGTGATGATTACAAAGATTAAAAAATATTTTATCGGACGCTAATATCCTACGATTAAAGAGACAAGAGCGACACCCCAAAAAAAGGTATCGCTCTTGTTCTTTTTTGCTCTGTTTTAGAGATCGTTGATAGGTGGATGAAATTTTGAAGATGGCGTAGTGGGCTCTGAAAGGAGCATACTAAATGTATGTGACTGAAGAGTACTCTACGTTATCCTTAAAATTTCGCCGCCTTGCAACGGTCTTAGACTAATAGCTCAAATAGATCAGGCTTCTCGTTAAGATACTCAAATCGAATACCCTGCTCCTCCATACGCTTCACAAGTGGCGCAAAGTCCTCTCGTTTCTGAAGCTCAATACCAATCACAGCTGGGCCATTCTCCCTCGCTGTCCTCTTCTTATACTCGAAGAGTGTGATATCGTCATTCGGGCCTAAAGCTACACTCAAGAAGTCCCTCAATGCACCTGCGCGCTGTGGGAATCTCACAATAAAGTAGTGCTTCAAACCCTCGAAGAGCAACGAACGCTCCTTGATCTCCTCATTACGTGTGATGTCATTATTTCCACCACTCACAATTGAGACCACATGTTTATCTTTGATCTGATCGCGATAGATATTCAACGCCGCAATGCTCAATGCACCTGCTGGCTCAACTACAATCGCCTCTCGATTATACATATCAAGGATCGTTGTACAGATCATACCCTCTGGAACAGAGATAATATCATCCAACACCTGACGACCTACATCGAAGGCTATATCGCCAACTCGCTTCACCGAAGCACCATCAACAAACTTGTCAACCTTATCGAGTGTAACTACTTCGCCTGCATCCATCGAAGCCTTCATTGATGGAGCACCTGCTGGCTCAACACCGATGATCTTCGTCTTTGGAGAGATCTGTTTGAAGTAACTACCTACACCCGACAACAATCCGCCTCCTCCAATTGGAACAAAGAGATAGTCAATCGGGCAATCTGTATCCTCGATGATCTCGACACCTACCGTAGCCTGCCCCTCGATGATCTTCTCATCATCAAATGGAGCTACAAAACACATCTTATGCTCCTCGCAATATAACTTCGCCTGAGCTGCCGACGCATCGTAGGTGTCACCCACAAGGATAATCTCGACATTGCCATTACCAAAGGTACTCACCTGACGAACCTTCTGCTTAGGTGTTGTCACCGGCATAAAGATCGCACCCTGAATACCTAGTTTGTTGCAGGAGAAAGCAACACCTTGGGCATGGTTTCCTGCACTTGCACAGACCACTCCTCGTTGCCTCTCATCCGCACTGAGCGAAAGAATCTTGTTGTAAGCACCACGCAATTTATAGGAGCGTACCACTTGAAGATCCTCTCGTTTAAGCATAATATCGCACTCATACGTACGGCTCAAGAAGTCGCTACGCATTAAAGAGGTGTGATTAACACACCCCTTTAAACGTTGACGAGCCTCCATTATATCGTTGAGCGAAGGGAAATACCCCATCTTCTTCTGATCTTTAAATTAGTTGTTCTCTGGGCGAAGGTTACGAACAGTCATACCTGCCTGCCACATCTCGCTCTCGCGCAACTCAGCTAGCTCAGCCTCCAATCCCTCGCGGTAGTCTGGCTTAGAGTTAGTGTCGATTGAACGCTGTGCCTCGTTTCCACAAGCTACCTCAGAGTAAAGCTTCTCGAATACTGGCTTTGTAGCGTCGCGGAAAGGCTTCCACCAATCAAGTGCACCACGCTGTGCTGTAGTTGATGTGTTAGCATACATCCAATCCATTCCGTTCTCAGCAACAAGTGGCATCAACGACTGAGTCAACTCCTCGATAGTCTCATTGAAAGCCTCAGATGGTGAGTGACCATTCTCGCGAAGAACCTCATACTGTGCTGCGAAGATACCCTGAATACATCCCATCAAAGTTCCACGCTCACCTGTCAAGTCAGAGTAAACCTCCTTCTTGAAAGTTGTCTCGAATAGGTAACCAGAACCTACTCCGATTCCCATAGCGATTACACGCTCCATTGCACGACCAGTTGCATCTTGGAAGATAGCGAATGAAGAGTTCAAACCACGACCTGCAACGAACATACGACGAAGTGATGTTCCTGATCCCTTAGGAGCTACCAAGATAACATCTACATCTGCTGGAGGAATAATTCCTGTACGCTCCTTATATGTGATACCAAAACCGTGTGAGAAGTATAGAGCCTTACCTGGAGTAAGGTGCTTCTTCACTGTTGGCCATGCGTCGATCTGTCCTGCATCTGATAGAAGGAACTGGATGATAGTAGCCTTCTCGCAAGCCTCCTCGATCTCGAAAAGAGTCTTTCCTGGAACCCATCCATCCTCTACTGCTTTGTCCCAAGACTTACCACCTTTACGCTGTCCAACGATAACGTTGAATCCGTTGTCACGTAGGTTTAGTGACTGACCAGGACCCTGAACGCCATAACCGATAACGGCAATAACCTCGTCTTTAAGAACCTCTTGTGCCTTTGCTAATGGGAACTCCTCACGAGTAACCACGTTCTCCTCGGTTGTACCGAAAATCATCTTTGCCATAACTCTTTTTATTAAATATTAGTGTTAAAATATATTGTTATTCTCTATTTTTTTACTATAAATTCTGCCAAGATATCTCTCTCACGCTCTGGAGTTAGACTACTCTTTGCATACTCCTCCGTAGTCTGGATATACGCCTTCATAACGTCGATCTTCTTCTCGATTTGGCGTGCGACATTCTCCACGCGTCCGACATCTCCCGTAACCTCGATGATAAAACGGTGGATACCCTCAATCGAAGATCGCTCCGTCTTAAGCATCTCGATATTCATATGTCGCGATGTAAATACTGTTGTGATGAGTCCCAACACTCCTGCGTGATTCTCCGAAAATACTGTCAATGTATATTTTGCCATTGTTTGATCCTCCTATCTCTTCTGTTCATTGATTCTACCCTTGCAACCTGGACATTTGCAACCTTGCTCAGTGCCATCGGTCAGAATAATATCTACCAACGACTTACCTGGAGCGACCATCGGAAGTACATTGTCATTACACAACACCTTAACCTCCAATAGATACGATCCCTCAGCAGCCTGCATCTTAGCCACTGCATCTGCCAAATCTTCACGCTTCTCGCAGAATCCGTACCCTACACCATTCGCCTCGGCAATAAGTCCAAAGTTAGGGTTCAGCATAGGTGTAAATGAGTAGCGATAGTCAAAGAATAGCTGTTGCCATTGACGCACCATTCCCAAATAGCTATTGTTGAAGAGTACGATCTTAACCGCTACTCTCTCCTGCATGATAGTCGCCAACTCTTGAATATTCATCTGGATTCCTCCATCTCCAACATACAAGACAACATCGCGCTCTGGAGCTCCGATCTTAGCACCGATAGCTGCTGGCAGACCAAATCCCATAGTTCCTAATCCTCCCGAAGTGATGAGTGAACGTGGAGTCTTGAAGCTAGTATAACGTGCCGCAACCATCTGTTGTTGCCCCACATCTGTAACGGCAATATTCTCACCGTTGTATGCTTTGTCAACCGCCTGAACAACTTGGTGAAGGTGGATCTCACCCGTTCCATCACCCTCTACGCTATCCACAACGATTCTCTTCTCCTCAGCGTTGTAAGCCTTGAGCTTATTCAACCACTCAGTGTGGTCACCCTCCTCAATAAGAGATATCAAACTCTCCAATACAGATTTAGCATCGCCTACGATTCCTACATCAGCCGTAACAACCTTGTCGATCTCCGCAGGGTCGATATCTATATGGACAATCTTTGCATTCGTTGCAAATCCAGCGATATTACATGTTACACGATCATCAAATCGCATACCTATAGCGACAATCAAATCACACTCCTGATTGGTGTAATTAGGGCCATAGTTGCCATGCATTCCAATCATACCAACATAATAAGGGTCGCTACAATCGATTGACGAGAGCCCCAAAAGTGTCGCTGCCGCTGGCATACCGCTCTTATGAACAAATGCCTTGAACTCAGCCTCCGCTCCCGACAAAGTGACACCTTGACCAAAAAGAATCATTGGCTTCTTCGCCTTATCAATCAACTTTGCAGCCTTAGCAATCTTCACTGAGTCTGCTATTGGAGTTGGATTATAGCTTCTAATTGGTGGACATGGAACAAATCCACTCCACTCGGTAAGTCCAATCTGAGCATCCTTTGTGATATCGACCAAGACTGGGCCTGGGCGACCACTGCTTGCGATATACATCGCCTTAGCGATTGCTGGTGCAACATCCTCAGCTCGACGAACCAAGATATTCCACTTCGTAACAGGGTGTGTAACACCAACGATGTTAATCTCCTGAAAAGAGTCAACACCCAAAATATGCGATGGTACTTGACCCGTAATAACCACAATAGGTGTCGAGTCCAACATAGCATCGGCAATTCCCGTAACGGTATTTGTCGCACCTGGGCCCGATGTTACAAAACATACACCAGTCTTTCCTGTTGCGCGTGCATAACCCTGCGCTGCATGAACAGCCGCCTGCTCATGACGCACCAAGATGTGATGAATTTGATCTGTGTAGTCGTATAGAGCATCGTAAAGCGGCATGATCTGTCCACCTGGATACCCAAAAACTGTATCTACTCCACTAGCGATCAACGAGTTAAGAATTACTCGTGTGCCAGTTATTTTATTATCTTGTTCCATGATTACTCATTTATGATACGTATCGCACCCATATCGGCTGACGAGACGTTCTGTGCGTAGAATTGTAGTGATTTAGGGACTTTTCTGTCACGTGATAGAGGCTTAAATACCCCATCTAGAGCTGCCATACGTTGTGCAATCTCCTCATCACTCACCACTAGATCCATTGTTCGATTTGGAATATCGATCAAGATCTTATCACCATCTTGCACAATTGCAATCTCTCCACCCGAAGCTGCCTCTGGAGAGACATGTCCGATCGAGAGACCCGATGTACCACCCGAGAAACGACCATCTGTAATCAAGGCACACGCCTTACCAAGGTGCATTGATTTAAGGTACGAAGTTGGGTATAGCATCTCCTGCATACCTGGGCCACCTTTAGGGCCTTCGTAGCGGATAACAACTACATCTCCTGCGACAACCTTACCGCCCAAGATTCCAGCCATAGCTGCCTCCTGAGACTCAAAGACCTTCGCTGTACCCTCAAAACGCAAGATCGACTCATCGACACCAGCAGTCTTTACGATACAACCTCTCTTTGCGATATTTCCAAAGAGAACAGCAAGTCCACCATCTTGGCTAAATGCACTCTCCACAGTACGGATTGCACCGCTCTCGCGATCGAGATCAAGCTCCTTATAGTGAGCATTTTGAGATCCTAGAACCAGATTAAACTTACCACCTGGAGCAGACTTAAACCACTCCTCTGTAGCTCGGTTTGTATAGTCACAATATATCTTAAATAGCTCCTCGAAGCTCTTTCCTGTTACTGTATGAGCTGCGCCATCAAACTTACCTCCCTTATAGAGCTCATTCAATATCGCGATGATTCCTCCTGCACGGTGAACATCCTCAATATGAACACTATTCGATGGAGCGACCTTGCATACAACTGGAGTCACACGCGAAATAGCATCGACATCATTCATCGTAAACTCAACCTCAGCCTCCTGAGCGATAGCCAATAGATGAAGCACAGTATTGGATGAACCACCCATCGCAATATCCAAAGTCATTGCATTACGGAATGCCGCCTCTGAAGCTATGCTACGTGGCAATACACTATCATTACCATCGACATAGTAAGCGTTTGCCATCTCCACGATTCTCTTCGCCGCTGTCTCGAACAACACCTTGCGATTTGCGTGTGTAGCTACAATTGTTCCATTTCCTGTCAAAGCCATTCCAAGTGCCTCAGCTAGGCAGTTCATAGAGTTCGCTGTGAACATCCCCGAACATGATCCACATGTTGGGCACGCTGCTCTCTCGATCTTTTCGATCTGCTCATCCGAGATAGCCTCATCAGCACTATCAATCATAGCATCGATTAGATCGAGCTTACGACCATTTTCACCCTTACCTGCCTCCATCGGGCCTCCCGAGACAAAGATTGTAGGGATATTAAGACGCATCGTTGCCATCATCATACCTGGAGTGATCTTATCACAATTTGAGATGCAGACCAATGCGTCGAGGCAGTGAGCGTTAGCCATATACTCCACAGAGTCGGCAATAATATCGCGCGAAGGCAACGAATATAACATTCCACTATGTCCCATCGCGATACCATCGTCGATAGCAATAGTGTTAAATTCACAAGCGAAACACCCCTGCTCCTCGATCAGGCTCTTGACATACTGACCGATCTCATGGAGGTGAGTATGACCTGGAACCATCTGAGTAAATGAGTTCACCACACCGATAATTGGCTTACCGAAATGCTCCTCTCGCATTCCATTTGCACGCCATAGGCTACGAGCTCCAGCCATCAAACGACCCGAAACCGAAGTGTTGCTTCTTAACTTGTTTTTCATCTTTATATTTGAAAATGTGCTTGTTTGTTTTTGTCCTATATTATATATAAGGCAACAAAAATATCGAAGTTTAGCGAGATAACCAAAATATTTACCGAAAAATTCGCTAAAAAGGCGCAATAAGTAGTGTAAAACAATTATTACCATATTTTTAATAGCACTCTTGAAGCGATATTTCTCACTATTAAATTTCAATATAGAACCACTATATTTTCAATTCAATAGCAAAAAATCTCATCTCCAATAGCACTCTTAAAAACACACCAATAATTATTTTACCCTACTTAAGAGCTCTTTTTAGCCTCTTATCGCGCCTAAATCACAATTTACAACAAGCCTTTCTAGCTACGCACCTGCCCACTACCTGTTATCACATACTTATATGTCGTAAGCTCTGGCAGTGCCATTGGACCTCTTGCGTGTAGCTTCTGAGTCGAGATTCCGATCTCCGCTCCGAAGCCAAATTGCGCACCATCCGTAAATGCTGTCGAGACATTGTGGTAGACACACGAAGCATCTACAACCTTTATAAAATATTGCGCTGCCGCCAAATCCTCCGTTACAATCGACTCGCTGTGGCGCGATGAGTACTTCGCGATATGAGCCGTAGCCTCCGCAATAGAGTCAACGGTTTTGAGTGCCATCTTATAATCCATAAACTCCGTTCCGAAACTCTCAGCTGTAGCCTCCTTCAAAAGCTCCGCAGGGTAGCCACCCTCCAACGCTCTGTAGCTACGCTCATCGGCATAGATTATCACATTTTTCACAGCCAAATCCTCACATATCTTAGGCAAATCACCAAGGCGCGAAGAGTCAATAATGGTACAATCCAACGCATTGCAGACACTTACGCGACGTGTTTTGGCATTTGTAACAATAGCCTTTGCACGCTCCACATCGGCACTCTTATCGACATACGTGTGGCAGATTCCAGCCCCAGTCTCGATAACTGGAATCGAAGCATTATGGCGCACATAATTGATAAGTGCGGAGCTTCCACGTGGAATCAAAAGATCAACATACCCCTCTGCATTAAGCAATTGAGCTGTAGCCTCTCTATCGGCTGGAAGCAGAACAACAGCATTCTCATCAATACCCTCACCCTTCAACACCTCGCGAATGATATCGACAATAACCTTATTTGAGTTGTGAGCATCGCTTCCACCCTTCAAAACGCAGGCGTTGCTTGTCTTGAAACACAAACCAAAGACATCGAAGCTAACATTTGGACGTGCCTCATAGATCACTCCAATCACGCCAAATGGGACACGCACCTTTCTGATCTCCATACCATTAGGGCGTGTAACATCGCTCATAGTCTCCCCAACTGGAGAGTTCAACTGAGCAACCGAACGCATATCATTTGCGATCCCCTCGATTCTCTCCGCTGTCAACAGCAGACGATCATAGAGCGGATTCTCTCGATCCATCTTTGCCAAATCCAACGCATTGGCACTCAAAATTTTATCGCTATTTTCAACCGCAGCATCTGCCACAGCCAACAATATTGAGTCTATACGGCTCTGCTCCAACAACCCCAAGGTACGTGAAGCGATCAACGAACTCTCAAAAAGTGGTTTTAAATCCATACTATAATATATTATTTACACTATTTTAACCATGTTGCTCGTCTCCACAGATACTCTAATGGCCCATATTTATGGCTCTTAAGCCACCAATGACAAAAGGAGAGCTGAGCTACAAAAAGCAATATTCCAATACCGTAACTACCCGTAATGCCGACACTCTTTGCCAAAAAGAGTCCCCAATGGTAGAACAACATCGACCCTACGATACTCTGCATAATATAGTTCGTAAGGCTCATCTTTCCATATGGAATCAAACATCTCAACATTGACTCTGCGGATCGAACCTTATAAAATGCAATTATCACCCCCGAGACCAAAAGCAGCATAAACGCCACATTAGACCACGATGTAATAATCAACGATAGCGGTTTAAGTGTCGAGGCATTAGAGATAAAGTCTGGCAACATATTTTTGAGTCCATACAAAGGGAAAAACAACATCAACGATATAGCAACAACTCTATACCAAACCGACAGATTCGACTCCAAAAACAGCCTCTTGCGACCTATTAAGAGTCCAAACATAAAGAGTGATGCTGTCTGAAACATACGTCCATGATCCCAATACCACGATAGACCCGCCAACTGCCCCTCTTTTAGATTTGTAGCCACCATCTCGAAAAATGTTCCGCTACTCTGCATAGCACGCGTTGCTGCCCAAAATTCGCGCGTTGGAATAACTGGAGTCACAAACGCAGGGTCACACACAGAGATAAATGTGTATATCATATGGAGCGGCTGAAGCATCAAAAAAGAGGCTAATAGCAATAGATTTCGATCACTCAAACGGCATGTCAAAGGGAGTACAAACCCCACCAAAGAGTAGAGAACAAGTATCTCACCCGTAAAAAAAGCGGCATTAAAGTTTCCTATAATAAATAGTAACACCAATCGCCAACAGAAGCGCAATCTAAAATCAGAGCCTCGAAGTTGCTGATTGTTGTCCATTATAAAGAAGCTAAAGCCAAAAAGCAGTGCAAAGATGGCATATGCCTTTCCTCCAAATGTAAAGAACATTCCATCCCAAATTGCACTATCAAGGAAGTTTAATAGACCACCTTGAGTCTCCGTATTGGGGTACAATCCAAAATTGAAGTGCTCGATAGAGTGGAGAAGGATAATGCCCATCACAGCAAACCCTCTCAATACATCCGCAACATCAATTCTGCCACCTTTGTTTAATGCTACATTCATAACTCTAAATATAAATAATCATAGTGCACAATCGCCTTAAGTCCCTTAACGCCAACCACCTCTTGTGCATGCTCACTATCCAAAGCTACCTTACCAACTCCGATCTGCTGACCATCGGGAGCAATGATCCTGACAATATCATCCTTCTCGAAGTGCCCCTCCACGCGGCATACTCCAACAGGGAGGAGACTTGTCGCTTCATGTTGCGTAAGAGCTTGGTATGCGCCCTCGTTAACATGCAGTTTACCCTTAGCGAAACCATCGCTGTGGGCAACCCACTTCTTAACATCCGAAATCGGTTTTGAGGATGGTTCGAAGCGTGTGCAGACCAGATCCTTATCCTCCAAGATCAGATCACACAATATATCATCTCTCTTGCCGTTTGCAATGACCACCTCGATTCCATTATCTGCCACCTTGCAGGCGATGCGACACTTTGTCAACATTCCTCCACGCCCAAATTGCGACTTCGTTGTCGAGATATATTGACTCAAATCATCGACCGAGCCATCCACCTTGCGAATAACCTCCGACTCAGGATCTTTCGGATCTCCCGTATATATTCCATCAATATTGCTCAAGATAAATAGAGCATCAACACGCATCATCGCAGCGACCAACCCCGACAACTCATCATTGTCGGTGAACATCAACTCCGTAACCGAGATCGTATCATTCTCATTCAAAATTGGGACAACTCCATTCTCCAACATCACACTCATGCAGTTACGCTGATTGAGATAGTGGCGACGTGTCGACAGCGACTCTTTTGTTGTAAGCACCTGACCGCAGACGATATCATACTTACCAAAGAGATCATAATACATATTGATGAGTCTCGCCTGACCAACAGCCGAGAACAGCTGACGCGCCGCTACCGAATCCAACCTCTTGGTGCGTGGCGTGATATGGCTACGTCCCGAAGCAACAGCCCCCGAAGAGACCATAATAACCTCGACCCCTGCACTATGCAACCTTGCAACTTGATCCGTAAGCGCAGCAATGCGTGCCACATCCAGAGTCCCCTCAGGTGTAGTCAACACATTACTTCCAATCTTTACAACAACTCTCTTGTATCTACCCATATGCGCACTATCTACTCTTATGGACTCCAGCCTTTACAGCCTCCACAAAACCAGCCTCTGCCATTGCATCGAGACCCTTCAATGTGATACCACCCTTAGTTGTCACTTTATCAATCTCTGGCTGTGGCATTGTTCCATTTGTCTCCAGCATCATAAGTGCACCGCGGACAGTCTGCAAGACGATATCACGAGCCAACGACTCCTCGATACCAACCTCGACACCACCCTCGATCGAAGCGTCGATATATTTATATGCAAAGGCGATTCCACATGACGAGAGCGATGTTAGAGGTGTCATCTGTGACTCCTCAACAAGGAAGCTCTTCCCCACAGCATCGAAGATTTTTAGTAGCTCTTGATCTTGAATCTCAGTTGTATTGTGTCGACAGATAAAGCTCACACTCTGCGAGATTGCGATTGCTGTATTTGGGATAATTCTATAGATTCCCATATCTCCATACTTTGCTGTATCCAACATCTCTGATAGCTGCTCGAATGTGATTCCTGCCGCTATCGAGACCAAGCTCTGTCTCTCTCTATCGAGTGCAGGTGCGATCTCTCCCAAGATCTGCTCCATCATCCATGGCTTCACCGCCACAACAACGATTTCAGCACCCTCAACGCTCTTTGCGTTGTCATCCTCGATCTTTACATCGCTTAAGAAACCCTCAAAAAGCGGATAGCACTTAGGCTCTAGGTGTGATATAACAACATCTGATGCCGCTACGACACCTGCTCTAATAGCTCCAGCGGCAACTGCACCGCCCATATTTCCACCGCCGATCACTGTAATCTTCATAACTTTATATATTTTGTCTTTTTTGTTTTATCTAAATTCCTGCTAATACTTCACGCGTGAGATACGAAATTGAAAATTTCGTCATCCTGAACTTGTTTCAGGATCCCTGCATTATCAATAAAATAACTCAATAAAACATTGTCGTTTGCTGAGATCCTGAAACAAGTTCAGGATGACGTTCCTTGCGGAACGTATCTCAGGTCACTATTGATCATGTTTTTTATCGATCAACTCTATCTCACCATATTCTGGTCGACCCAATTTGTTAGCTCCACAAAATCCGCCACCGATAGTCTCTCTGCGCGATCTGTGAAGAATCTATGCTCTGCACCTGCAAAATCCCCAAATACAGCCTTCAATGCATTGCGCACCATCTTGCGTCGCTGCCCAAAGGCTGCTTTGACAACCTTCACGAACAACTTCTCATCACAATCAAGCTGCATAGTGCTGTTACGTGTCATTCTAATCACCGCACTCTTCACCTTTGGCGGAGGGTTAAAGACCGACTCATTTACCGTAAATAGGTACTCTATATCGTACCACGCTTGGAGC
Organism: Rikenellaceae bacterium; assembly: GCA_047174275.1. GTDB lineage: Bacteria > Bacteroidota > Bacteroidia > Bacteroidales > Rikenellaceae > Alistipes. The sequence continues at coordinate 13,126 of JBCQUC010000015.1, read as the reverse complement.
AGAACGCTCAAAATACCATAACTCTTCGACCCTGGAGGCTCTGCCATACGAACAGCGACCTCCTTTTGGATCATACCTACACACTCAGGTATAAGGTCGCGGTTCTCCACAACCTTAAAGAATATTTGAGACGATATATTATATGGATAGTTTCCAATGACACTCAACCCATCGGGGAATCTCTCACGAAGATCCATCTTCAAGAAATCCCCACTAATAAGTCGCGGTGTAAATTGTGGAAAGTGCTCACCAAGATACTCCACACTCTCTGTGTCGATCTCCGCCCCCCACGTTACTAAATCGGTACGTTTAAGCAAAAATTGAGTCAGAACTCCCATTCCACAACCCACCTCCAACGCTATCACTGGCTTTTCGTCGCTGCCACCCGTAAGTGAGTCGCAGATTTTACTCGCTATATTTAGATCTGTTAGGAAGTGTTGCCCCAACGATTTTTTTGCCCTAACGGTCATACTTTATATTATGTGTATTAATGTCCCTCTTCGCACATAAACTTTATGCGAATAAGTCTAATCTCCTCCTCGGAGTAATCTCCTCCCAGCTCCTCAACAGCGGCATCCAACGAATCTGTCTCGGCATCCTCTTTGAAGTAGAGGTAGATATCCTCCACCTTCTCCTCGTCCATATACCGCGACACATAGTAAGATATATCGAGTTTTGTTCCCGAATTTACGATCGCCTCAATCTCGGTCAGGAGCTCATTGAAATCCAAATTCTTGGCACGAGCGATATCCTCGAAATCCATCTTTCTGTCAATCGACTGAATGATAAAGATCTTATTTCCCGAACGGTTTGCCACCGCTTTGACCACCATATCTTGAGCGCGGACAATCTCCTTCTCCTCGACATATGCCTTTATCACCTTCAAGAACTCAGCTCCAAACTTACGCGCCTTGCTAGCTCCAACACCCGTAATATTCTGCATCTCCTCCATTGTGATTGGATAGTGCACCGCCATATCCTCCAACGAAGGTTCTTGAAATATAACAAACGATGGGAGGTTCTCTCTCTTCGCCACCTTCTTGCAGAGTGACTTCAACATCTTGAATAGCTCCTCATCAGCAACTGCCGCTCCACGTGGAGCCGCCGCCTCCGACTCGCTGTCACGATCCATCTTTTCGTAGTCGTGATCCATCGCTATTCGGATAGATGTTGGATTCTTTATATACTTTTCGCCCTCCTTATTTACATTGATAAGTCCGTAGTTCTCGATATTCTTATCTATAAAGCCCAAAATCAACGCTTGGCGCATCACAGCCCCCCAGAACTTCGAACTCTGCTCCGAACCCGATCCAAACTCTTTGATCTCGTTGTGTCCATAGCTCTTGATAAGCACAGTGTTTTTACCAACCAACACATTGATTAGATAATCCACCTTGAACTTATCGCCCAATATCTTCAACACTTCGAGTGCGTGTTTCATCTCCTTGCTAACCTCAACCCTCTGTGGAGGATTCATACAGTTGTCACACGATCCACAATTCTCCTGTGTAAAGGTCTCGCCAAAGTAGTGTAGCAGTGTTGTGCGTCGACACATCGAGCTCTCCGCATAGGATACAGTCTCCAGCAGCAACAGTCGTCCGATCTCCTGCTCGGCAATCGGCTTCCCCTGCATAAACTTCTCCAACTTCTGGATATCTTTATAGCTATAGAATGTCAAACAGTGACCCTCACCACCATCGCGACCTGCACGACCCGTCTCCTGATAGTAACCCTCCAACGACTTTGGAATATCGTAGTGGATAACATATCGAACATCTGGCTTGTCGATTCCCATACCAAATGCGATGGTCGCAACAATCACCTCGATACGCTCCATGATAAAGGCATCTTGGTTATCGGCACGAGTCTGCGCATCCATACCTGCATGGTAGGCGCGAGCCCTAATTCCATTGGCGATCAAGAGCTCGGTAAGCTCCTCAACCTTTTTACGACTCAAACAGTAGATTATACCACATTTACCCTCACGCTGCTTGATAAAGCGGATGATTTCATGATCTACATTGTGTTTCGGACGGATATCATAATAGAGGTTCGGACGGTTAAACGACGATTTAAAGACCGAAGTGTCGCTCATTCCGAGATTTTTCTGGATATCCATCTGCACCTTTGGCGTAGCCGTAGCGGTAAGTGCAATCAACGGAGCGTGCCCAATGTCATTGATAATAGGGCGGATACGACGATACTCAGGGCGGAAGTCATGCCCCCACTCCGAGATACAGTGCGCCTCATCAATCGCATAGAACGAAATCTTGATCTTGCGCAAAAAAGCGACATTATCCTCCTTGGTCAACGACTCTGGAGCGAAATACAGCAGTTTAGTCTTACCAGCCAATACATCGGCACGCACCTGTTGCACGGCACTCTTATTGAGCGACGAGTTTAGGAAGTGAGCCACGCCCGACTCCTCGGAGAAGGTACGCATTGCATCCACCTGATTCTTCATCAAAGCGATCAAAGGCGAGATAACAATAGCCACGCCATCCATCATCAACGCTGGTAACTGATAGCATAAGGATTTACCACCTCCAGTAGGCATTAACACAAATGTGTCGTTCCCCTCCAATACATTACGGATAACCGCCTCCTGGTTTCCCTTGAAGGTTGAAAATCCAAAATACTCCTTTAATTTCTGTTGTAATAACAGGCTGTCGCTCTGATTCATCTCTATAATAACACTCTGATTAATCTCTTTATACACCTCTCTGCCCTCGCCTAAACTGAGAGCCTCTTTCAAACGTCTTAGTAAAGATAGTGCTTTTTTTATAATTTCACAACACTTACAGAGATAATTTTATAAAAAATAATTAACTCTCATTTTTTTTAGAGTATCTCAAACCGATTAAAGAGGCTCTAAAAAATGGTAAAAAGAGCTACTAACCACAATATTCTTCCATTTTAGCTCTTAAAAAAGAGAATATTTTGGAAAAAATCATATCTTTGTGAAAAATTTCACTCTATGAGATTATACACAAGTGAGCTAGTTAAGAAATATAAGTCGAGGACTGTTGTCGACCACGTTACAATAGATGTAAATCAGGGCGAGATTGTCGGATTGCTAGGCCCAAATGGAGCTGGTAAGACCACTTCGTTCTATATGATCGTGGGGCTAATCAAACCCAACGAGGGGGATATCTACCTCGAAGATGACAATGGCAAGGTGACAGAGCTAACCAAACTTCCAGTCTACAAACGTGCCCAATTGGGTGTCGGGTATTTGGCGCAGGAGGCTTCGGTATTTCGTCAACTAAGTGTCGAGGATAATATTCGCGCAGTGTTAGAGATGACATCATTCACCAAAGAGTTCCAAAAGGAGCGTTTGGAGTCTCTCATAGAGGAGTTTCGTTTGCAGAAGGTTCGCAAGAGTCTTGGTATTCAACTCTCTGGAGGAGAGCGTAGGCGTACCGAGATCGCACGCGCTGTTGCGATAAATCCATCGTTTATCCTGCTCGATGAACCATTTGCAGGTGTCGACCCAATCGCTGTGGAGGATATACAGAGTATTGTTGCGACACTTAAGAGCAAAAACATCGGGGTGATAATCACCGACCATAATGTCGATGAGACCCTCGCAATCACCGATCGCACTTACCTACTCTTCGAGGGTAAGATCCTAAAGACTGGTACAGCCGAAGATTTGGCGGCAGACGAGATGGTGAGACGAGTATACTTAGGAAAGAACTTCGAGCTTCGTCGTTCACCTCAGTTCGACAAAGCCAAAGCCGATGCGGAGGCTATACGAAAAGCAAATTTAGAGAATAACAAATAATAAAAATAGTTTTTAACAACAGAAATGGACATATGCTTATCCCCGGGGGGTGTCGACGGCATCCTCACTCCCCCGTGCTCCAAGAGTTACGCTCAACGCGCTCTTGCAGTTGCACTTCTTGCCAAAGGACGATCTACATTGAGATGTATCGACTTCTGCGATGACACACTCTCTGCGATGAAGTGTATCGAGACTCTCGGTGCGCGCATCACAAAACTTGACCCTACTACAATTCAGGTAGATGGAGGGTTCAATCCAACATCAAAATATCTATCAATCGGTGAATCGGGACTCTCAACACGTCTATTCACACCGCTTGCATCACTGCTCGACACCCCGATAATCATCGAGGGACATGGCTCAATCCTAAAGCGTCCGATGACGATGATGATCGAGCCGCTCAGAACATTGGGTGTTAAGGTTCGACACAATGATGGTCACCTACCATTCGAGGTTACAGGACCACTCAAAGGTGGCGAAGTGACGGTAGATGGAGGAGTTTCATCGCAATTTATAACAGGGTTGCTCCTATCTCTTCCACTTGCAGAGGAGGATACAACACTCCACTCAACAAATACAGTCTCAACCCCATACCTCGATATGACAATCGAGACAGCTCGTCAATTCGGAGTGGAGATATCACACCAAAATTATACGGAGTACTTCATCGAGGGTCGCCAAAAATACACCCCTGCCGACTTCTCAATCGAGGGGGATTGGAGTGCTGCATCGACTTTGTTGGTTGCAGGAGCGATTGCAGGAAGCATAAAACTAAATAATGTCTCGATGCTCTCGAAGCAGGCAGACACCGCAATATGTAGAGCATTGGAGCGCGCTGGAGCGGAGGTTATCAACGAGGATAACGCTACAACAGTCCACCGTCGCGAGCTCAAAGGATTCAGATTCAATGCAACACAGTGTCCAGATCTATTCCCAGCACTTGTGGCACTTGCCGCTGCTGCCGAGGGGGAGAGCGTAATCAAGGGAACTTCGAGGTTGACCCACAAAGAGAGCAATCGCGCCATAACACTTCGCGATGAGTATGCAAAGGTTGGTATCGAGGTGATTTTGGAGGGTGACGATATAATGAGAATCAAGGGTGGCAAGATCCACTCAACAACTGTAAATAGCCATAACGACCACCGAATTGCAATGTCGATGGCTGTGACAGCACTTCGTGGAGATGGAGAGATGAAGATTCTTGGGGCAGAGTGCGTAGCAAAGAGCTACCCTCACTTCTTCGAGGATCTGGAGTCAATTCGAGTAAAGAGATAAGTAGAGATGCGTTAAGTTTCAACTGTTAAGAGAAAGCGTTGATTGGTAGATTGATGAAAATGTGTGTTGTGTTTTCGATTTGAAAATAGATATTCCAAATCCGTCATCCTGAACTTGATTCAGGATCTCCCGATTTTCGGAACGAAAACTCGGGCACAACAATTTTACCCTCGTCAATTTCTAATTCTCAATGTATTATCTTCGTTCCCGAGTTTTTTCTAACGAAAAAATCGGGAGATCCTGAATCAAGTTTAGGATGACGGAAAAAAATAACGCATCAGTAGTAATAAAAGGAAAAAGATGAATAGTTTTGGAAGAGTTTTTCGCGTAAGCCTATGGGGCGAGTCGCATGGTGTGCAGATTGGAGTATCGGTGGATGGTGTAAAACCAGGATTAGAGCTCTCGACAGCTGACTTCACCGCAGATCTTGATCGTAGACGAAGTGGCGCAAAGGGAACAACGCCTCGCAAAGAGAGCGACACCCCAAAGATCGTCTCAGGAGCGTTCAATGATCGAACAACAGGAGCTCCATTGACAATCGTTTTCGAGAATGAGAATACCATCTCTAAAGATTACAAAGGACTTACAACCCACTACCGCCCATCTCATTCGGATCGAGTGGCAGATGTAAAATATGGTGGTTTTCAAGATTATAGAGGTGGCGGACACTTTTCGGGCAGAATCACCTTACCACTCGTAGCGGCTGGTGTTGTGGCTAAAAAGATGTTAGGGGCGGAGGTTACAATAAGCAGCGAGATCGTGGAGCTACATGGTGAGCGCGACCGCGATAAGTTCGAGGAGATTGTAGCTAAGGCTGTAAAGTCGCTCGACTCTGTGGGTGGTATGATTGAGTGTCGAGTGGATGGTATTCCAACAGGTGTTGGAGAGCCATTCTTTAACTCGGTGGAGAGTGTGATCTCTCATCTGCTATTCTCGATCCCTGCGGTTAAAGGTGTCGAGTTTGGAGCGGGTTTTGAGGCTACACGAAGATTTGGCTCTTCGAACAACGACAGAATCATCGCTGCCGATGGCTCTACAGCTACCAATAACGAGGGTGGAATAAATGGTGGAATATCGAACGGAAATCAGATCGTTCTACGCGTTGCGATCAAACCAACAGCTAGTATCTCAAGCGAGCAGATGACATTCAACACCGAGAGTGGAGAGGTTGAACCACTTGTGATCCATGGTCGCCACGACGCTTGTATCGCACTTCGAGCAGGTGTTGTTGTTGAGGCGGCTGTCGCTATTGCATTGGCGGATTTGATGCTCTGTGTGCAAGCCCCTGTAAAGTAATGAGACGACGAGAGCTACTCCAACACCTAACATCATTAGCTGAACCGATTTATGGTGTGCAGGAGGCGACACAGATCGCCCGAATGATTTTGGAGGAGGTTGGAGGGGTCTCGCGAACACAACTCATTGTCGATCCAGAGGCGGAGTGTGAGATCAAAAATCTAGAACAGATCGAGACGGATCTCTCTTCGGGTAGACCTATACAATATATAATAGGGGAGGCTGACTTCTGCGGACTACGAATCAAGGTTTGCGAAGGGGTCTTGATTCCACGTCCAGAGAGCGAGGAGTTGATAGCTTGGATCGTGAGCAAGGCGAGGGGTGATGAGCGTATATTAGATATATGTACAGGAAGCGGAGCACTTGCATTTGCATTGGGTTTCGCACTCAAAAATAGCGACATTACAGCTGTGGATATCTCGAAAGAGGCTCTGCAAATCGCAAAAGAGAGCGGCGAAGAGTTGGCATCGCAAGTGAAATTTGTGGAGGGTGATGCCCTTGCAGGGGTTGAGGGTGTGGTGAGTGGAGAGTTTGATATTATAGTCTCGAACCCTCCGTATATACCTCAATGCGAACAGTGCGAAATGCGAATAAATGTGGTGAATTTCGAGCCACATATTGCACTCTTTGTGCCAGACGACGATCCACTACTCTTTTATCGAGAGATTGCTAAATCAGCAAAAAAAATATTGAGCGAGGGTGGCAAAATATACTACGAAATTCACGAAAACTTCGCTCAACAGACCGCTCAAATGTTAAAATGCGAGGGGTTCAAAGAGGTGACAATTCGCAAAGACATTAACGAAAAGGCGAGAATGATATGTGCGAAAAGGGGGTAAAGAGCAAAAGCCCAGAGGAGGCTCTGCGATCACTCATGGCACTCTGTGCTCGTGCCGAACGATCATCGGGAGATGCATATCGACTCATGACGCGATGGGGTGTCGATCGAGCAGAGCAACCAAAGGTGTTGGAGCGGCTAATCAAAGAGCGGTTCATTGATGATGAGCGTTTCGCAGCGGCATATATTCGAGACAAGATCAACCTAAGCGGTTGGGGTAAATTCAAGATCCAGAGGCAGCTTCTTCAGAAAGGGATTGCAAAGGAGATCATCGAGGAGCAGTTGGCGGAGCTCAATCGTGACGATATGACAGAGCGACTAGAGCAGCTACTAAGCAGAAAGATCCGCACTACAAAATACAATACCAAACATCAATTAAAGGATAAACTAATCAGATATGGAGCGTCTTTGGGCTATGACTTTTCAAGCGTAAACGAGGCGGTTAATAGAGCGATATCTGACATAGAAGAGGAGGAGGAGCAATGGTTAGATTTTTAGCAATCTTAGCACTATTTGTGCAGTGTGCAGCGTCATACGCAGCGACATACAATTTCGATGAGTTTATATACCCAGTCGAAGATATTGCACGATTATATTCGGGATCATTCGGTGAGATGCGCACCGACCACTTCCATTCGGGTGTCGATATCAAGACCGACAGTGTTGAGGGTAAACCCGTTGTAGCATCATACGATGGATATGTATCGAGGATCTCGCTCTCACCATATGGCTATGGACTTGCGATCTATATCGCCCATCCAAATGGTTCGACAACCGTCTGCGGTCACCTCTCGAAGCTACGCAAAGATATCGAGGAGTATCTGGTAGCAGAGAGATATCGCACCAAACAAAATTCATTGAATTTATACCCGATACCGTCACAATTCCCCGTAAAAAAAGGTGATTTAGTGGCTTATTCAGGAAACTCAGGTTCGTCTGCTGGACCTCACGTTCACTTCGAAATAAGGGATAGTGCGCAGCGTCCTCTCAATCCCGTGGCGTTGGGTGTTATCACTCCAAATGACAATATAAAGCCCCTTATACTTAATGTTTACTACGCCGAGACCCACACAATCGATGGAGTATGCTACACAAAAGGGGTGAGCAGATACCAGGTAACTGAGACATCCAGAGGAGTCTACAAACTCCTAGATCGAGATGTGATGTGGGTAGGTCGCGAGGGCTATTTCATATTCGAAGTTACGGATCGCAGACCAGAGGTTACAAATACATTTGGAATCTACAAATTGAGTGGTTCGATAGACGACAAACCATTCTACACCTTCCAACACGATGGATTCTCATTTGCACACACTCGATACTGCAATGCAATAAGCTACTATCCATATCAAACCTCAACAAGTTCGGAACACTATCGCATGAAGAGGTTAGATGGCGTGCCTCGCGAACTAATAAAATATACCGATAACAACGGAGTAATAACCACAAAAGCTGGTGATGAGCGCGTGGTTGTGATCGAGGCTATAGACGATATGCAGAATAGCTCGACACTGACATTCTCAATTCGAGGCAAGGATGATGCCGACTGCTTCAGAGCAGAGCCAATTGCAGAGAGCCGAGTTATTAGAGCTCACAAAGGTTCGATATTCAACGAAGGGGATCTATTTGTTAGCATCCCAGCGGGTGTTGTATACGAACCTACGATCTTTTCGTCGAGCGTCAATGAGCCCACAATAGAGCTTCCAGAGAGTGTCAAGGTATACTCTATGGAGCACTCTGTAATGAGTCCCGACACACCGCTCCAGAGCAGCATCGAGATCTCGATCAAGGCTGAAATTCCAGCCGATGAGCAGAAGCATGTTATGATGATCTCAACGGGCAGAAGCGGTCGATCATCGGCTATATCTGCAAAATACTCTAACGGCAAAGTGACAGCAAAGACTCGCTCGACAGGTAGCTTCTTCGTCGCTGTAGATAACACAGCACCAACCATCACTCCATCATTTGCCGAGGGGGAGACTCTAACAAACGCTTCGAGCATAAAATTTGTAGTGGATGATGACTACAGCGGATTAGACTCCTACTCTGCAACAATAGATGGTGAGTGGATCGCACTCGATTTGAAAGGATCTCAACTCACCCACCGCTTCCGCAATGTTGCCGATGGCGAGCTCCACAAAGTGGTAATCACAGTCACCGACAAGTGTAAAAATAGCACAACTCTAACTCAATCATTTAGACGTTAGGGGATTTGTGTTTTTTTTATTATATTTGCAGAGAGAAAACTTAAAATCAAAAAATTATAGCGATGCCACTATTCACCACACTAAACACTGCTGACTCACTAGCCGAGACAGCAGTTCAGACCACAGCAGAGATCTCGACAGATAGCATTACAAACATCAAAGTGCTTGAGATTCTAGGCTCTTTAAACCAGACAGATCAGAGTCAGATTAAGGCGTTAGTCTCGACTATGACCAATGAGTTGATCCACTTCGGAGCAAATATCCTGATCGCTATTCTGATCTACTATGTCGGAAAATGGCTTCTTGGTAGAGCGATGATGTTGATGGATGTCACATTCGAGAAGCGTCAAATCGAGGTCTCGGTGAGATCATTCCTAAAGAGTATGGTCTCGATCGTATTCTATATATTGTTGATCCTTACAATCATACAACTTCTGGGAATCAACACCACATCGCTTGTTGCAATGCTCGCTTCAGCAGGTTTGGCTATCGGTATGGCACTCAGCGGAACTTTGCAGAACTTCGCTGGTGGAGTTATGATTCTCTTCTTGAAACCATATCGCGTGGGAGACTATATCACATCACAAGGCGAATCGGGATTCGTAAAGGAGATCATGCTGTTCTCGACAGTCCTCGAAACATTCGATCGTCGCACAATCTTTGTCCCTAATAGCTCTATCTCATCTTCGGTTATCAACAACGCATCATACGCCGCTACTCGACGTGTTGATTTGTCGGTTGGTATCACATATGGGGACTCTGTAGCAGATGCTCGCAAGGTGATTATGGATATCATTGCAGAGGACTCTCGTATCTTCAATGACCCAAAGAGTCCAGATACGCTTCCGATGGTTGGAGTGACAGAGTTAGCCGATAGCTCAGTTAATTTGGCAGTTCGCGTATGGGTTAATACAGCAGATTATTGGGGGGTATATTTTGATGTCTATGAGAAGATCTATGAGACTCTTCCAAAGCAAGGTGTAAGATTCCCATTCCCACAACTCGATGTACATATTCAAAACAAATAATAATTAAGAGGAGTTTACACAATGAAAATGAATGAAATCTTGGCGATCTCAGGTCAGCCAGGTCTATATCGCTATGTAGCACAAGCAACCCGCGGAGTGATCGTTGAGGCACTTGTAGATGGAAAACGTAGCAATGTATCAGGAAGCACAAATGTCAGTGCACTAAGCGAGATCTCGATGTTTACGGAGGGTGATGATATCGCTCTAGCATCAGTATTTACAAACATATATGCACTCTACGAGGGCAAGGAGGCTATTAACCACAAAGAGTCAGCTGAGAAGATCAAGGAGGCTTTCGCAAAGGCTCTTCCAGAGTATGATCGTGATCGAGTTCGTGTATCAGATATGAAGAAGTGCTTCGCTTGGTACAATGCACTTATCAAGGCTGGTGCAACATCATTCGATGTTCCATCGTCGGAGGCAGCTGCAACAGAGGAGACTGCTGAATAGAGAGTATAATACTACTGTCCGATAAGACTCTCTTAGCAGTCCCACTTGAGATACGAAATTAGTACTCTTTTCCCGTCATCCTGAATCAAGTTCAGGATGACGAAATTTTCAATTTCGTATCTCAAGTGGGACTGCTAGTTTTATTGGACACCAAAATTAAAGTATGAAGATCGCAGATATCGACCTAGGGCATGAGCCCCTATTTTTGGCACCGATGGAGGATGTCACCGACCCATCGTTTCGCTATATGTGCAAAGGATTTGGGGCAGATGTCGTCTATACAGAGTTTATATCGAGCGATGGATTGATCCGCGACGCTTGGAAGTCGCGTGCAAAATTGAATTTAGATGATGGGGAACGACCTGTCGGAATCCAGATATATGGTCACTTAATAGAACCTATGGTGGAGGCTGCGCGAATTGCTGAGAGCGCAGCCCCCGACATCATAGATATCAACTTTGGATGCCCTGTAAAGAAGATCGCAGGGCGTGGAGCAGGGTCTGGCATGATGCGCGATGTCCCTCTTATGGTGGAGATGACTCGTCAAATCGTCGAGGCGGTCAAGACTCCTGTAACGGTCAAGACCCGACTAGGTTGGGACGAAGAGAGTAAGAATATCGAGGAGATTGCCGAAAGGCTTCAAGATGTTGGTATCGCGGCACTCACGATACATGGTCGCACACGCGCACAAATGTACAAAGGAGAGGCAGATTGGACTCTAATTGGAGCGGTGAAGAACAATCCTCGCATCAAAATTCCAATCATTGGTAATGGAGATGTCGACTCGGGCGAGAGAGCTCGCGAGATGTTTGATCGGTATGGAGTTGATGGGGTGATGGTTGGACGTGCTACTTATGGTCGTCCATGGATCTTTCGCGAGATGCGTCACTTCCTTACAACGGGCGAGGTGTTGCCACAACCAACTGTGATGGAGAGGGTCGAGATTGCACAACGCCACCTCACAAGATCTATCGAGGTCAAGGGCGAAAGAGTCGGAATCCTTGAGATGAGACGACATCTATCGAACTACTTCAAGGGGCTTCCCTCCTTCAAGGAGACGCGCCTAAAGTTAGTGACCCTCAACGATCCAGATGAACTAAGAGAGGTAATAGCCTCAATTGGTGAAAAGTGGGGAGATCACGACCTTAGTATGGCTGTACCTCCACCACTTTCACATGAAATTTAGAGATATCTAAATTCATTAGTGTCCGATAAAACTTTTCTAGCAGTCCCATTTGAGATACGAAATTGAAAATTTCGTCATCCTGAACTTGTTTCAGGATCCCTGCATCATTAATTAAATCATTGTGTTTTAGTATGTTATATAGGTTGTATTGTCGTTTGCTGAGATCCTGAAACAAGTTCAGGATGACGAAATTTTCAATTTCGTATCTCAAATGGGACTATCGGTAAAAGTAAGCCCCTGATTTTACAAACATATATAATCTATTATATCACAGCGCATTACAAAGGTTTGTTGGATTTTTATCGGACACTAATAATCTAAATTACATTTGAACCTTAACAAATTGTGCTCCACTTGCTTTAGCAGCCTCAAGACCAACGACTGAGTCCTCGAAGATCAAAGTCTGCTCAGGAGTACACCCCTCATTTGCCATCGCCTTTAGGAAACACTCTGGAGATGGTTTGCTATTCTTTACATCTGCTCCTGTAATAACACCATCGAAACAATCCTCCATATTGAGGTGTGCCATTACATTCTTGATATTTATAGTCTGACCAGTCGAGACAACCCAAACCTTTCCACCCTCTTTACGGAAATCTTGCGCAAAATCCCATAGCCACTGATTGAGGCGTATTGTGTTGAAGTGTTGTGGATAGATCTCGATCTTTCTGCGGCGTAGACGATCAATCTCGTATGAGTCTGTAAGTCCCATTCTACGAAGGAACTCTCCACAACGCATTCCAAAGTATTCACGAAGATAGACCTCCTCGACAAGGCGAATCTTCATCTCACCTAATACATCGCGATAGGCTCGGTAGTTTGCCTGCCTCGTATCTACGAGTGTGCCGTCAAAGTCAATTAAAAGTAGACGTGTTTGCATAATTCTCAGTTTATAAGTAGTGAAAAACAATTATTGCCATATTTTTAAAAGCACTCTTGGAGTGATATTTTTCACTATTAAATCTCAATATAGAACCACTATATTTTCAATTTAATAGCAAAAAATCTCATCTTCAATAGCACTCTTAAAAACACACCAATAATTATTTTACACTACTT
>JBCQUC010000077.1:0-8474 GCA_047174275.1 Rikenellaceae bacterium | reverse complement strand
TCATCCTGAACTTGTTTCAGGATCTCTGCAAATAATAATACTACCACTGTAATATACTGACAAATAATGCAGAGATCCTGAAACAAGTTCAGGATGACGAAATTTTCAATTTCGTATCTCACGTAGGACTGCTAGAAATTTTTTATCGGACACCAAATATTTTTTATTTTGTCTCTGGATGCATCAACACCTCTATCCGATTGCCTCCATCGAGGATTGTCTGCATCATCTGGCTAATCTGAGCCGAACTCACCGACTCTACGATCTGAGTATAATCTTTGATATAGTCAAAACCATCTCCATAGAGTCGATTAATATAGCTCAACCAACCGCTATTGTGCTCCTTCGTATTTCCGAAGTTCTTCAACATAAACTCTCGACTCTTATTCATCTGCTCCGCTGTTGCTCCATCCGTTGCCAAGATCTCCAACTGCTCGAAGATAGTCGATTGTAGCTCTTCGAACTGCTCCTCATTTGTATCATAGCTGATCGACAAAGAGTAGTGCTCATATGGAGCTCTCTGAATCGAGAGATTAGCACGAACACCATATGTACCCCCCAACTCCTCGCGCACACTCTTCAAAAGCAGATCATCAAGGGCTGCATTGAGGTAGCTAGCCACCACCCTATTGCGCAGATTATACTCCAAACCCTCTCCCGACAACAGCATCTGCACACCAACCTTTGGCTGCTCCATAGCTGTTGTAAAGTCATCCCGAAGCTCTCCACTCTGAGCTCTAACATTATCATCCCTATACACCATCTTCTTTGACGAAGAGTCGACTGGCAGCGATCCAATATATCGCTCAACAAGTGGTTTTAAACTCTCAAGGTCGACATTTCCTACAATCGTAAAGCGGAAATTATCGGCATCGGAGAAGAGTTTATCGTGTACCGCCTCAAACGTCGAGAAGTTCAGACCATCGACCACTTCAAGGTCAAATGGTCGTGCTCGAAGATTATCACTGTATGCAACCTCCGCAAAACGTCTGCTCGCGATAAAATCTGGATCACTCATCTGATTCTCAATATTTGCTCGCATTTGTCGTCGAAAGGTCTCGAAATCGACCTCATCAAATCGAGGGTCAACGAAATTTAGGTATACAAGTTGAAGCAGAGTCTCTAGATCCGCTGGCGTAGCTCTACCATTTAGCCCATGCTCATACCCTCCAACCATGAGCGACAAAGATGCAATCTTTCCAGAGAGCTGACGACTGAGCGACACAGCATTAAAATCTGCAACACCCGATTGCGACATCACATAAGGTAAAAGTCGTCCCTCAAAATATGAGGCATCATCCAAAACAGATGCACCTCCATCTGAGGTGGCATACAGCAGAACCTCATCCGCCTTCAACGTTGTAGGCTTCACAACAACCTTAACCCCATTCGAGAGTATCCACTCCGTTGTCTGGTAGCTCTCGTTTGTCAATGTCTCGACAACCTCCGACCCCTTCAAAGCAGTATTGTCAAGTATCAACTCTCCACTCAACTCTTGATCCTCATATTTTGTAATATCGCTCGCCTGAACCTCGTCGATAATCTGCAATATCTGCTGCGCTGTTGGCACAGAGAGCCCCTCTTTTTGCGGAGCATTTACCATAACGACATGGTTATCATCCGAAAATAACGACTTCACACGGTGGTTAACAACATCCAACGACGCTGTTGCGATCAACACACTATCAATCTTCCACTCCTCCTCCGCGCTTGGGATTGGTGTCCCGAAGCGATAGTTACTGATATATCTCCCAACAAACGAATTATTTGTTCGATCCGCTCTATTTAGATAGGCATTTCGCGAACTACTCATCAAATTTTGGCGCGCACGCTCAAACTCCCCACTCTCGAAACCATATCTTCGGGTGCGCTCCATCTGCTCGACAACCTCTCGAAGTGCATCCTCAATCTCACCCTCTGGAGCTTGAACCGCGTAGGTCGTAGCCTCCATAGTTGGGATAACCCCTACCCTACCAAGACTCATTCCACCGCCCAAAATAGGAGCATCCGCCGACATTGCAACCTCATCCAGACGATCACCCTGCATCTGCATGATAAATGCCTCCTCGATCGCCTTTCGCATAGATGTCATCCTAGACTCTCGATCCTTGCTCTGCGCTGGACGCTTTATAAAGTATTGGATCGAGGAGTATTGCATCTCTGGATCTGTAAAGATCTCCACAATAGGCTCTTCATTATCCGCCACCACAATCACCTCCTTTTGAGGTGCATCGGCAGCAGCTGGCGCAAGATCCTCAAATCGGCGTTTGATCTCTGCCTCAACTTTGTCGACATCTACATCTCCAACAATGATTATCGCCTGATGATTTGGCGTATACCACTCATGGTAAAATCGGGTCAACGCCTCTGGCTCAAAGGTGCTCAGATAGTCCAAATATCCGATCAAATTTCGCTCCTCGTACTTCGTTCCTCGTCCCAATGCCCCAATAAGAGCCATTGTTGATCGCCACGATGCTCCATCTCGGGTTCGAAGCTCCTCCTTGATAACACCTCGCTCCTTGTCGATCTCCGCCACTTGCGGCTCGATAAATCCTGCCCAATCGTGCAATATAAGCAGCGCGCTATCGATCACCCCGGCTCTCAATACTGGCACATCCTTCATCATATAGACCGTATAGTCCCAACTAGTCGAGGCATTGAGATTTGCTCCAAACTTCACTCCAATGCTCTCCAGATACTCTATCAACTCTTTACCAGGGAGGTTCTTTGTGCCATTAAATGCCATATGCTCCAGAAAATGCGCCAATCCCTGTTGGTCATCATCCTCTTGAATAGCTCCTACATCCGACAATATATAGAAGTCAGCCTGCCCCTTAGGACGTGCATTGTGACGGATGTAGTAGCTCAACGAGTTGCTCAAAATACCTTGACGCACCTCGGGATCACGAGGCACTAAAGCCCCTGCATCCGATGCAAATAGCCATTGACCCGAAAGAGTCAACGCTAATAACAGGATAAAATATACTCTCTTCATAATTATTAATTTATTTTTATTGATCCCAGTTGTTTTTTCAACACTCCCTCTTGAGATACGAAATTGAAAATTTCGTCATCCTGATCTTGTTTCAGGATCCCTGCATTATCGTTTGCTGAGATCCTGAAACAAGATCAGGATGACGTTCCCTGCGGAACGTATCTCAAATGGGACTATCAGCAAATAGAAGTCCCTATTTTTTGACTCTATTTTATTTCACTCTTTAAAACGCAAAGCATCACAGATAAATTGCCCTTAAAAAGAGGAGAGACCTTCGCCAAATAAACGAAAGTCTCTCCTAATATAAAATCTACTTAATTACGTATTACTCTGGCAACGCCATAAGAAGCTCATTGTATTTAGTATACTTATCCATAACACCTGGCATGTCACGCAATCTGAAACACAACTGCTTCAAATACTCCAAAGTACCTCTATCTGTTGTCTTGATAGCGTGTGCCGCCTCGAAACATGGGATAGACTCCGCATACGCATTGTTCAACGCCTCGATATCTGCATTGTACTTAGACTGATCTGTGTAAGTTGCTGAGTTGATCTCGTCAAGCATACCATCTGCCTTAAGCATATAGAACAATCCCAAATAGAAGTTAGCCTCGAAAAGTGATGGCTGAAGCTCTACAACATGCTTAAATGATGCGATACACTCATCATAGTTCTTCATTGCATAGTAGATACGACCGCGGCTAAACCAAAGGTTGCTATCATTTGGATTCTTCTTGATGTTAGCCTCAACTGTTGGAAGCAACTCCGCTGGGTTACCCATACCCTCCTCATTAGTGTAGAGCTGCATAAGTCCCTCGAAGATTCTCTCATTTGCTGGGAAGTTCTCAATACCCTCTACTAGATATGCCTTAGCGTCATTCAACTTAGCTGGCTTACCCTCACGCTGTGCATATGCACATGTGTAGATGTAGTAGTAGATATTTCCACGATCAGAGTCATCCATCTCCATTGTCTTCTCCAACTCAAGGTAGCCATTATCAAAAGCCTTATTAAAGACCTTCTCACCCTTTACATATGATGCTGGGTGCTCTGCTCCGTCGATAGTATACATATAACCAGCATAGAATAGGACAGAAGGGTCAGCCTTACCGCCATTTACTGGCAACTCCATCAAATCAGCAACCTCCATAAAGTACTCTGCTCCACTTGCTGCCTGACTCAAAACTACAGCGTTGTTACCCAACACCTTATAGTAGTTAGAGACAACATCAAGGCTACTTTTAACCTTGTCAGTTACACCTGGATCCAACTCCATAGCCTTATTGTAAGACTCGATAGCGACATCAAGCGCATCCTTGCGGATGATCTTGTTCTTGTTAATAGACCACGCCGCCAACTTACTACCATTGTAATAAGCGACAAAATAAGGGTGGCTCTTTTTGGTGTAGGTAGTGCCATTAATTGTCACTTCAGCCGACTCATAAGCCTTACCACAAGCAGCCTCAACCATCGTGAGCTCCATTCCAACAAACAGAACCTTTGTTGGATCAATAATAGAGTTTACATAAGCCTCACCACGATTCATCCAAGTGGAAGCCTTCGTAGCTTTTTTAGCGTTAGCCACATCAGCATCACTCTTCTCAATTTTAGAGACAATGCCCTCTAGATCAACCTTCTGTGCCATTGTAGCCGTAGTACATAGCATGAAAGCTGTTGCAAAGATTAATACAAACTTTTTCATAATTTATTTTTAAAATTGTTAATTCTCTCCTAAACTACTCCTCTGTCGTTGTTGTCGGTGGTGTTAACTCTGGAGCGTTAGTCTCCGCTTCAACCTCCGCAACAACTGCATCCTCCTCATTGTTTGGTACAGCCATCACCGAAGCGATTGCGTCACCCTCTCGAAGATTGATGATACGCACACCCTGCGTAGCTCTTCCCGCAACACGAATCTGACTCACCGATGTGCGAATTGTAAGACCCGACTTATTGATAATCATCAAATCATTCTCATCCGTAACTGCCTGAATCGAGATCAACTTGCCAGTCTTCTCTGTGATTGCAATTGTCTTAACACCCTTACCACCACGATTTGTGATACGATACTCATCCAGATCGGTACGCTTTCCGTAGCCATTCTCACTAAGCACCAATACATCCTGCTTAGAGTCTGGCTCGATACACAACATTCCAACAGCTTCGTCGTCACCCTCCAACATGATACCACGAACTCCAGCTCCAACACGCCCAATCGAACGAACTGTGCTCTCATTGAAACGGATAGCCTTACCATTACGAGCAGCAATCATAACCTCTGCCGAGCCACTTGTAAGTGTTGCCGAGATCAACTCATCTCCCTCACGAATTACGATTGCATTTACTCCATTTAGTCGTGGTCGAGAGTATGCCTCCAACTTCGTCTTCTTGATTGTGCCATCCTTAGTACACATCACGATGTAGTTCGAGTTGATATACTCTTCGTCGGTGAGTCGCTTAACATTAATGTATGCGCGAACCTTATCACCTGGATCAATCTGGATAACATTCTGAATTGCACGACCCTTCGAAGCGCGCGATCCCTCTGGAATCTCGTAAACCTTCAACCAATAGCAACGTCCATTCTGTGTGAAGAACAACATTGTATTGTGCATTGTTGCGACATAGATATGCTCGATAAAGTCCTCATCACGAGTCGAACTTCCCTTAGCACCTACGCCACCTCTATTCTGTGTACGATACTCCGTAAGTGGAGTACGTTTGATATATCCCATGTGCGAGATCGTGATAACCATCTCCTCATCTGCATAGAAATCCTCTGGATTGAACTCCTCCGAAGAGTATACGATCTCCGAGCGACGCTCATCACCATACTTATCCTTGATCTCAATGAGCTCATCTTTGATGATCTGCATCTGAAGCTCCTCCGACGACAATACATCGTTATAGTATGCGATCTTGCTCTCCAACTCATCGCGCTCCGCTGTCAACTTATCATGCTCTAGACCTGTCAACGAACGAAGTCTCATCTCGATGATTGCAGCAGCCTGAATATCAGAAAGTCCGAAACTTGAGATCAACCCCTGCTTAGCCTCCTCTGGATTCTTCGCTGCACGGATAATACGGATCACCTCGTCGATATTATCTTGAGCGATCAACAATCCCTGAACAATATGCAATCTATCGGCTGCCTTGCGAAGATCGTAGCGTGTGCGACGCAAGATAACATCGTGGCGATGCTCCACAAAGTGGTGGATTAGATCCTTCAAATTAAGCAGCTGTGGACGACCATTCACCAACGCGATATTATTCACCGCAAATGATGTCTGTAGAGCCGAATTTTTGAAGAGTGTATTTAGAACCACACTCGATACAGCGTCTGTCTTCAAGATAATCACGATACGCATTCCCATGCGATCCGACTCATCATTGATATAAGAGATACCCTCGATCTTCTTCTCATTAATCAGATCGGCGATCTTCTTAATCATCTCCGCCTTATTGACCTGATATGGGATCTCGGTAATCACGATACACTCGCGACCCGAAGCTGTAAGCTCAATCTCGGTCTTTGCACGCATAACAACACGTCCGCGACCAGTCATCAAAGCCTCCTTAACACCCTCATAGCCATAGATCAACGCTCCTGTTGGGAAGTCTGGTGCTTTAACATATTTAATCAACTCCTCACACTCGATCTCCCTATTGTCAACATATGCACAACAAGCATCGACAACCTCCGAAAGGTTGTGTGGAGCCATATTTGTAGCCATTCCGACTGCGATTCCACTAGCTCCATTCACCAACAACAGCGGCACTTTCGTAGGCAAAACTGTTGGCTCTTGGATCGTATCATCGAAGTTCATTGTCCAGTCGATAGTCTCCTTATCGATATCTGCCATCACCTCGTCGGTGATCTTCTTCATTCTCGCCTCGGTATAACGCATTGCGGCTGGTGAGTCACCATCCATTGAACCGAAGTTACCTTGACCATCCACCAACGGATAGCGCAACGACCACTCCTGAGCCATACGCACCATCGCCTCATAAACTGAGCTATCACCATGTGGGTGGAACTTACCGAGCACATCTCCCACGATACGGGCAGATTTACGGTGTGGTTTGTCGGAGTAGAGGTTCAACTCCGAGTTCATCGCATATAGAATACGACGGTGCACAGGTTTCATTCCATCCCTCACATCTGGCAAGGCACGCGAGACGATAACCGACATCGAATAGTCGATATAAGCCGATTTCATCTGCTCCTCGATATTGATTGGGATTATTCGCCCTCCACCCAATGCTGGTGTACCCTCCATGTTTGGTGTACCCTCTACATTCGCACCATCTTGATTCTTATCTTCGCTAGACATCTATAAAAATTTACTTACATTACTAATATTACAACCATCAAAAGTAGCATTTAATTACGATCTGTGCAATTTTTAGAGCTTTTATTTCACCTCTCGCAACACTTTTTTCACAACAATGCCCCTTAAATGGCTATTTTTAGGCGATTTAAGCCAATATAATATTTCGCAAGTATTTATGACGCAATAAAAAACAGCTTCCACCCGAAAAAACGAATGAACAGTGAAGACTTTATTGGTACCATGTTATCGAATCCAACGGATTCGTCATCCTGAACTTGATTCAGGATCTCCCGAATTTAGTAAAACTAAATCTCGGGCACGAAGAGAGTACGTTGAGAATAAAAACATTGCAAAAGTTTGATAATGTTCCCGAGATTCCGCCTTTGGCGAAATTCGGGAGATCCTGAATCAAGTTCAGGATGACGACTCTTTCAGAGTCGCAACAAGATACAAAAAGTTAGCACCTATTTATCACAATATCACTCTCGACTCATAATCACTCTTTACATCCTCATAAAAAGCTGCTAAAGTTGTATAACAATATGGCGAAACCCACAAAAACAGGATACCAAATGTAAAGAGCGACAAAAAACTCCACATTGCGAAGTTGAGATACATCAAAAAGAGTTTCATTTTATACCCCTTCATCATCGCCATACTCTTCTCAATCGCAGCGTTATTCCTTAACTCTGGTTCATCTGCCAAAATATATGGAGTCATCGCATATGACAACGATCTAATGATACCAGGAATAATAAACACAAAACTCCACAATATTGTATAAATTGTCTGCAAGAAGAGTGTAACAAATATTCGCTCATAATCCTTAAATCCAACGAATAGATCTACAACCTTCGCTTCATAATTACTAACGCGGAAGTGATTTAAAAAAATAAGTGAAACCCCATAAAAGAGTGGCAATATAACCAAAATGCTACCAAACGCCACAAGTGGCAGTACTCCAACTACACTTACCATTACAAGGTATGCTGCGTATACCAACACAGGCTCAGTCCAACGTCCTGAGAGCGATGCCATAGCCGACTTTCTTAACTCGGAATTTGTCTTAACCATAATCTTAGATTTTTAATTACCTGTCCAAGGTACAAATTATTTTACAATTATCCTACAACAAAAACAATATT
>JBCQUC010000076.1:0-8477 GCA_047174275.1 Rikenellaceae bacterium | reverse complement strand
TAAAAATACAATATAGGGTCTCGACGTAAAATCTAGCTCGACGTAAAATTATGAGGTGGCGGTAATATAGGCGACTTTGTTGGCACCATGTTATCGAATCCAACGGATTCGCCATCCTGAACTTGATTCAGGATCTCCTGAATTGCGCCAAAGGCGGAATCTCGGGAACATTATCAAACATTTTTAACATTTTAATTATCAGAGTATTGTCTTTGTGCCCGAGATTTAGTTTCACTAAATTCGGGAGATCCTGAATCAAGTTCAGGATGACGACTCTTTCAGAGTCGATACGAGATGCAAAGATACAAAATAACTCCAACAGTTATATTTGAGAATCTCTCGAACACCAATAAATCAAAACCAGAGACCAACCCCGCTCCGCTAAATCACAGCGCGCGAAACAATATAGTATATATACACAATATAGAGGAGAATCAATATAGCACCCTCTGCGCGATCCAACACCTTTTTTCCCAAAGTAAATGCCGAAACAAAGAGCAGAATCGAAGATAGAAGAACCACGCTAATATCGATCATGGTGATGCTACCAAGCGTAAGTGGAGTAAACACAGAGCTAGCTCCCAAGACAAGCAAGATATTGGCAATATTCGATCCAATGACATTTCCAAGAGCAATATCGGATTTTCCCTTGATGAGTGAGACCAACGAAGCGGCAAACTCTGGCAGCGAAGTTCCACCTGCAACAAGCGTCACAGCGATTATATTGGCAGGTATATTGTAAAATTCAGCAATACCAACAGCACTATCAATAAACAACGAACCGCCATAGATCAACCCCACGAGTCCACCCACAACCATAACAATAGCGAGCCAAACTGCCATTTGAGGTGCAGATTCGAGCTCTTTATCCAACTCCTGCTCCTCCTTCGATGGGCGGCCATTTCTAATAGCGTATATCATCATAGATATATATAGTATAAACATAATCATACCCTCTATTCTGCTAATTGCTCCGCTGAGTGTAAATATAAGGAGTATCACCGAAGCGATGATTCCCATCGGGATATCGCGATGCACATTGCTTTGGGTCAAGATTAGCGGCTTGACAACAGCGCACATACCTAATATAATAAGGGTATTAAAAGAGTTCGACCCCACAACATTACCAATTGCTATGTCGGTGCTCCCCTTCAGAGCCGAGATAACACTCACCACCATCTCGGGCATCGATGTTCCAATCGCTACAATTGTGAGTCCAACGACAAATCCCGATACATTGAATCGACGAGCAATAGCGGCTGAACCGTCAGTTAGATAGTTCGCTCCGAGGAGGATTAGGGTCAATCCAGCGATTAAAATTAAGATGAGTTCGAATTGTGTATTCATTGTTGTTTTTAACTAATTTTAATATAATATGACGGAATAATGCATAAAACGAGGCATTATTCTAATTTTTTGTACAAAGATGATGGTTTTTTTCAAATTATTTCGTATATTGGCAACCGAGCAATATATCGCCGACAAGATACGCAAAAATTCGGTGAATAGAGCACAAAATAGGACAAGTGTGAATAAATTAGAAAAAAAGGTATGAACAAGCAACAATCAGCACAAGATGTTGTAATCCGCTTCTCGGGAGACTCAGGAGATGGAATGCAGCTCACAGGTACTCTCTTCTCTGATACCTCTGCCCTCATCGGCTATGGTATCTCGACTTTTCCAGATTATCCATCAGAGATCCGCGCCCCACAAGGTACAGTAGGAGGTGTTTCGGGATTTCAGGTGCACTTCGGATCTGAGAAGATGGTGACTCCAGGAGATTACTGTGACGTCTTGGTAGCGATGAATCCAGCGGCATTGAAGGCGAATAGAGTGTGGGTGAAGAGAGACGCAACGATTATCATCGACGCTGATACACTCACCGAAGAGCTTGTCAAAAAGGCAGGATACGCTACCTTAGATCCAATCGAGGAGTTGGGTCTTGCGGAGTACAACGTGGTACTCGCACCAATCACATCGATGACCAAAGATGCTTTGGCAGATTCGGGACTCGATAACAAATCGGCTTTGAAGTGTAAGAATATGTTCGCTCTAGGACTATGTTTCTACCTCTTCAACTTGCCAGAGGATCACGCAAAGAGCTTCCTTGAGAGTAAATTTGCAAAGAAGAATCCAGCTATCGCAGCAGCTAATGCGAAGGTGATCG
Organism: Rikenellaceae bacterium; assembly: GCA_047174275.1. GTDB lineage: Bacteria > Bacteroidota > Bacteroidia > Bacteroidales > Rikenellaceae > Alistipes. The sequence goes on along the minus strand of JBCQUC010000076.1, from coordinate 6,310 downwards.
ACGCAGGTTTCAACTACGGAGCAAATACACATGTATTCGCAAACACATACGATCTTCCAGCAGCCGATCTGGAGAAGGGTAAATATCGTTCTATCAGCGGTAACGTAGCGACAGCTTGGGGACTTATGGCGGCAGCTGAGAAGGCTTCGCTTCCACTATTCTGCGGATCATACCCTATCACTCCAGCGACTGTAATCCTTGAGGAGCTCGCAAAACGTCGCGATTTGGGCGTTAAGACTGTTCAGGCTGAGGATGAGATCGCAGGAATATGTACTTCGGTTGGAGCAGCCTTCGCTGGTAACTTCGCCGTTACAACAACTTCAGGCCCAGGTCTATCTCTTAAGAGCGAGGCTCTAGGTTTGGCTGTTATGACTGAGCTTCCATTGGTTGTGGTCAATGTACAGCGCGGAGGTCCATCAACAGGACTCCCAACAAAGACCGAGCAGAGTGATTTGGCTCAAGCACTATACGGACGTAATGGTGAGTGTCCAGTAGCGGTTGTCGCTGCATCATCACCAAGCGACTGTTTCCACTACGCATTCGAGGCATCTCGCCTAGCGTTGGAGCATATGACACCAGTCGTTCTGCTTACAGATGGATTTATCGCAAATGGTTCTGAGCCATGGAAGATTCCATCAATGGATCAATATCCAACAATCACACCTCCAATCGCAACACCAAACGAGGATGGAACTCCATTCATGCCATACAAACGTAACGAGAAGGGCGCACGTAGCTGGGCATTCCCAGGAGTTGATGGCTTGCAACACCGTATCGGAGGTTTGGAGAAGGATGCTTTGAAGGGTTCAATCTCTCACGATCCTAAGAACCACCAACTTATGACTAAGCTACGTGCTGAGAAGGTCGCTAAGATGGTTGACTATATCCCAGAGCAGACAGTAATGGGTGAGAGCGAGGGAGATCTGCTTGTTGTAGGTTGGGGAGGTACTAAGGGACATCTCCAGAGTGCAGTTCAGCAGCTTCAGAAAGAGGGCAAAAAGGTATCACACTGCCACTTCAACTTCATCAACCCACTTCCACATGGTGTAGAGCAGATCTTCTCTAGCTTTAGCAAGATCGTGGTTTGTGAGCTTAACGAGGGTCAGTTTGCTAACTACTTGCGCACTGAGTTCCAGCAGTTTAAGTATGAGCAGGTTAATAAGGTAGAGGGACAGCCATTCACAGCTGTTGATTTGGTAGATGCGTTTAACGAACTTTTAAAATAAGAATTAGGTCATGTCAATATATAACTATACCCCAGCAGATTTCAAGAGCGACCAAGAGGTTAGATGGTGCCCAGGATGTGGTGACCACGCTATTTTGAATGCCGTACAACGTGCATGTGTCGACATCGCTGAGAAGCAAAATATTCCACACAACAAATTTACATTCATCTCGGGAATCGGATGCTCTTCGCGCTTTATCTACTATATGCGTACATTCGGATTCCACACTATCCACGGACGTGCTAATGCCGTTGCAACAGGTACTAAGGTTGCAAATCCAGACCTTAGCGTGTGGGTAGCTACAGGAGATGGTGACTCACTAGCGATCGGAGGAAACCACTTCATCCACGCTGTGCGTCGTAATATCGACCTCAATGTAATCCTCTTCAACAACGAGATCTACGGACTTACTAAGGGTCAGTACTCTCCAACATCGAAGTTGGGTAAGATCACCAAGACATCACCTTTCGGAACTGTAGAGTCTCCATTTAACCCAGGTGAGTTGGCTATCGGATCACGTGCTACATACTTCGCTCGTTCGATCGATGCTGAGGTGATGCTAACAAAGGATCTATTGGTGGATGCAGGTTGTCACAAAGGATTCTCACTTGTTGAGGTTCTTCAGAACTGTGTGATCTTCAACGACAAGACATTTGCAGATTTCGCAGGTACAAAGGCTCTTCGTCAGGCAAATACCATCGTGTTGAAGCATGGTGAGAAGATGACATTTGGAGCAAAGGGCGAGAAGGGTCTTGTATTGGATGGCATGAAGCTAAAGGTTGTCACTTTGGGAGAGGATGGCTACTCAATCGACGATGTTTTGACTCACGACGCTAAAGAAGAGAATCCAACACTTCACACGATGCTTGCAGGGATGAAGTTCCCAGAGTATCCAGTAGCATTGGGAGTTATCCGCTCTGTAGATGCACCAGCATACGACGCGGAGGTTGCGAAGCAGGTCGAGACAGTTAAGGCTACAGCTAAGATCAAGAGTGTAACAGATCTATTGAACTCAGGCGAGACTTGGACTATCGAGTAATCGATACCACAATATTAATTACAAAAGAGATTGCTTTTCGGGGCAATCTCTTTTGTGATTAATAGGCTGACTTCTTGGTGTGCGATAAAAGTTTGCGATTTATGTTGGCACCTCGTGATTTATGTTGGCACCTCGTCTCGACTCTGAAAGAGTCGTCATCCTGAACTTGATTCAGGATCTCTGCAAAGAATCTGAAACACTGATAGTTAGGGATCCTGAAACAAGTTCAGGATGACGAATCCGTTGGATTCGACAACATGGTGCCAATAAAGCCTCATTACTTTTTATCGGACATTAATCAAAAAAGTAATACAACAGAGTATATTTAGCCCAAAAAGTATATATCTTTGTAACAATACAAAAAGCAATTGATTATGGAATACCTATCCGAGTTATTAAATATTCTCAATGCAATGTCACCCTACCTACTATTGGGTTTTCTAGTTGCAGGGCTACTTCACGCCTATATTCCCAAAACCACATATAGCAAATATCTCTCAAAGAGGGGTTTTAAGTCGGTCTTTCTCTCAGCCCTCTTTGGAGTTCCGCTACCACTCTGCTCTTGTGGAGTGATACCTACAGCTATGTCGCTCAAAAAAGAGGGGGCATCGAATGGAGCAACGGTCTCATTCCTGATCGCAACACCCCAAACAGGTGTAGACTCTATTCTAGCGAGTTATGGCGTGCTAGGACTCCCATTTGCAATTATCAGACCTATCGTAGCGTTGATTGTTGGTGTTTTGGGAGGGCTATTTGTCGATAAATTCTCTAGCGAAGAGGATACCTCGGCAGAGCAAAATAAAGCCTCACAACGCTCTATCACCCCTAAAACAAAGAGGGCTACACTCGCTGAAGCGTTTAAATATAGCTTTGTCGATATGCTACAGGATTTAGGGCTTTGGCTAACCATTGGACTTATTATTGCGGCAGCCATTACAGCTTTTGTCCCTGCGGGTGTTTTTGAGGTGCTAGGCGACCACTATATTCTCAATATCTTGGTTGTTCTGCTGCTATCTATCCCGATGTATATCTGCTCAACAGGCTCTATTCCAATTGCTTTGTCGTTATTGATGAAGGGGATATCACCTGGAGCGGCACTTATATTTTTGATGGCAGGCCCAGCTACAAATGTTGCAGCATTGGCAGTTGTTAAGAAGGTGCTTGGTACGCGAACCACTCTTCTCTACCTTATGAGTATTATTTTGGGGGCTATAGGTTTTGCGGTGATTATCGATTTTGCACTGCCTACAGAGTGGTTTACACTGAAATTGTCGTCAATTGTTGAATCTTCTCACGGAGGGGGTAATACGTCGTGGTGGCATATCGCCTCATCAATTATTTTTGTTGCATTGCTCCTTAATGCTTACATATTAAAGCTAAGAGGACATTCGCATACACATGACATTCAGGAGGTTATGACACAAAAATTCTCAGTAAAAGGTATGCGCTGCAACCATTGCAAAGCAAATGTTGAGAGTGCTATTGCTGCTTTAGAGGGTGTTGTTGCCGTCAATATAGATCTATCGAGTGGCATAGTCGATGTAGAAGGAGATGTCTCGCCAGATCAAGTGTGCAAAGCTGTGAGTTCGCTCGGTTTCGAGATAGATGTTTATTAGTGTCCGATAAAAGTTTGCAATTTGTATTGGCACCTCGTTTCGACTCTGAAAGAGTCGTCATCCTGAACTTGATTCAGGATCCATGCACTATCAATTAAGTGTGTAGTATAATCGTTTGCTGAAATCTTCTCCTTATTAGGTCTGTTTTGTTTCGCTCTCTGTGGAGATTTTTTCTTGAAAATCTCCTTTTTTCAGAGAGAGCGAGGGTAACTTCGAGAACTGCCTCCGGCGGGCGGAGTGCTCTCCGCTGAGCTAATTAATTTAATTGCAAAAGAGGTTGCCAAACGAAATGACAACCTCTTTTTAATATGTTATTTTGTAGAACTACTCAATATTACGAACACGCTTCTCCCAAGCCCATGTAGCTGCCAAAGTCTCCTCCAATTTGCGAGTAGCCTTCCATCCTAGCTCCGTGTTAGCCTTCGTTGGATCACCCCAAATTGCTGTGATATCACCCTCGCGACGTGGCGCAAATTTGTAGTTTACCTTGATGTCATTCACCGATTGGAACGCATTCAATAACTCCATTACAGAGACTCCATTTCCTGTTCCAATGTTATATACCTCATAATCAGCAGCCGACTTGCCACCCAACATACGAGCTACAGCCGCAACGTGAGCCTTCGCCAAATCTACAACATCGATATAGTCGCGGATACATGTTCCGTCAGGAGTTGCATAGTCATCACCAAATACCGACAAACACTCGCGAAGTCCAGCCGCAGTCTGTGTGATATATGGAACAAGGTTTTGTGGAACACCCTGTGGAAGCTCACCGATCTTAGCCGTTGGATGAGCACCAATTGGGTTGAAGTAACGAAGAGCAATACCCTTCATACCCTCATACTGATTCATCGAATCACGAAGAATATCCTCGCTCATAGCCTTTGTATTTCCGTATGGAGAGAGGGCTGGCTTGCGTGGAGTCTCCTCAGTAACAGGTTGTTGATCTGGCTGACCATAGACAGTACAAGATGACGAGAATAGGATGTTTGGACGCTCATACTTTCTCATCAACGAGATCAAGTTCATAAGCGATGTAAGGTTGTTAGAGTAGTACTCCAGTGGCTTCGAAACCGACTCACCTACAGCCTTCGATGCAGCGAAGTGGATAGCAGAGTTGAAGTTATACTTCTTGAATACCTCCTCGAAACCCTCATAGTCGCAGCAGTCCACTTTGATAAATGGGACATCAACGCCTGTGATCTCGCGCACACCCTCGACAGCAGCCTCGATAGAGTTCGATAGATTATCGACAATTACAACATCATATCCAGCCTCGATAAGTTCGACTGCGGTATGAGAACCGATGTAGCCAGCACCACCAGCTACCAATACACACTCTTTCATAATTATATTTTGTTTTGTTAGTTTTGTTCTATTGCAAAGGTAACATTTTTTTCCACTTGGCGTTCAAAAGTGAGTATTTTTTTTTATCTTTGCCGTTGTGGGGTAGGGTAGATCGCGGTTTGAGAGTTCGGTTTGATAATGTAGTTTGATAACGCAGAGATCCTGAAACAAGTTCAGGATGACGAAATTAAAAATTTCGTATCTCAGGTTGGACTGCTGAAATATTTTATCAGATACTATGCGTAGGTCATATGTATATATAGTTACTAATAAGGTCGATACAGTTTTGTATATTGGCGTGACGAGCAACTTGAAAAAGCGTATAGAGGAGCATATTATGGGGAGATTCAAAGGATTTACATTGAATTATAACTGTAAGAAATTGGTCTATTTCGAGGAGTTTAGCGATATTCGAGATGCTATAGCTCGCGAAAAAGAGTTGAAGAATTGGCATCGAGAGTGGAAGATAAATCTCATAAAGTCTGTTAATCCAGATTTTTTGGAGTTGACTTTTTGATTCGAGATGTTCGTGTGGTTAATATTGTGTGATGAATCTTTGGGTGGTTAATCGTGTGTGGTTAATTCTGCCCTGAGATACGAAATTGAAAATTTCGTCATCCTGAACTTGTTTCAGGATCTCTGCAAACGATAATACCACACACACTTAATTGATAATGCAGAGATCCTGAAACAAGTTCAGGATGACGTTCCTCACGGAGGAACGTATCTCAAGTGGGACTGCTAGAAATTTAGGATGACTAAATATTATGTGATTTAGTATGTTAAAATAAGTGATTTAAGGATAGATAATATATTAGGAATTTAAGTATTATATAAAGCGTGTGGTTAATTCTGCCCTGAGATACGAAATTGAAAATTTCGTCATCCTGAACTTGTTTCAGGATCTCAGCAGACGATAATACCACACACACTTAATTGATAATGCAGAGATCCTGAAACAAGTTCAGGATGACGTTCCTCACAGAGGAACGTATCTCAAGTGGGACTGCTAGAAACTTAAGATACTAGAATAGATATGGGATAGAATACATGTGGAAATTGACACATGGATTAAATAT
>JBCQUC010000075.1:0-8517 GCA_047174275.1 Rikenellaceae bacterium | reverse complement strand
GCATTCAATTTCAAAAGAGCTATGGCTTTTTTGTGGACATATATCATTGGATATATCAGAAAAAATATCCGACCTCAGATATATACTGAAATCGAATATTGCTGTTTCTAAGGGTCGACTACTTAATTCACTTAAAACAAGCGTAGAGGATTTTCGTCAACCTTGGAAGATACAACATTTATCAACAGACATAATTTTTATTACCGTAGCAGTGGTGATTTGTGGGGCTAAAGATTGGGAGGATATCGAAGATTTCGGAGATTGTAAGGAGGCGTTTTTTAATAAGTATCTTGCTCTGCCAAACGGAATCCCATCACATGACACCTTTAATAGGTTCTTTTCGAGTATCAAACCTAAGGTGTTGGAACAGCAGTTTGGTATTTGGGTAAAGAGCTTATGTTCAGAGCGTTCGGAGATAATAAGCATTGATGGTAAGACTATTTGCGTAGCTATGAATGAAGGGCGTAGCATCTTTCATATGGTGAGCGCATTTCCGAGCTCACCTTATTTATCGACAAAATTGTTCATAACTTTGTTAATAATGCTGTTGGTAACCTCTCAGAGAGCATCTAGCTACCACTTTTATCAACAAATTTGTTCGTAATTTTGTCTACAACGTTGTTGATAACTTTTGCAAGCCCCTTTTGTCTACAAATTTGTTCATAATTTTGTTGATAACCTTGTTCATAACACAAAAAGAGAGTGTGAACCCCGAATTGTTCACACTCTCTTTTTTTGATTGTATACTCTAGTCGCGAGTTATACCGCGCATATTAACCCTCTCCACCTGCTTAGTTTTTCGGCTCAATGCGTATTTGCTCTTTCGAGGTCTGTTGATCCAGATTGTATTTGGATTGTACATCCTAAACGATGGGCTCTTTTTGTCGCGAGGCGAGATATTCAGATACTTCTCGTCGATCTCATACCTCTCAAATTGCCAATCTATATTGAGCACCTCGTCGTCCCATATAATCCCCGACTCCGCTTTGATATCGGGCACAGCAGCAGAGTTGATGATAACCTCCGTCTTTGGTTCAAGAGTCATGAAACCCATTGCGAAGTAGGGTGGTACATATAACATAATCTCGTTTTCGCTATGAATCTCCACCGAGTATGCCGCCCCAAAACTCTGATAGTCGGGGCGAAGATCGACAGCGACACACAATATGCGACCTGCCGCGACAGCTATCATCCTACCATATGAATCTTCGCGTTGAAAGTGTAGACCTCTGAGTACCCCTCGCGCCAATCTCTCTGCGCTATGGTGCACAAACTTCTCTTCGATACCTATCGATTCAATTGCGGCGATACTCTCCTCCGCCTCCAGATCAGATAGATACACCCGAGACTCACCCAAAGTATTAGGCGAGATAACCAATAAATCCTCGATCGGAGTCTGTTTAACTGTGAATTTCTGCATAATTTAAACTAAATAATAAAACTAGCTCCGCGGAGAGCACTCCGCCCGCCGGAGGCAGTTCCCGAAGTTACCCTCGCTCTCTCTGAAAAAAAGGAGATTTTTGAAAGAAAATCTCCACAGAGAGCGAAACTGATACAATGAAACAACAAGTCAGACATTTGCTTTGGTAACACCATTGTCCCCGAGATTTTTCTTTCGAAAAATTCGGGAGATCCTGAATCAAGTTCAGGATGACGAATCCGTTGGATTCGATGACATGGTATCAACAATTAATGAAACTTATTTTATGTCAGGATTTGGGCTTTTAATACCCTACATCCTCTCAGGGACGGTGATTCCAAGGAGCGACATAGCACTCTTGATTGTGCGAGCGACACACTTGCTGAGCTCCAAACGAAGCGCACGTAGACCCTCATTCTCCTCCTTCAAGATCGGATGGTCATGGTAGTATCCGTTGTAGATCTTCGCCAAATCGTAAGCATAAGCTGCAATAATAGCTGGCGAGAAGTTATCCCCCGCCTGAGCAACAGCCATCGGATATGATGTGATCTGCTTTATGAGCTCAATCTCCGCAGCACCGCACTCTGCAACCTCTCCGCTTGTGATACCAGCCTCCGCAGCACGGCGCAATACCGAGCAGATTCGCGCATGTGTATACTGCACAAATGGTCCAGTGTTACCATTGAAGTCGATCGACTCTTTAGGGTCGAACAACATTGTCTTTTTAGGGTCAACCTTCAATATAAAGTACTTCAAAGCACCAAGTCCAACTGTTGTCGAGATCTCGCTGATCTGCTCCTCTGTGAGTCCATCGTTTTTACCAGCCTCGTCCGAAATCGCACGAGCATCTGAGATCATCCCTGCAACCAAATCATCGGCATCGACAACTGTTCCCTCGCGAGATTTCATCTTTCCCTCAGGGAGCTCCACCATACCATATGATAGGTGTGTGATATCTTTCGCCCACTCGTAGCCTAGCTTCGAGAGTATCAACTTCAACACTTGGAAGTGGTAGTTCTGCTCGTTTCCAACGACATAGATCATCGCATCGACACTCTCCTCCTCGGCACGGCTGACAGCTGTACCAAGATCCTGCGTCATATATACCGACGTTCCATCGCCACGTAGCAGCAACTTCTGATCGAGTCCATCGCTCTCCAGATCAATCCATACCGATCCATCCTCTTTGCGGAAGAATGTGCCAGCTTCCAACCCCTTCTCTACCAAACTCTTACCGAGTAGGTATGTCTGAGACTCGTAATACACCTTGTCGAAATCTACACCCAATGCCTTGTATGTAATGTCAAATCCCTCATAGACCCAACCATTCATACGCTCCCATAGAGAGTATACCTCCTCATCTTTAGCCTCCCATTTGCGAAGCATCTCCTGCGCTTTGAGCATCACTGGAGCCTGCTTTTTGGCATCATCTTCAGCCATGCCACCTGCCATAAGCTCCTTGATTTGAGCTTTGTAGTGTTTGTCGAACTCCACATAGTATTTACCCACCAAGTGGTCGCCCTTCATGCCTGTGCTCTGTGGAGTCTCGCCATTGCCATATAGCAACCACGCGATCATAGATTTACAGATATGGATTCCGCGATCATTTACCAAGTTGACTTTGAGTACTTTGTGTCCATTCGCCTTGAGGATCTGCGCCACAGACCATCCCAACAGATTGTTGCGGATATGTCCTAAGTGCAGAGGTTTATTTGTATTTGGAGAGGAGTACTCCACCATCACGGTGCGACCCGTAGACTCCGCAGCAGCCAATCCAAAATTTTTACACTCAGCAACTTGAGCAAAGTATGTTCCCCAAAACTCAGCCGACAACGATAGGTTCAAGAAGCCTTTGATGACATTGAAAGATGCCACCTCCGTGTTATTTGCCACGATATATTCACCCACCTCATTTGCTGTGGCTTCGGGTGATTTCCTACTCGCCTTAAGGAGCGGAAAGGTGACTAAAGTATAGTCACCCTCAAACTCCTTACGAGTAGATTGAATCTGAACCATCTTAGGCTCAGTAATTCCATATAACGTCTCTAGCGCATTAGCCGCCATTTGAGAGACGAAAATCTCAATATTTATCATCTACTTCTCTATAGTTTTTGTGTCCGATAAAATTTTTCTAGCAGTCCCACTTGAGATACGTTCCGCAAGGAACGTCATCCTGAACTTGTTTCAGGATCCCTACATCATTGATTAAACTATTGTGTCTTAGCATATTATAGAGGTTGTATTGTCGTTTGCTGAGATCCTGAAACAAGTTCAGGATGACGAAATTTTCAATTTCGTATCTCAAGTGGGACTATTGGTAAAGGTTAGTCCCTGATTTTACAAGCACATACAATCTGTTATATTACAGCGTATTACAAAGGTTTGTCATTTTTTATCGGACACCAATAATTATTTTACCCTACTTAGTTTTCCGCGTTTATTTATAAACTTTAGGTGTGATGTTTCCATTAAGCACCTCGACAGTGCTGTGCACCAACGCCCCTAACTCATCCTCACCAGCATATGTCACGACCTTCGAGATCCATTGAATACGCTCGCTGATCCAATCTATGATCGACTTATTGTATGCGATTCCTCCCGTAAGAATTATAGCATCGACCTCGCCACACATCACTGTGCTCATAGCTCCGACATCTTTCGCTACATTATAACAGAAAGCATCAATTACCAACTTCGTCTTCTCATCCCCTGCCAACGCTGCATTCACAGCATCCAACATAGAGTTATATCCAAGGTGAGCATTCAGTCCGCCACCGCCAATCAACATATGGTTGATCTCAGCCTCTGTATACTTTCCAGAGAAACAAGCGTCGACCAATGTCATCGGCTGGACACGTCCTGTGCGCTCAGGCGAGAAACATCCATCTCCCGAAAGGGCGTTAGTTGTATCGACTACACGACCATGTTGGTGTGCACTAACAGATACTCCTCCACCCATATGAACAACCACAAGATTCAGATCCTCATACTTTTTCTCAATATCACGAGCATAGTGTCTCGCAATCGCCTTTGAGTTTAGAGCGTGGAACATCGAAACACGAGGGAACGCTGGATGTCCACTCATACGAGCTACATCCGAGAGCTCATCCACAACCACTGGATCAACAATATACGCCTTGATCCCAGCCTCATCTGCAATATCTTTAGCTAGCAAAGATCCCAAATTACTTGCGTGAGCAAAATGAGTTCCAATACTATCCTCAACCAATCTGTCGTTTACCTCGTAGATTCCACCCTCGATAGGTTTTACCAAACCACCGCGACCTACTACTGCACTCAACTCCTTAATATCTACCCCATGTAGACCCTCCAAGATCATCTTCTTGCGCCACTCTCGTTGCGCGATGATCGTCTCAAAACCACTAATCTCCTCTGCCGTGTGGCGTAGAGTATCCTCAAAAACTACAGTCTCACCTTCGTAAATTGCAAACTTCGTAGATGTAGACCCTGGGTTAATTGCTAAAATTTTTTGCATTTATTTAATATTATTCTTCACCAATTCATTCAACACCATAGAACTACAGACTATTTGTTGGCAGCCAAACAAGCCAACGCAATAGAGTATAGTTTCGACGTACTTGTATCACCACGCGAAGTCAAGACACAAGGTACTTTAGTTCCAACTACCATAGCAGCCAACTCTCCATGTCCGAAGTGTGTTACAGACTTAAAGAATACATTTGCAGACTCGATATTTGGGAACAGTAGACAATCAGGATCTCCAGCGATTGTCGAACCCTTGACCTTCTTATGCTCAGCAACCTCTTTGTACATAGCAACATCCAACGAAAGTGGGCCATCAACAACAACACGTCCCAACTGTCCGCGATCTGCCATCTTCGAAAGGATAGCACCCTCATACGACGAAACAACTGTTGGAAGAACCTGCTCCGAAGGTGCAATACATGCGATCTTTGGGGTGTTGATACCGATCAAACTAGCTGTCTTAGCAAGGTAACCGATCAACTTCATCTTCTGCTTAAGGTCTGGAAGGGGAATAACTGCGATATCCGAGATCGTAAGGAGTTTGTGATAACCCTCCATCTCAAGGATTGTAACGTGGCTCAAAGTACCCTTTGGAGGGAATAGCCCTGCATCCTTATTTAGGATTCCACGCATATACTTATCCGTAGATACCAAACCCTTCATCAAGACATCAGCCTCGCCAGCCATAACAGCAGCTACAGCACGACGTACACATCCAACATCCGAACACTCCTCGACAATCTTGAAGAGTGAGACATCAATCCCCATCTCCTTACAAACTGTCTCAATCTTCTCTTGCTCACCATAGAGTGTTGCCTCTACTAAACCCTCTTTAGTCGCTTCGTAGACCGCCTCGATCGTGTGTGAATCTTGACCGTAAGCTACTGCGAGACGTTTCTTGCCCAACTGCTGTGCCGCAGTGACAAGATCTGCTAAATGCTGTATCATACTATACTTTGTAATTATTATTTTGTTAGTTAGTTATTTCACTAAGTTATATGTGTCGGAGGCGATCACCATCTCCTCGTCTGTTTCTATCATCGCTACCTTGACTCTCGATGTTGGAGTTGATAGGATCTTATCCACACTTCTCGCACCCTTGTTAGCCGATTGGTCAAACTCAACTCCCATAAACTCTAACCCCTTGCAAGCTGTAGGGCGTAAGTTATCCGAGTTCTCACCTACACCGCCCGTAAAGACGATCAAATCGAGTCCTCCCATAGCCGCTGCATACTGTCCGATGAAACGCTTCACACGGTCGTAGTGCATGTCGCGAGCAAGAATAGCGTCTGGATTTCCTGCATCATACGCATCGTCGATATCGCGCATATCGCTCGACATGCCATTTGTAAGACCCAATACTCCAGACTGTTTGTTGAGCATATTTGTGATCTCTGGGAAGCTCATACCCTCTTTCTCTCCGATATATAGTGCTGCACTCACATCCATCGAACCTGAGCGAGTTCCCATAATTAGACCATCAAGTGGTGAGAATCCCATAGATGTATCGAACGATTTACCATCCTTAATTGCTGTCACAGAGCCACCATTTCCGATATGGCAAGTGATGATCTTCGAGTTGTTGAAATCAACTCCGCAGAGCTCCGCCGCCTTCTGTCCCACAAATTTGTGGCTTGTGCCGTGGAATCCATACTTACGTATACGATACTTTTCGTAGTATTTTGTTGGGATCGCATACATATAGTTCTTTGCAGGGATCGTCTGGTGGAACGATGTGTCGAATACTGCCACCTGTGCTACCTCTGGCAACACTGCATCAATCGCCTCGATACCTTGGTAGTTGGCTGGATTGTGAAGTGGCGCGATCTCGAACAAAGAGCGGATCTTAGCCTTAACATCCTCATCAACGATGCAGCTCTCAGGGAAGTGCTCGCCACCATGTGCAACGCGATGTCCGACAGCCTTCAACTCATCGAGTGACTCGATCACACCATGCGATGGATCAACGAGAGCCTCCAATACCAACTTTATACCGATAGTATGATTCTCTATTGGGCGTTCAACTTCGTAGATCTCTTTGCCAACGGGTTTGTGAGTCAAAAGACCCTGAGCCAATCCGACACGATCTACCAATCCTTTTGCAAGTAACTTGCTATCACCGCAACACTTCTTGTCGATCACTTGATACTTGATCGATGAACTTCCACAATTTAGAACCAAAATCACCATAATTTCTTCTTTTTAATATTATTTTATTCTCCTTAGTTTGCCTCAGCGGTGATCGCGTACCTTTTAGCTTATGTTACTGCCACCAGATATTTTGAACACCACAAAGGTATATATAATTATTCACTATTTACACTAAAAAAAGTGTTAGTTTTTTAACACAAAACTGTTACTTTTCTAACAGTTAAAATCATCCAAAAATATCTACTTTTTGGACAATAGTCGATCCATCGTAAGGTCGATTCCAAACGCCCCCAAAGGAGCTGTAACAAGTATCGCGACAACAGCCATCGTAAGCACAATCTCGCCACACCCCAACCCCAACGATAGAGGTATCGATCCGATCGCCGCCTGCACCGTAGCCTTTGGCATATAGGCGATCATGCAGAAGAGTCGCTCCCGAAAATTTAGCTCACTTCCAACCATCGAGCAGTAGACTCCCACCATTCTCCATATCAACACAAAAGCGAGGATCAACAACACTACAGGCCCAGCTGCAATTGCAAAGTTGATGTTAACCGTAGCCCCCACCAATACAAAGAGCAGAATCTCGGCAAAGACCCATAACTTCGAGTACTTCGGAGATATTCGTTTTGCCAATATCTCGTATTTGCTCAACACCGTAGCACCCATCGCCATCACCGCTAAAAGTCCCGAAATCGGAACAACCCCTTTGAGTTGAGCCTCCAGCCCTAAAAACAGAAAAGCCACACTCAATAGAATCAACAACTTAACCGTATCGCGAAGATGCACAGCCTTAAACAACTTAACCAAAACATATCCACCCAAAAATCCAACTACCAACCCCAAAACAATAGAGATCGGAACCTGCATCAGCGTTGACGGATGAAACTCTCCACCCTGCCCCAATGCAACAAAGGCGGTAAATAACACAATCACAAAGACATCATCGACCGACCCTCCAGCCATAATCATCTGCGGAATCCCCTTCTTTGTGCCAACACCCTCCTCGACCATCTTCAACATCTTCGGGACAATCACCGCAGGCGACACCGCTGCCACCACAGTTCCCATTATCGCCGCCTCCAATACCGAGATATCTATCAGTATCGGGGCTATAACTATCATCGCCACAATCTCGAAACAGGCAGGCACAAAACACAACATCAACGCTGGTCGTCCAACTTTTTTAAGAGCTTCAATATCGAGTGCTAAACCAGCTCGCATCAAAATAATAACCAATGCAATTTGTCTCAACTCCACCGAGATCGACAGAAGCTCTGGTGACAACAGATTCAGACAATAAGGCCCCAAAATAATCCCCGACAGCAACATTCCAACAAGTGCTGGAAGTCTCAATTTCACACATATCGACCCTAGCAGCAGAGCTAGCAGTGACAGATACGCAATACTCACTAACATTTTTACCCCTTTCTCTTAAT
>JBCQUC010000074.1:0-8667 GCA_047174275.1 Rikenellaceae bacterium | reverse complement strand
TGATAACTTAATTTGACTGCTCGTTCCTTGAACTGCTTGTCATAATGTTTTACTCCCATAATTGATAAAGGTAAGGTTTTTTCCGTCCCAACCTTTTGTGCGGGTAAAGTTAGGTATTCCATGTCGACGTATGCATTGGAAATGAGGAGGATGCGGAGTTGTGCCTTGGATTTAAGCCTGACGCTGATGTCGAGGGTGGACATACAGATGCTGAGGGATACAAAGGGATTTTTGAGCAGATGCGCAAGGAGTTTGGGTTCACATATGTGGTCTCGACGCTTCGTGAGTCGTTCTCTGCTACACACAATGGCTGGAAGGCGATGATCTACAATGGTGAGGAGTTCTACACATCTAAACGTTATGATATTGAGCCAATTATCGACCGCGTAGGTGGTGGAGATTCATTCTCAGGCGGTATCATTCACGGACTTTTGACCAAGCCAAATCAGGGTGAGGCATTGGAGTTTGCAGTGGCGGCATCGGCTTTGAAGCACACCATCAATGGTGATGCCAACCACGTCTCAATCGAGGAGGTCGAGGCGTTGGCTGGAGGTGACGCAAGTGGACGCGTGCAGAGGTAATATAAACATAACAAACGAGATAATGGCAAGATTTTCAAAGACTCAAGTGATGGCAGCGATCGCTGCAACAGGCATCGTCCCTGTATTCTACAACAAGGATGTCGAGACATCCAAAAACGTGCTCAAAGCGTGCTACGAGGGTGGTATTCGTGTTTTTGAGTTCACCAATCGCGGTGACTTCGCATCGGAGGTATTCGTTGCTCTGATTAAATTCGCTGAGAAAGAGTGCCCCGAGATGATCCTCGGAATCGGCTCGATCGTCGATGCTCCGACAGCGGCTCTTTATATGCAGTATGGCGCGAACTTCGTCGTTGGCCCATATCTCAATGCTGAGGTGGCGAAGGTTTGTAACCGCCATCTTGTGCCATATACGCCTGGTTGCGGATCGGTGACCGAGCTAGGATATGCGCAGGAGCTGGGCTGTGACCTCACAAAGGTATTCCCAGCAGGAAATGTGGGTGGCCCATCGTTCATCAAGAATGTGATGGCTCCGCTCCCTTGGTCAAATATCATGGCGACAGGTGCCGTAGAGCCTACGGAGGAGAACCTAACAGCATGGTTCAAGGCTGGCGTATATTGCGTGGGTATGGGTTCACAGCTCTTCCCTGCTGATGTTCTCAAAGCTGGCGACTGGAGCAAAGTGACCAAGATGTGCGAAACTGCTCTCGCAATTGCAAAAAAAGTAAGGTAGTATACCTGTGTTTATAAAATGTGTTGAAGATGGGGCAGCTATGAAGATATAGTTGCCCCATCCATAATTAATATAACTCTTGAGGCGTTGCTTCGTCTTGCCAATCATTGAGTGATTTTAGCATCTGATCTCGTAATTCTGGATGCAGGTTTACTAAGTTTGTGGTCTCGCTCAGATCATTTTTAAGATCGAACAGCTCCAATTTTCCACTTCGATATTTTATCAATTTATAGTCTCCTCTAACAATTGCAGAGTTCTGATCCTCATAGCTGCGATGGAGGAATAGATCACGATCTTTAAGCTCTTTACCCCCAAATGTTGGCGCAAGGCTCACTCCTTGAATCTGCTTATCTTTGCATTTCTTGCCCGATGCAAGCTCCACCATCGTTGGGTAGATGTCGAGTGTCTGAACAGCTTTGTCGTAGCTCTCGCCATTTGAGGTTGCCATTGGATTGTAGATAATCATTGGCACACGTGATCCACCCTCACCAAGTGTATTACCACCCATCTTACCACCATTGAGCGGTGCGTTCGAGAATGCGCCACCCTGATCTGAGCTAAAGATAATCACCGTGTTGTCTGCCATATCCATCTTCTCTAACGCCTCTCTAATACGTCCCACTGACTCATCTATAGCCTCTACCATTGCGGCATTTGTCGCATCCTTTGTATTCATACCACGAGCCTTATATTTCGCCACCAAATCACGACGACCATATTGTGGCCCATGCACTCCGTAATACCACAGATTCAATAAAAATGGTTGTTCATTGTCGTAGCTCTCCACAAAATCTACAGCTCCATCTGTGAGCATATTTGTCAAATAATCTTCACCCTTTCGAGCATCTGGGAATGGGTTTTCTGTCTTGAAAAATGGCGCATAGTAGTTCCAAGGATGACCATGCTCACACGTTCCATACATAGCATCGAAACCCTGTTCTGTTGGATAGTATGGCTCGTGCCCCAAGTGCCATTTTCCGATAAACATATTGTAATACCCCATCTCTTTGAGTCGCTCTGCATAGGTGATCTCTTCGAGTGGCAACCATGCACGAGACTTCATATTACCCGGGTCACGCTCAAATGTTTGGAACTCATCGCGTGGTGCCGATGGATCTTCTGCGTCGTAGATATGACGCACAAAACCACATCTAAGAGCCTCTTTTCCAGTTAGTAACGACGCACGACTTGGACTTGATGTTGCAGTTGAGACATAGGCGTGAGAGTAATATATACCATCGTTTTTGAGTTGATTGATATTTGGAGTGTCGAACTTCGGATTTTGATAACCGAGATCTGCCCAACCCAAATCATCTACGAACAGTATCACAAAATTTGGTTGCTCCTGAGCTTGCGCCATCCCGACACCTGCTCCAAGTGCTATTAATGGAAGTATCTTTTTCATCGCTATTTTATGTTTTTATTTTTCTTAACATTGAGAGTTGATTTCGAGGTCTCATCGGCTTTGATTACCGCCTCTTTATCACCATTTATATACTCATTTCCTACGATAGCTACGTTACGGCTATTCACCAAATCGAATGTCGGCTCATCGGGGAATGATGGGTTAATATCGCTATTTATATTGATCCTATTACCCTCAATAACAAGCCCATCAACTCTATCAGCCCAGACAATCTTTGGGTTAGAGGTGTCGATCGTATTATTTACAAATCGGATATTTTTATCATATGCAACAGTGCTATCGAAGCTCTTTCCAAGTAGCGGTGTAATATATAACACAGCGTGTTTCGTTCCGCAATCAGCCACATTATGAAACGTATTATTCTGAATCAAAACATCCTCGACAGCTCCCGACTCATACCAGAAATGACTCTCGCCACGGAAGAGTACCGACGACATCATCCCCGAGAAGTAGTTACCCTCAATCACCGTTTTTAGTGGGGTTTTGAGGACTATATTTCGTGCTCGATGATTCTGAATTGTGCATCCACGCATTGTGAATGTTGGGTTCCATGTCTTGTTCTCCAATAGGTCACCCTCCTGCAAACCTTCGGGCAGATTCTCCACAAATTCAATCTCCGTATATCGCTCATTGAGAATCGTAGCTCTTGCAACGATGTTGACCTGATCGAGTCGAGTTGGATCTGGATAGCGAACAAACCACATCTCATCTCCTGCCTCGGTGAACACAAAACCTAGCTGCTCAAAGTGTTTCAACTCCACACGAACGGTTTTTGGATCTATCACCTCATCCACAACGACATAAGTCCCATGAACATTCGTTCCATCATCCAACATATTCTCAAATCGACACCCCTCAATCAAAATATCACCCTTGCAATTTGCGAAGTGTGTAGCATCGGCAGTCGATGAGATAACTCGTTGTGACCCCTCCTCCAATACGATCTTTGAGTCTCGAAGTGTTATATTCTCCGACTTCTCGAATAGGAATCCCATACCTAAAGCATGGTGAATTGTAATCTCACTCAACTCAATATTTTTGCACGCTTTCACCTCAAATGCAGGGGCGTAACGGTCGTGATCTCTGTCACCTTTGGAGCTCAAGAGTGAACCGATCGGTGGGTAATACCTACTCTTTTCGTAGAATCTCAAATTCCCATTTGGTAACTTCTCAACACGTGTTGGGTTGCTATAAGTATCTATTGCTCCCGCAACAACTCGCTTCGTCTCCTTATCAAATGGCAGTGTGCTTCCTAAGCATGTGTAGTTAAATCCATCAATATTGGGGAAGTTTATCTTATCTCCTTTCAGCTCCCACGAAAATCCATCGCATCTAGGTTTCAACTCTCTCCACCCCTCTTGTGGATTAACCGCGATAACCTCACCAAGAAATGTAAAAGGTATATCCCAATTTACAGTGACTCCCGACACCTTGACCGACTCGCAATCCTCAAACAGAAACGGCATCATCTGACCGTGAAAGGTGAAATAGGCACCATTACCAACAATCTCAACCGACTTGTAGCCAATCATCGGAAAGAGAATCTTCTTCGACCCATTCCCATGATTGGTCACCGCACAATACTTCTCAAAAGCATATTCGGGGCGACAAAAATAGTTGCCCTTTTCGAGAATTATCTTTATATCATCCGACTCCGCACTATCAATAGCCTCACGGATTTTGAGAGTCATATCACCCTCGGATGGTGAGATGTTTATTATCTCCTGCGCTGCGGCTGCTGCAACCGCTACACACAATATTATTGTCGTTAATAATCTCTTCATTTTATTGTCTGTTTTTTACTACATCATACTCTGGATTTACACATCTATCGCCCCATCTCTCAAGCAAAATCTTTAGCTCCTCCTCAGACTCAGGGTATTGACCTTTATCATCGGTTCGCTCAATCCAACTATCCAAGGTGTCACGCATAGATTTTAATTGCACTTGATACTTTGGATCTGCCGTCAAATTGTGAATCTCATCGGGGTCGTTCACCACATCATACAACTCCTCGGCTGGTCGCTCATCGCTCAACCATTCATCGGAAAACTTAGGCGTACCACTTCGCCATATCTCCATGAACTCTTTGTAATATGGAGCGTTATCACGGTATTGAGACTGCATTAATGGTCTATCAGTCATAAAGTTGCGGATGTATTTAAACTCCTTTGTTCTGATCGCTCTAATTCTATCAATCGTGAAGTCACAACGGTCTCTCGCTGCAACAATATAATCTCTGTGGAAATCCTCTGCAAATATATCTTGGCTCTCCATATACTCTGGAGCCTCGATTCCAGCCATCGCCAACGAAGTAGCTGTAACATCCAAAAGCGACATTAAATCATCTCGCACATCACCACATTTAACCCCTAATTTATCTAGCAATTTCGGATTACCTGGAGCTGAGACAATAAATGGCATATGAATACCTCCATCATATAAAAACTGTTTGTCACGAAGCGTCTGATAACCATTGTCCGACATAAAGATAATGATCGTATTCTCGTAGACACCATCCGCCTTCATCTGCTCAATCACCTTCCCAATCTCCACATCTGTAACCTTGATTTGGTTGTAATGAGTCGCCAATATACTCTGCATATACTCACCCTCTGGATAGTATGGCGGAACCTTTATCGTCGATGGATCTACGGGATCCTCCACCTTAGCCTTGTTCTTACCTCCATACAGCTCAACAACGCCAAAGAATGGTTGTCCCTCCGCACGATCGTTCCAGCTTCCGACACCCTCCTTACCGAAGAATCGCTTCACCTCCATCTGCTCACCGCCCCAATAGTCGCTCCACTCATATTGCCAATTGAAGTCATCTTTTCCAGAGTTAAAGGTATAATAATCGTTTGCTCGGAAGATCTGAGGCAACACCTCGACACCCTCTGGCAACGAATAGATCAGCTCCTCTGTACGACCCGTGCGGTGGTTGTGCATACCTATTGTGGTCTGCATAGCACCCGTAATGATCGCCGAACGAGATGGCGAACTCACCGAACATGTTGCATAGCAATTGGTGAATAGCACTCCATTATCTGCCAAGAAATCTATGTTTGGAGTCTCAACTGTATTGTCTCCGTAGAGTGGCATCCAAGGACTAATATCCTCACCGAAGAGCCATAAAACATTGATCTTATCCTCTGGTTTTTGCTCTGCGCAAGATGTTGCAATCAACGATAATGCACCACATCCTAATACTATTTTATTCATCACTATTTGATATTTAATTTATATTCACCTTTAAGTTTCCCATTTGAGATAGCCGTAATTTGCGACTCTCCGCCCTCTGTGCCGATCTGCACAAGAGCCGTTGCGATACCAGCCTCGGTAACAACTCCATCTGTGTTTAAAATTGTCACCTTTGAATCTGTTGAAATCTCTATCTCATCTGTGAAATCGTGACATATTGTTCCGTTTTTGTCCACCGCTGCCACATATACAAAGATCACATCTTTACAACCTGCCTCTGCTACTCGATCTCCCTCATCTGTCCAGATCTTCAACTTCGTAGCTTTCTCAGGACTCTTCACAATCGACTCCGCTACAATTTTACCATCTCGATAACCTACAGCTTTGAGTGTCCCTTTTTTATACGATCCAACTTTAAAAGTGAATGGTGGATGATTCAAATTATTGCTAATTTCGTTATTGTCAGGCGTTTGTTTCGCTACTAGCTTATTATTCAGATACAAACTAACCTCATCGCAATTGCTAAATACCCTCACATCGGTTGGTGAATCTTCGTTCCAATATGTTGCAATTTCAACCATCGGAGTTGTACTTCGCTGGCTCTGATAGAAGTAATATGAGAATTTAGGTAGGCGGAAAATATCCATCACTCCCGACGACTCCAAATCATCATGGTAACCTCGATTATAATCATACATCACCCAATAACTATCTCCTGTCGCTGGGATATTCATATTGTCATTATGCGACTCTTGCAAGTTATACGCCTGCTGCAATAGTCTCACCTCACCCTCACTTCGCAGTTGACGACTCGACATCTCGATACGTTTCTCGCGTGAATGTTGATGTTGATTTAGTCCTGCATTGTTAGAGTAATACTCCCAATCACCATACTCCGAGACCATATAAGGCTTCTCGAATGTCATCTGATCTGGATGACCAATGCGATGTTGACGAGCTTGGAAATAGATGTCATATACATCCGACATCCAACCACAAGAGTAGACATTATCCCCCGGGTACTCCTCATGGACAATACCATCCAAAATCGTCATAAATGGAATCGGCATCTTCGTTTCATTGAGCGACACCTCCCACGCCATCACACACGGATGGTTACGATCTCTTCTTATTAGTCGACGTGCAGAGTTATATGCATGGCTCTTGAAATCATCACTCTCACGATAGAATTGCCACCCTAGAATTGCATCAGCGACAACCAATCCCAACTCATCGCAAGCATCCATAAAGGCTGGTGATTGTGGATAGTGTGACAGACGCACATAGTCAAATCCACCATCCTTAATTCTCTTAGCATCACGATATTGCGCATTATCAGATAGTGCATAACCGATATATGGATACTCCTGATGACGATTCACTCCTCGCAGATATGTTTTCTCGCCGTTGAGATATAACTGATTATCCTTAAACTCGAATTTTCGGACTCCAAAGCGAACCTCCTCTGAGTCCAATACCTCGTCACCACTCATAAGTGCAACCTCCACCGTGTAAAGATTTGGAGCATCGGGCGACCAAAGTTTAGCACCCTCTATCATAATTTGATCCTTGAAATCTACTATTTCACACTTGTCTGCTTTGATGATGTCTGATGTTGATTTCGAGATCAAAATATCCTTATTATATATAGTGTATGATAGATGAAGATCTTTAATACAACTATTTTCATTGGCAACATTGGTCTTGATCTGCACCACCGAACACTCCTCTGAGACAATTGGCGTAGTGACAAAAACACCACCCGAAGCGGCTCTATTAGCAAGAATCGGATCTGTGATATAACTCTTACCACTCTCATCAAACCACATATTGCGATACAATCCGCCATACATATTAAAGTCCAAAATCGCTAATGGTTTAGGTCCTGTTCGCTCATTATCATTATTATCAAGCCTCATAGCAATGACATTTTCACCATCCACAAGATAAGGCGTAACATCAACTACCATAGGCAGGTAACCATCCTCATACTCCGCAACCTGCTGCCCATTGATCCACATCGTAGCGTGATTCATAGCCGCCTCAGCCTCAATTGTATACTTCTTATCCGCAGAGTAGTTGCGAACGGTGAAACTCTTGCGATACCAACACACTCCCTGCCATTGATCGTTAACTAATAGCGGTTCCATGTGGGCTGTGTGTGGTAACTCAACCGCTTTCCAAGAGCTGTCATCAAACTCATGTAGTGGAATTTCATCCTCAATTTTCGGATTCGCAATGCTATCGGTTATAGCAAATCGCCACCCATCATTAAACAGTTCACGAGCACTAATTACCCCGATATTCAAAGTAATAAGTAGCAGCAAAATAGAGATTGATCTAAAATGTCTCATCATCATTAATATTTGTAGTTTTGTTATTCACAACATGGAAGGATAAAATATCACGGCTAATTTTGTACTATCCTGAAATTACAAAAATATATAAAATATATCATAAAAACGAATAATCAACAGACAACATATAAATAAATTGCATTTTATTATAATATCATCTAAAATTATGTTATCGCTACATTACCATTTAATTCGTCTCGATTGAGTTACAGGCTCTTGTGAGGTGTTTTCTGAATATGCCGAGAGCGTTGCCACTTGGATGTTCTCCGATTGTGGGATTGGCTCTCGTAGGCAATCTATCAGAGATGGCTTGTTGCCGATTTGCTCAGGTTTGGGTGATGAATTGGGTGTTACGCTAGCCGACACTTCAGATGCCGTATTTACAACTGCTTTATCTTCTGCATTTGGGGT
>JBCQUC010000073.1:0-8678 GCA_047174275.1 Rikenellaceae bacterium | reverse complement strand
GAGATGAGATTTTTTGCTATTGAATTGAAAATATAGTGGTTCTACATTGAGATTCAATAGTGAAAAATATCGCTCCAAGAATACTTTTAAAAATATGGCGATAATTGTTTTACACTACTTATGTACATAAAGAGAGTTAAAAGCTGTTTATGTTTTTCGGCAGTCCCTCTTGAGATACGAAATTGAAAATTTCGTCATCCTGAACTTGTTTCAGGATCTATGCATTATCAACAGGTACTTGTTAATCAAGGTATTACACCTACAATATCATCATTTGTAGAGATCCTGAAACAAGTTCAGGATGACGTTCCTTGCGGAACGTATCTCAAATGGGACTATCAGCAAAAACAAACCTTTATTTTTCACAATTATCAGATAATACACCATAATTTCTACATATTAACAAGGTTTTGAAAATTTTTATCGGACACTAAGTAATTAAAAGATTTGGAATTTAAAAGTGATTTTTCTATATTTGTGTTAGATAATATTAATTATAACCTATAAATTCAGATGAGAACCAAGAAATTCATGCTCGAAGAGCACGAGATGCCGACACACTGGTATAATATCGTGGCAGATATGCCAACCAAACCACTTCCGCCACTCAACCCTGCGACAAAAGAGCCTGTAACAAAGGAGATGATGTGTGCAATCTTCGCTGAGGAGCTTATGAATCAAGAGATGTCGATGGAGCCATTCATCGAGATTCCAGACGAAGTGCAAGATGTTTATAAGATCTGGAGATCGACACCACTTGTTCGCGCATACGCTCTAGAGAAGGCGTTGGATACTCCAGCAAAGATCTTCTTCAAGAATGAGAGTGTATCTCCAGCTGGTTCTCACAAACCAAATACAGCCGTTCCTCAAGCATACTACAATGCAAAACAGGGTATCAAACACCTTACAACAGAGACTGGAGCTGGTCAATGGGGATCTTCAATAGCATTCGCAGCTCAACACTTTGGAATCGACGCTAAGGTATATATGGTAAAGGTGAGCTACGAGCAGAAGCCATACCGTAAGTTGATGATGAACACTTGGGGTGCTAGCGTAACAGCATCACCATCGATGGAGACAGAGTGTGGACGTGTGGCTCTAGCTAAAAACCCTAACGATTCGGGTAGCCTTGGAATGGCGATCTCGGAGGCTGTTGAGGTGGCTCTAAAGAACAACGACGATACTCGCTACACTTTGGGTAGTGTGTTGAACCATACAATGATCCACCAATCGGTGATAGGACAGGAGTGTATTATGCAGCTTGAGAAGGCTGATGTAGAGGCTGATATCGTAATTGGATGCTTCGGTGGAGGTAGTAACTTCGCAGGAATCAGCTTCCCATTCATTCGCAAGAATTTGTTGGAGGGCAAAAAGACTCGTGTTATTGCCGTTGAGCCAGGTAGCTGCCCTAAATTGACTCGAGGTAAGTTCCAGTATGATTTTGGTGATGTTGCAGGTTTCACACCACTTATCCCGATGTTTACGTTGGGTCACAACTTCCACCCATCGGATATCCACGCTGGAGGATTGCGCTATCACGGTGCAGGAGCTATCGTAAGTCAGTTGTTGAAGGATGGTCTGATCGAGGCTCAATCGGCTCACCAGACCGAGACTATCGAGGCTGGTATCATGTTTGCTAAGAGCGAGGGTATTATCCCAGCTCCAGAGTCAAACCACGCTATTGCAGTTGCAATCCGCGAGGCTTTGAAGTGCAAAGAGGAGGGTGTAAGCAAAAATATCGTCTTTAACTTGTCGGGACACGGACTAAACGACCTATTCGCATATGAGCAACATATGAATGGAATGTTGAAGGATTTCCGCCCAACAGACGAGGATATTTGCAAGACTATTAATGAGCTAGAGCAGATTCTATAATTTGCTCTTTAAAGCCTATTTAAGCCAAATTTAAGGATAGAAGAGAGCAATAAAACCTCGCCGAACGTATCTCGGTGGGGTTTTATTATTTAACATCTCTAAAATAAATAGAAAAATTGTTAAAAATATACTATCCAAAAAGGGAAGTTTAAGAGAAAATTATTACTTTTGCAGACTAAAAGCCCTATTGTAGGCTAAAAATAGAGAAAAAACAGATAAAAATAACAAATAAATTCAATTCAAATGCAAAGTAAAGGTGCAATTAAGTTATTGGCGGTGCTCTTGGCACTTGCCTCTATCTACCAGCTATCGTTTACGTTTAAAGCACGTAGCGTAGAGAAGCAGGCCGCTGAGTATGCAGCAGGGTTCTCACCCGAAGAGGCAGCGTCTCGCGAGCTCTACTATCTCGATTCAATCCAGAATCACATTGTTTACAACCTTGGATTCGCCGAGTTTACCTACAAACAGACAAAGGAGAAGGAGCTAAACTTGGGTCTTGACCTTAAGGGAGGTATGAATGTAATGCTCGAAATCCAAGTTGCTGATGTTGTTAAGGCTTTGGCAGGTGCAAGTGCATCGGAGCCAGCTTTTGTCGATGCAGTTAATGTTGCAGGCGACAAATTCAACAAGGGTGAGGCTTCGGACTACATCTCAGCATTCGTCGATGCATACAAAACTGCCTCAAATGGAGGTTCGTTGGCTGCAATCTTCGTTAGCCCAGATCGTCAAGATATCATGCCAAACAGCTCAGACGCTGAGGTAGAGGCGGTTCTTCGCACTGAGACTGAGGCGGCAATTGCTGCTTCGTTCAACATCCTACGTAGTCGTATCGACCACTATGGTGTGACTCAGCCAAATATCCAACGCCTTCCAAACTCACACCGTATTTTGGTGGAGCTTCCAGGTGTTAAAGAGCCAGAGCGTGTACGTAAATTGTTGCAGGGTGCTGCATCGTTGGAGTTCTGGACCACATACAACAGTCGCGATTTGATGCCAGCTCTTGCGCGTGCTGACCGTGCTCTATTTACTGAGCAGCGTCAAAATAGCGCAATCGAGGAGGCTGAGGTTGTTACAGAGGAGAGTGAGGCAACAGAGGGAGAGAGCGATCTTCTTGCTGAGGTTGCTAAAGCAGAGACTACAACAGAGTCAACTCTTGCTTCGCGCTACAATCGCGAGAGCAACCCACTATTCGCTCTTCTTAACCCTGACTACTCAGGTGGATCTATCGTTGGAGCTGCTGCTGCCGCTGATATGGCAAAAGTTGAGGAGTATTTGGCTATGCCAGCTGTTCGTGATATGCTCCCTTTGGATGTTCAGTTCAAATGGGGAATCAAGGGCGATGATTATGCTGATGGTCGCTTCCTATTATATGCGATCAAGGTTGAGCGCACGGATGGAAAAGCTCCACTCGATGGTGGTGTTGTAACAGATGCTCGCGAGATGTACTCTGAGCAGGGTGCTACAGCTGAGGTTTCGATGTCAATGAACGCTGAGGGTGTTCAGGAGTGGTCTCGTTTGACTGGTGACAATATCGGAAACTGCATAGCTATTGTCTTGGATGGTTATGTATACTCTGCACCAGTTGTTCGTTCGAAGATCGAGGGTGGTAACTCATCAATCTCTGGAGACTTCTCAATTCAAGAGGCGAAAGACCTTGCAAATGTACTTAAGTCTGGTAAAGTTCCAGCTCCTGCACGTATCATTCAGGATACTGTAGTTGGTCCATCACTTGGTCAGGAGTCTATCGACGCTGGTCTTATGTCGTTCTTGATTGCATTCGTATTGGTACTTCTATATATGGGTCTATTCTACAAAACAGCTGGATGGTTGTCGGATTTGGCTCTTATTAGCAATGTATTCCTTTTGATGGGTGTGCTTGTATCGTTTGGTGCGGTATTGACACTTCCTGGTATCGCGGGTATCGTGCTTACTATGGGTATGGCGGTTGATGCCAATGTAATCATATATGAGCGTATCAAGGAGGAGCTACGTGGCGGAAAGGGTCTTGCTGCCGCGATTAACGATGGATTCTCGAATGCTTACTCTGCGATCATCGATGGTAACGTCACTACACTTATCACTGGTATTGTATTGGCACTATTTGGAACAGGACCTGTTCAGGGATTTGCGACAACCCTTATCATCGGTATCATCACATCGTTGTTCTGCTCGATCTTCATCACTCGTCTTTTGATTGAGTGGGCTGCGAAGAAGTTCAACGGTATCAAGTTCTCTCGCTCATGGTCGGAGAATTGGTTG
Organism: Rikenellaceae bacterium; assembly: GCA_047174275.1. Lineage (GTDB taxonomy): Bacteria > Bacteroidota > Bacteroidia > Bacteroidales > Rikenellaceae > Alistipes. Next base: position 4,544 of record JBCQUC010000073.1, on the reverse strand, counting down.
TCTGATTTGAAGCTAGACTTTATTGGCAAGCGTCAAACAGCCTATAAGATCTCGGGAGCTGTATTACTTGTACTTGTTATCTCGTTGGGAGTTCGTGGTTTGAACCTTGGAACAGAGTTCACAGGAGGTCGTGCATATGTTGTTCGTTTCGACCAACCAGTATCGGCAGAGGAGATTCGTGAGTCATTGAACTCTTCATTCATAGGTGGCGACGCTTCGGAGGTTAGCTTCGAGGTTAAGCAGTATGGTAATGAGAATCAGATGCGTATCGTAACTCAGTATAAGTACGATGATACATCGGAGGAGACAACAGAGGAGGTAGATGGTATCATCTATAACGCTGTTAAGGGTCTTTATGGATATGATATCTCATTCGATGGATTCCGCAATACTCAAGAGGATGTAAATGGTATCGTATCGGCTGATAAGATCGGCCCATCTATCGCAAAAGATATGACAATTAACGCATTGTGGGCGATCTTTGCATCGTTGATCGCAATTGCTCTATACATCACACTTCGATTCAAGAGATGGGAGTGGGCATCGGGTGCAACAGCATCTTTGGCTCATGACTCGTTGATCGTGATTGGTCTATTCTCTCTATTGTATGGTATTGTACCATTCAACTTGGAGGTTAACCAGGCATTTATCGCTGCGATCCTTACAATCATCGGTTACTCTATCAATGATACAGTGATTATCTTCGACCGTATCCGTGAGTATATTGGTCTCTATCCGAAGCGTGATTTGAAGGAGAATATCAACTCTGCGATCAACTCTACAATGGCTCGTACATTGAATACATCGGGAACAACGATGGTTACACTGCTTGCGATCTTTATTTTCGGAGGCGAGACAATCCGCGGATTCATCTTTGCGATGATTATCGGTATCATCATTGGAACTTATTCATCTATCTTCATTGCGACCCCAGTTGCACACGATATGATGGAGCGTAAAGCGAGAAAAGAGGCTAAGTAGTTACTCCTTGAATTATATAAAATCCCCTATGCTTTTAAAAGTGTGGGGGATTTTTGTATTTATAACTAAATTGTACTATATTTGTATAGGATAAGGGGGTAATCTTAACGAAAAATTATGAGTGAAAATTTAGTGATAATACCGACATACAACGAGATCAACAACATCGCAAAGATGGTGGATGTCGTAATGCAACTCGATGGCGGCAACTTCGATCTACTCATAATCGACGATGGATCTCCCGATGGTACAGCTGCTATAGTGCGTGAAAAGATGACGCAATACGCAGATCGAATCTCGCTGATAGAGCGTAGCGGAAAGCTAGGGCTCGGATCGGCATATATCGCCGGTTTTAAATGGGCTCTGGAGCATAATAACTACAACTATATCTTTGAGATGGATTGTGACTTCTCGCATAATCCAGAGGATCTCGTTAGACTTCGAAATAGAGCTCGCAAAGGGGCAGATGTAGTTGTTGGATCGCGATATATCAAAGGGGTAAATGTTGTCAATTGGCCTATGTCGAGGCTTCTGCTCTCGTATTTTGCCTCGATGTATGTGAGGGTTGTAACACGAATGAGAGTTATGGATGCAACGGCAGGATTTGTCTGTTATTCACGCAAGGTTTTGAGTGGCATTGACCTCGATCAAGTTAAGATGCAGGGATATGGCTTCCAGATAGAGATGAAGTACACATCCATAAAGCTCGGTTTTAAGCTCGAAGAGCTCTCTATTATCTTTACGGAGCGCAGAGAGGGCGACTCAAAGATGAGCGGAGGAATATTTGGAGAGGCTCTTTGGGGGGTACTTGAACTCCCTTTTAGGAGAATTGAGGGGAGATGAAAAATATTAGTGCCCGATAAAAATCCAATAAACATTTGTAATACGCTGTAATATAACAGATTGTATGCGTTTATAAAACCAGAGACTTACTTTTTTACTGATAGTCCCACTTGAGATACGAAATTGAAAATTTCGTCATCCTGAACTTGTTTCAGGATCTCTGCAAATGATCCGAAACTCTGATAGTTAGGGATCCTGAAACAAGTTCAGGATGACGACTCTTTCAGAGTCGAAACAAGGTGCCAATACAAATTGTAAAGTTTTATCGGACAATAATAATAAAAAATAGTTGAGGTAGAAGTTTGCAAATGCTCTTCTACCTCAACTATTTTTATCGGTCTATCTCTGTGACTATCTGATAGAGTTCATTCTAACGCTAGCCTTAATAAGTGCCAAGGCGCGAATACGGCTCACCTCGATCTCCTTGTCAGCGTGGTGTTGATTCTGACTCACAAGACGCACACAATTTGGATCTTCGCTCTTCTGGATATACTTCACTGTAACATACTCCTCTCCATCCAAGTCGATCGAAAGCAGGTACATATCACCCCAGAAGATATTCGAAATATCTAGAATCTGCTTATAAAGCACGATATCGCCACTCTTTAGAAGTGGGTACATAGAGTCACCAACGATATATATTGCACCATCGCACTTCGGCAGATTTGGAATATGTATGAAGTTCACAGGCTTCGCCCCCTCTGGATTTGTAAACAACGGCACTAATCCAGCTGTCCCCTCAATCGAATACAGAGGCACACTCTGCAACGGCACAGAAGAGTCTGTACGAAGCATGAATTTCTTAAGGTCTGGCTCAGCTGTAAACATCTCACCATTACCTGTCTCAACCCACTCCGCGTTAACATTAAATTCCTGAACCATTATATTGAGGTTTCGAGAAGAGAGCCCAGCCTTGCCAGTCTCGATCATTGATAGGGCTGCTTTTCCCACACCAAGTCTCTGAGCCAGCTGCTCTTGCGTCATCTCAAGTTTTTTTCGTATAAGCCTAAATCTTTCGTTTACCATCATGAATCTTTTATATAATATTTGTTAAATTTTGTTTACTTTTTTCGACTACGCTATTGTGTAGTTAAAGTATTGAGCCTATATTTGCAACTGCAAAGGTACGACTTTTGTCGGAGAATACAAAAATAAATATGTTAAAATAACTAATTATGTTCCAAATTACATCACAAATATACAATTTCATAGCTGTTGAGCTACAAAATATAATCTCACCTACAACTATCTTCTCGAATACAATCAAATTTGAATACGACGAAATCGAAATATATTTTATAGCTACAATAATCCCATATTACCGCCTAGAGCACTTTCCAGAGGGGATTACAGAGGTTTTGTACGACATCGTCCCAGTATGGTGTGAACTTCACACATCAACCATCGACGGTGAAGTCCCTAACGATTTCGACTTCGACACCCTTAAATTTATAACCTGTCAACAATAATTGAGCCCCAAAAAAGCCATTATGACCAATAGTAATCAATAACAACCAGACAAAATAGAGTTCAAAAATGTTAAATGCAAAAAAAGAGCCAGAAGTCCAAAATAATCTATCTCAAAATAAAACAGCTACAGAAAATGATTCTCCCTCAGTCTCTATAACGAACAGTAATAGCACATTATTGTGCAATAAGATTCATTTATTGGAAAAAAGTGATAATTCCGACAAAATATCGATACCTCCTGGGTTTATTGAGTTTGCAAAGATAGTATCTCCAATTATCGAATTTGAGAATTTTCACACCACATACTATAAACTACTTGAGCTATTTGCACAAGGTAGAGTAAAGAAGTTGATCGTGACAATGCCACCGCAACATGGAAAGAGTTTGGGGGCTACTACCCTACTTCCAGCCTATATGTTGGGGTTAAATCCCGACCTGAGGGTTGCCATTGCCTCCTACTCTGCATCACTCGCCTCAAAGTTCAACCGTCGCATACAGCGAATTTTGGAGTCGAAGGAGTATAATGAGATATTCCCATCGACAACGATAAAGGTGGGGTCAAAACCACCGAACTACATAAGAACAAGCGAAGAGGTAGAGATAATAAACTATCAAGGGTCGCTACTTTCGGTGGGTCGCGAAGGGGCTCTCACAGGGAATAGGGTCGATTGCTTCATCTTGGATGATCTATACAAAGATGCAATGGAGGCTAATTCACCCCTTGTGCGCGAAAATTGCCAAGAGTGGTATACTTCGGTCGTAAAGACTCGAATGCACAACAACTCTAGCGAGCTTATAGTCTTTACCCGTTGGCACGAAGAGGATCTAATCGGAACGCTTACACAGCGCGAACCATTCGTGATATTCACCTCTTTTGACCAAATCGACGAGCTATCACCCAAAGAGTGGTTATATCTCAACTTCGAGGCGATAAAGACAACACCACCGTCGATAATTGATCCACGCGAGATTGGCGTAGCTCTATGGGCTTCGCAACAGAGCGAGGAGCTTCTGTCACAGAAACGAGCATTAGACCCTCTGCGATTTGAGTGTATGTATCAAGGTAATCCATCGACCAAAGAGGGGCTTCTGTATGGAGATAGCTTCGAGGAGTATGAAAAACTGCCCGATATTATTATCAAACGCGAGAACTACACCGATACCGCCGATATGGGCGATGATTATCTCTGTTCGATATGCTACTGCGTGGGGCGTGACAACCATATATATGTTACCGATGTGGTCTACAC
>JBCQUC010000072.1:0-8678 GCA_047174275.1 Rikenellaceae bacterium | reverse complement strand
TATTGACCCCAATAAAGCATTTTCAACAACCTTAAACCCAAATTATAGAATCGCAGCGTAATTCGAGAATCTTATCCAAATGCAAAAAGTCCGACTAACTTTTGATTGTTAGTCGGACTCTCTTTTATTTTATTGTTTGTTCTTCTATGCGTAATGTTTAAGAATTCCCTCTTTGTCATTAATGTTACCTTATGTTAATTTTATATCTCGCTCCAACTCCTCAAGGCTCGCCAACTTCTCGGCAACCTTTAACCTCTCCTTGTGCTGTGCCAACTGCTCACCTGCATAACTCTCTGCAACTTGGCTACTAATTCGCCCTGCGTGCTCCAAAATCTCACGACCATTGATCGTCAAGATATCGTTGAGCTTCTTGATCCAATCCGCCATATACATCGGCACTTTACGACGTGCTTGCGCCTCGGCAAATGCAAGGTATTGCTCGACAAGTAGCCCCAAATCCTGCATCTCTGACCCTGTGAGGTAATTTTTAGCAGTCTTAGCCTCTGACTTTGTGATGCGCTTCTCAATCTTCTTGTCGTAAGAGGTCATTCCCATAAATGGCAACTCGGCATTGGCTCTGTGCATCACCAGCTCGGCTGCTGTTTGGCTACTTATTGCCCACAGAAGTTTGTTCTGTACCACCTTGAAGAACTGAACAGTCTGCTCATCTTTGGCGTTGTAGTCTATGCTGGTGGTGTATATATCCTTGATCTTTTGATAAAATACTCGCTCCGAGAGGCGGATTTCACGTATGCGCTCCTGCAGCTCGTCGAAGTAGTTCATCGATTTGCCGGACTTCATACGCTCGTCATTGAGGGCAAAACCCTTGATGATGTACTCACGGAGAACCTGCATCGCCCAAATTCGGAACTGCGTACCTTGGTGCGATTTCACTCGGTAGCCTACTGAGATTATTACGTCGAGGTTGTAGTATTTGGTTGTCGAAGTCTGCGTTTTACCCTCCATAGCACCATGCTGAGTGGTGTGTCGGAAATCCCGACATACCACTTCTTGACTAAGTTCACCCTCCTCGAAGATGTTTTTTATATGTTCAGTAATGGTTGTTCGACCCTTACCAAACAGCTCCGCCATCTGACTCTGCGTGAGCCAAACAGTCTCTTCGGTGACATTCACATCTATCTTGATGCTACCATCTTCCGACTGATATATTAATAATTCGTTATTCATACTCTGCAAAGATACTATAATTCAGGAATTTTATTGACTGCCTCACGCTTTTTGTCGTCCATAATTTGGGCGTATATTTGGGTTGTTTTCAGCTCTCTGTGACCTAATAGTTTTGAGACTGTGTAGATCTCTGTGCCGAGTGAAAGTTGCAATACTGCAAAGCTATGTCGTCCGCAATGGAAGGTGATATGTTTCTTAATATCAGCCTCTAAACACCATTCACGCAGGGCTAAATTATGCCACGCAGAGTATTTCAAACCTGCGAAAACTCGCTCGTCATCCTCTCCTCGCTCACTCATATATCGCACTGCCTGATCCGAGATGTCGAGATACTCAAAACCCTTGGTTTTCTTCTGTCTGAAAACAATTCTCGTAGTGCCATCATACTCCTGCACCTCGCTCCAAGTGAGCTTGTTGATGTCGCTCCAGCGCATACCAGTGAGGCACGAGAATAGGAATGCTTGCTTTAAGATTGGATATTTACAATATGCTGATACTAATCGCTTTATCTCCTCAAATGTCAAATACTCACGATGCGCCTCCTCGACCTTTGCAGGGGTGATTTTTGCAGCAGGGGATTGTGGAATAATACCCTCGTCAACTGCTTGATTAAGTGCCGCTTTCAACTTCAAAAAGTAGCTACTTTGGCTCGCTGGTGATAACTTTGTGTCGCTCTTAGTCCTTGCGCCCTCAGCAAGATAACGTTTAAAACCCTCGCAAAATCGTTTGTCGACCATCTCAAAAGTAGTGTCTTCACCTGCATAAGACAAAAGATGTTTGAGCGCACTATCCCAGTTACCCCAATTGCCGGGGGAGTCTCTGCGACGCTCGATCATCTCACGGATGTAGCCTACAAGATTGGTGCGGATTTTATACTCGACCGCAAATCCGTAGCTCTTATTTTGTTCGGCAAGGAGTCGCTTCGCCTTTACCTTCTCCGCCATTTCGAGATTCACCTTGTTGTGGTCTCGCTCTCGTTTGTCCTTTGGGGTGGTGTGCAGGAAGTATTCTAAGGTTTCATATTTGCGGTTCGCCTTTGGCTTTCCGTTCTCTCCGAGCGTGTAGCCCGTATAATACTCTAAAACCAGTGAAGTTCGTCCTGACTTTAGTTTGCGCTTTAATAGTTTTATTTCCATTGTGTCATAAAAGTTTGCGACAAAGGTATAAAAAATATCAAATACGTTGCAAATTTTGCGACATATTTGATAAATTATAAGTTATGCAACATCTTAATCGAATAGCTTAACTAATTGAAATATAAGACATTTATATACTTTTGATTAGACGTTGATTCATTGGGTTACTTTCCAATGCAGAATGAGGAGAATATTTTGCTTAGGATTTCGTTGGTGGTTATTTCGCCTGTGATTGAGCCGATGTGGTGGAGCGTGTGACGGAGATCTTGGGTTAGTAGGTCGGTTGGGAGGTTGTTGTTTAGGGCTGATATTGCCGCTGTGAGTGATTGGTTAGCGTCGTTTAGATGGGTGTAGTGACGGGCGTTGGAGACTATTATGTCACCTTGGTAGAGACCCTCTAGGTCGATCTTTGAACTTAGCTCTTTTAGTAATTCATCGACTCCATCGCCATCTTTTGCTGATATGTATAGATCGTTTGATTGATCGATTTTGTTGTCGATTAAATCAACTTTGTTTATCACTCTAATTAGTGATTGGTTAGGTAGTATCTTTATATCTACCACATCATCAATCCCTTTTATATCAATTAGCTGGATGATGATTTGGGCTTTTGAGATTGCAGTGTGTGTCCTCTCGATTCCCATCTTTTCGAGCTTGTCCTCTGTTGTGTGTAGACCAGCTGTGTCGATGAATCTGAATGTTACTCCATCCAATACGATCGTCTCCTCTATTGAGTCTCGCGTGGTGCCTGCTACATCAGATACCATCGCTCGATCTTCGCCCAGAATGCGATTTAATAGCGTACTTTTTCCTGCATTTGGTGCTCCAACGATTGCCACTGCAACTCCCTCTTTTATGGCATTTCCAATCCTGAACGATTCACGAAGGTGTTCGATCTCCGACTGCAAACCCTCCATTAAATTTCTTAACTCTGAGCGATCTGCAAACTCTACATCCTCCTCTGAAAAGTCTAGCTCTAACTCTAGAAGAGCACTCAAATGCACCAATTCAGAGCGCATACTTACCAATTTATCGGAGTATCCTCCGCGCATCTGGGTGGTTGCCATTGCATGTGTAGCTCGCGATGTAGAGGCGATCATATCGGCTACAGCTTCGGCTTGAGAGAGGTCAATTTTTCCAGCTAAAAATGCACGAGTTGTAAACTCCCCTGCGTTGGCTAAGCGTGCTCCATGTGATACAATTAGCTCTATGATTCGTTGTACAATATAGCTTGAGCCATGGCATGATATCTCCACGCTATCTTCGCTCGTGTATGAGTGTGGTGCGCGAAATAGCGATATTATTACATCGTCAATAACACTATCGTTATCAAGCACTTCACCATAGTGGAGTGTATACCCTTTAGCATTAGACAATCCACCTTTACGATGTGGTCGAAAAACGTTATCAACTAGAGTGATTGAGCCCTCTCCGCTAACTCTAATGATGGCTATCGCACCTCCACTTAGCGTAGCAGGGGCAACTATAATATCTTCGGAATGTGTCATATGATTAAAGAGATGATGATACTCTAAGTCGCTGCCCTATGGAGAGTTTATTTGCGCTTCGCAGGTTGTTCCACGCCATAATATTACTCACTGTTGTGTGGTGCTTGCGAGCTATAGCACCCAATGTGTCGCCACTCTTAACAACGTATACAGACCCGCTTGTTCCAGAGATCAACTTTTTGATATTTGCTGGGTCTATATACTGTTTTAAGTATGTTGAATCTAGTTTATTGATCGCTAGCTCCTGTTCGATGAATGGGCTTACATATCGTTGCGGTAGGCGCAGAGAGTATGTTTTCGTCGTTGCTGGGATGATATCGCGTCGATACTGTGGATTGAGTTGACGAAGCAGCTCTATCGGAATATCGAGCACCTCCGAGACCTGTCCCAGATGGAGTATCTTGTTGACAGTCACTGTATCTGTAGCCAACGGAAGAGGTGGCTCATTGAGCTCGATACCATGCTGTTGATGGTAGGCATAGGCGTAGCTAGCAGCGATAAATGCAGGGACATATCCGCGTGTCTCGCGTGGAAGATAGTAGTAGATATCCCAAAATGTACCCTCTTTGAGACCCGACCTTGCGAGTGCTTTATTTACATTCCCTGGCCCACAATTATAGGCTGCGATAGCCAACGACCACTCACCATACATTCTGTATAGATCCGACAGGAATCGACACGCTGCGACTGTTGCCTTTGCTGGATCACATCTTTCGTCGACCAACGAGTTGACCTCCAGATTGTAGACCTTGCCCGTTGATGGCATAAATTGCCACAATCCAGCCGCTCCAGCGCGTGATACGGCTGTTGATGTGAGTGCCGACTCGATAATTGGCATTGCACGGAGTTCTAGTGGAAGATCGTGTTTTATGAGCTCCTCCTCGATGTGTGGAAAATAGTATTGGGAGCGTGTCATAACATTGGTCATCAATGATGTATTGGATGACACATAGCGATTTATGTAGTTTCGAACGATCGAGTTATATGGTAGTCCGATTGGGGAGGCTAACTTTGTGAGGCGGCTCTGATAGAGGGTGTCGAGGGTTTTTTCAGCCTCTTTTTTAGGGGCATTCTCGATTGTTGCGACGTATGTTGTATCGTCGATATAGATATATTGTTGGAAAAATGTATCGAATTGATCCAGTGCCTCCTTTTCGCGCCACTCACAGAGCAGTGAATCCATCTGAATTGGGTTGAATGCGAAGGTCATATTGGGGAGCTCTTTTACCTCTTCCGCCACCTCAACCTCTTCAATAACCTCAACAACCTCTGCTATCTCTAACACCTCCTCTTCAATGATGATCTCCTCCTCCTCTTCGACGTGTTGCACAGTATCGACTCCGCGTTTGAACTGCTCTTCGGCAAGTGCTTTGCGAGTCGCTATAAGTTCGTTATTAAGGATATCTATCTTTTCGATGATTTTGCGCTCTCTGCGCGTCGGCTCTATTAGCACCTGTGCAGAGGCGAAGAGCGTAGAAAGTGTAAATATACTTAGTAACAGTGATCTATAGAGTTTCATCAAATTTTATTTTTGTAAGTAGTGGAAAATAATTATTGGTGTGTTTTTAAGAGTGCTATTGGAGATGAGATTTTTTGCTATTGAATTGAAAATATAGTGGTTCTACATTGAGATTTAATAGTGAAAAATATCACTCCAAGAGTGCTTTTAAAAATATGGCAATAATTGTTTTTCACTACTTATATTTGGTTTAGAATGTAATTCCAAGTTTAAATCCATACGTTGCACCATTGCTGTTTGTTGCAGGCGAGTACGAATAGCCCATAACAGGCTCAATATCAAATGCGAGATCATCCGAGATATCGAAATCTTTGAAGTGTGCATCAACGTGTGCATCCACAATCTGAAGCACATAGAGCCCTGCTAACATGATGATACTTAGGTCTCGATTACGTCGATAACTATCGCGCAGACTCTGAAGATAAGAGGATGAATAACGCCCCGAAAACTCATCGGGAGAGCCATCTGGATAGTCGTCGGGATCTGTATCATACGCCAAAACCTGTTTATACGCCTTCGAGAAGCGTTGATATCCGCGGTTATTCCAATCTACGACATAGATCATCGAGGCGAAACCGCCTATTACAAATGGGATTTTCCAGTAACTTTTGTTGTAGATCTGACCAGCTCCTGGGCATATTGTCGCAAGCGTTGTTGCACGTTTGACATCGGAGGTGTCGTTGGTAGCGTAGTTCACCGCTGCATCGCCTAGCATATAGATATATGAACCGATCGTCGCTCCGAGATATAGTTGTCGACGTGTATTGCTACGGATCATCGCATTCTGCACCGCGTTAAGCTCTTCGGTGCGCTCTAGGCTGCTATATGTGATTAGATCATACTCCTCTTTTAGAGGTTTGTACGTCTTATTTTCGTTGAGATATAGTGCCAAACCTCCTGCAATTGCAGAGTAGAAGATCGGCAACTTCCACGCCTGTTTATTGTATATTTGACCAAATCCAGGGAGCACCGTAGCTGTCCAACAGACCTTCGATAGCGACATCGAATCGGTGAAGTATCTGACACGTGGAGCATTTAGCAACTCTGTAGAGTCGATCGGAAGTGTTGTTTGAGTTAAGATTGATTGAGCTGCAACAGCTGTTGTTGTAGAGTCTTGTCGTAGAACAAGGCTATCAAGCAGCAGTGAGTCACCACCCGCAAGCGAATCTCGCAACTCTCTTGGTGTTTCGCCTCCACCAAGAAGTCCACCTCTGACGTAGGTGCGCTCTATTGTTCGCGGCTGTGCGACAATATGCGACAATGTGCTACTCAAAAAAACAAGTAGCACAATTGCCATGACTCCTATTTTAAAGGCTATGTTAATACGCTCAACTATCTCTCTACTCATCTATCTCTAGCTCCTGTATAAGCCTCTGAAGCTCATCTTGATTGCTATAATTTATCACTATCTTTCCACCACCTTTGTTGTTTGCCTTGATCGAGACCCCTTTGGAGAATATCCCCTCGAGTCGCGACAAAAGGAGATCTCCTCCTTGTGGCAGAGGGCTCTCCAACATCTCTCGCTCCTCTTTGTTTGTCGCCTTTGACATCGCACTAGCCATTGTCTCCGCCTCTCGAACCGAGATATTGCGCTCGATACAGATCTTAAGCAGCTCCAACTGCATCTCCTGATCCTGCAACGACGCTATCGCTTTGGCGTGTCCCATTGTAATTAGCCCCTGCTTTAGTGCATACTGCACCTCATCGGAGAGTTTGAGCAGTCGTAGGTAGTTAGACACCGACGAACGCTTCATCGCAACGCGTTGTGCTAGAGCCTCTTGTGTCAGCGAACACTCATCGATCAACCTCTGCAATCCGATCGAGATCTCAATTGGATTCAGATCCTCTCGCTGTAGATTCTCGACCAGAGCCATCAAGTGCATCTGCTCATCGTTGACATCGCGTATAAACGCTGGGATCTCCTTAAGACCAGCCATGCGAGCAGCTCTCCATCGACGCTCTCCACTGATTATTATGTATTTATCCTCTCCATTACGAAGTGTAATAGGTTGGATAATCCCTAACTCCTTGATCGATTGTGCTAGCTCCTCAAGTTGAGACTCTGCAAAAGTTGTGCGAGGCTGCTTGGGATTTGGAAATATTTTATCTATCTGGACATTTGTGGTTGCACTAATTGTGACGCTCTTTGCGTTGTTCATCTTAGCCTCGATCTTGTCGTTGCTAAATATCGCTTGCAGACCGCGTCCTAGTCCTTTTTGTTGTTTCATATCTTTGGGTTTAGGGGACTTCTAATAATTCCCCGATTTTAATTCTTCGTTAATATTTATCCATTTTGTTTTTAGGCAAAGTGGGTTGTAGTGCCCCCTACCACCGATTTTGACTAAAAACAAAAGGGGTGAATAGTAACGGAAAAGTATTTTGGGGAATTATTAGAAGTCCCCTTTACTCTTCTGTTTGACGCTCAAGGAGCTCCTTGGCTAGATTTAGGTAGTTTTTTGATCCGACTGCCGAAGCATCATACAGTATGGCTGGTTTACCATATGATGGGGCTTCGCTCAAACGTACATTTCGCGGAATCATGGTCTCAAAAGCTAAATTTTGGAAGTGTGTCCTAACCTCATGAACGACTTGATTATTCAATTTATTGCGCATATACATCGTGAGTACAAACCCCTCGATGTCGAGCGATGGGTTGATTGCATTTTGAACAATCTTGATGGTATTGAGGAGTTTGCTTAGACCCTCCAACGCCAAGTATTCGCACTGTACAGGGACTAAAACAGTATCCGAAGCGGCTAATATATTGACAGTCAAGTAGCCTAACGATGGTGAACAGTCGACCAATATAAAATCATAATGATCCCTGAGGGGGTCAATCACAGCCTTTGCAGCACCATGAGGGTTCTCCAACCCTGGGAGTTCGGCATCTGCTGCCACCAAATTAATCGACGAAGGGAGAAGATCTAAATTTTTGATATCCTCCGAATGAAAGACCAGATCCGAAGAGCGTGCATCGCCCATCAAACACTCATATATACCCTCCTCGTTGATATCAAACCCCAAACCCGACGTTGCATTTGCCTGAGGATCAGCATCTATAAGAAGTACCTTCTTGCCAAGTATCGCTAAGGAGGCTGCTAGGTTGATCGCAGTTGTAGTCTTCCCTACCCCACCTTTTTGATTTGCAAGAGCTATAACTTTTGCCATTATTTACATTTGTTAGTTGATATTTACCGCACTTCATAAGCGAAGTCTATCGCTGCAAATTTAGTGAAATAAATGGAGCTTTTAGCCTTGCCCTTAAATTTTTTTTCAATTTTTTGTTATTATTATTAAGATCAAGATGGTAATATTTTCAAAAAAGTT